>JANMTV010000237.1:0-4806 GCA_031390905.1 Ilumatobacteraceae bacterium | reverse complement strand
GAGGGTCGTCATCTCGATCGAGCCCTCTGACCCGGTGGCTTTTGAGCTGAGGCGGGGGCGCGCCGAAGCGCCCCGGATTTCGGGGTGAGGTTCTCGGGTGGGTTCGGCTAGCAGAGTGTCGTCTGTTGCTGTTCGGATGGTTGGTTTGGCCGCCGGTTGATGGTTGGTTCGGTTCGCCAGATGGTTCCGTCTGGTCGTTGCCAGGTGGCTCTCCGACCGGTGGTCATGGTGAGTTTCCAGCCGCCTTCGTGGACGAGGTGGTGGTGCTTCTCACATAACGGCAACAAATTGTTGACCGAGGTTTTGCCGCCGTGACGGAAGAACTCGACGTGATGCATCCGACAGTCATCGATCACGGTTCGACATCCTGGGTGGGCGCAGGTGCGATGCATCGCCCGCAACGCCTTGCGTTGCGCCGGTGTAGCAGTCCGAACCGATTGGCCGACGTCGAGAACTTCGCCGTCACCGCCGAGCACAACTGGGAACACGTTGGCATCACAACACAACCGGCGTGCCGTTGAGACCGGGATCGGAATCCCGTTATCAAGTTCACAAATACTGGTGGCGTGTAACCCGTCACAAATCGTTTGATAGTCGATCAACACACCAACCTGCGGGACACGCGAAACAGCATCACCAGAAGCGACGGTGGCGATGAATGCTTCGACTTGGAGTTGATCAAATGGTGTGTCCCCGTCGGTTTGACGCAGCGAAGCGAGTTTGGCGTTGACAGCGGTCCAGAGTTCGGCGTCACGCACCGGGTCTAACGACAGGATTGTCTTGCGCATCCCGGTCAACTTGTCGGTCCACTTCCTGACCGTCGAGTTCTTGCGTTGCTCGTCCAACTCGTCGACATCGGCGTTGGCTCGTGCTTGAGCAGCGATATGGCGTGCCAGGTCACGACAACCACGTTCGAACACGTCGACACCCTGCTGTCCGGCATCGGCGAGCAAATCAGCTTCACAAGCAACGAACTCGGCGAGCAGTTGATCATTCAGGTTGCGCGTAGCAGCCGCAAGAGCGTCAACATGTGCTGCTGTGACTGCACCAGCCGCCAACGCGTCTTCGAACGACGGCATCGCCCCACAAATCGTTTCCCGCTCCGACGCATTGTGTGCATCCTTCGACGAACAACGCCCACCATCGCTCAACAGAGCCTCGGCCGACTCGGCACGTCCTTCGATGGCGAGTTGCCGGCTTCGGCGACTGACCCGAACCTCAGCCGCCGCACACCAACTCCGAATACGACCCAGCTGTGACACGAACCCGGCCAGTTGATCGCGGTCCATCACATCAGGATCACCAGCCAACAACACATCGAGTGTGTTGCGAACCCCGTTGTCGTCCATGTGCACCTCCTCGTCAGCATTTCGATGATTGAACCGTATCAGCCTGTCGTATCAATAGCAAACGCATGTGCGAAGTATTTCGAGATTTCTTGTCCCCTAGCAGGTACTTCAGGGACTCGCGCCTGAGCCCTTCAACTCACCTCGTCGCGCACGAACCGAGTAACGAGGCCCGCTGTCTGTTTCGGGTGCGAGAGCACCATCACGTGTCCGGTCGGCCGCCATTCAACGCGGGCCGAACCGAGGCTTCGAGTGATGTGGTCGCGGAGGTCCAGTCGGAATGGGACCATCCACTCTGCCTCCACCGGCGACGCCCCGCCGCACAGTGTGACCAGCGCCGGACACCGCAGCGCTTCGAGGTCGGTCGCCACGTCTCCAGGGTCCGGTACGAACCCTGGATGATCCGGCTGCACACCCATCGCGGAGTAGTCGAGTGCGGTAGGACCGTCGAGGCAGACCAACCCGCGACAGCGGTCGCGGGTTGCGGCGTAGCGAAGCGCGATCCAGCCACCCAACGAGTGGCCGACCAGGACGGGCTCGCCAAGATTCGACTCGTCGAGCAATAGCCCAGTATCCGCGCTGGTCTTCAGCGACCGACAGCCGAGGAAGGGGAGACGCTCCATGTCCTGGCAAATCCTGCGCAATGACGCGGAATGATCGGAGGTACGAGACCATGCGCTCTCACACGGTGGCGTCGCAACCGGAACCGTGCCAGCGAAGAAGGCGCGGGCCGTCCCCGCCGTAGTCACGTACGTGGACTGAACGTCCGTTGCGTTCCACGAAATGGTGAGCGGACATCGCTGGATCTGCGGCAGGGCTGAAGAGCTGGAAGATGATCCGGTGAGGCGCAGCGTCTTCGACTGCACATCTGAAGCGCCTGAAGCTGCCGTCTGCGAGCTCCAGAACGTCTGTGGCCTCGTTGGGCCGAGACTCCTCCCGACGCGTCTTCACAGTGGCGCCGATAATAGGGGGCGAGCTCCGCGAAGAGGGTCGGCTCCATTGGCACCTCAGCGAGCCACGACGGCGCGTACTGGCGAGCGAGTTCGAGATCGTTCGGTGCGTCGCCGCCAGCCGCGACCGCCGCCAACCGCTCGAACACCCACGCCGCCCGTTCACCGGCCGGTGTGGGCGGGAGGACCGCACTCAGTCCCTGGATCAACCCAAGCTCCGACGCATGAGCCAAACATGGGCGCCGCGCCCGATGCGTCTCCCAGCGCTGCCGGCCCCATAGGCAAGCGCAGCCGTGGGCAGCTGGCGATCGAGTCACTCGCGGACCCGCGCAGGAGGCGGCCTGCGACAGCAGGGCTGCTTGTCCGGACCTCGGCGGTCTGAGCTGAGCCGGCAACGAGGCTGCGGCACGTGGAGCCTTTCCACCGGCGTCGGCTGCACTCGAGTCTCTCGTGATGGTGCAGTCGAAGGCGGAGCCGACCGCGCCTATGCGATACTGGCGAGGCCAAGCGCGAGGAGGCCAACCATGTTCATGCAGATCGCCGAGGTTCACATCGACGACATCGAGCACGTGCTGCCGACGATCGTCGAAGCCGAAGAGGCGTGGCGGTCCGCGACGACTGGCCGGCGAACCGCGATGGCCGAGCGCCTGTACCGCGACCGCGAGACCGCTGGTCGGTATCTCGCGGTGAACGAGTTCCCGTCGTATGACACCGCGATGCGGAGCTCCGAGCTTCCCGAGACATCGGCCCTCGCGGAGACGGTCGGCGCGCTCGTCGAGATCACGGCGTACTGGAACCTCGACCTTGTACTCGACATGCGCGCCGACGAGTTGGGGGCGATGGCCAACGCACTCGTCGAAGTCTTCGCGTCTGGTCGGGTCGACCCCCTTCGGTTCGCCCACGACCTGGTCGTAGACCTCAACGTCCCGGAGTGGCGGATGCAGGTCAAGGGCCGCGACGCGGTCGAGGCGTGGTTGCGGAACGAGGTCGGCGAAGGCAACGACGTCGAGTCGTTGCACTGGCTCCCGGCGGGGCAGATCCTTGCGCTCGAGATCGTGACCCGCGGCCGGGGCGAGCACAGCGGCCTGCAGCGCCAGCTCTGCGTCGCCCGTCACGAGCGCGGCTTCATCTCGTCGCTGGTCATCTATTGCACCGGCGTCTGGGACGACGCGCTGGAGGCGCGCCACCACACTGAGGCGGACCTCGTCGAGCCGGGTTTCGTGTGGGCCGGATGAGAGCAGCGACCAGAAGTCGGCGTTCTGCGTTCGAGACGCCGCACAGAACGACGTGACCGAACGACAGCTCAGCTTGCGGCATGACGCGTTTCGAACGGGGCATCGGGCGCTCCCGAACCAGGCCTTCTTCGGGCATTCCTGGCATTTGTGATGTCAATGAAATGGTGAGATGAGCGCTCTCTGGTCTGACAGTTCGATGGGCGCTGCCCATGAGACAGCGACCGGCGACGATCAGGGTGACGGCATCGTCGATGAGCGGCGCGCCGGTGGTTGGACGTCAGGTGACTCGGATCCATGACGATGACGACGTGCCGGTCTCGTAGCGGCTCTCGACCCGTTTGGCGATGATGCCGGGTCCGTCGTCGAGAAGCGCGACCGCTTCGTCGATCGTTGTGAGCGGGCTGGTTCGCCAGCCCGGCCCGTCGAGGCGGAGGTCGTCGAGCTGTCGGCGGCGGAGCTCCCACGGGAGCGACGAGATCGGCCGGCCGTCGACCCACACCACGTCGAACGCCATAAACACGACGGGCGCGGTCCTGGCCGCGTTGCGAGCGCCACTGTCGCTCGCGATCCGCAGTCGGCGGGCAAGCCCGGCCCGATCGTGTCGCACCTCGCCGGTGAGCGGGTCGATCGGCACGATCACGCCATCGAGGATCAACTCGCGGTGGCCGAGCGCGCGCCCGACCCGGCGGACCTCGGGAAACCTGAGCGAGATGTTCTCGCCAGCCTCATCGGTGATGACGACACGGCCGGTGTCGTCGGTGACGATGGCGCGGACGCCGTGCCATCGTGTTTCATAGGCCCAGCCATCGCCGTCGGGAAGCTCGCCGTCGGTGGCCGTCATCGGGATCACGCCGATCGGCACCCACACTCGACGATCGTCGTCGGGCGGGTCCATGCGGTGGATCAGCCAGTCGCCGTTGCCGCGTATCGAGAACAGGGCATACTTGCCCGACACTCGTTTGCCGGCGAGGGTGACGACGACCTTGCGGTCCTCCCACTTGTGGGTCTCGTAGGTGCCGCTGTCCCACTTGGTCATCCGGCCCATGGCGTAGCCCGGGTCGGAGTCGTCACCTTCGTAGTCGAGGAACTCGAGCGAGTGATCCTCGGTGGCGACGGCGAGCCGGTTCTCCTGTGGGTTCCAGGGGATACCGCGTGGCAGCGCCCACGAACGCAGTACGCCGTCATGCTCGAGCCGGAGATCCCAGTGCAGCCGGGTCGCATCGTGCTGTTGGATCACGAAGCGGCGGTGCTCGGCCATGCGGCCAGTCTGCCCGG
>JANMTV010000215.1:0-18071 GCA_031390905.1 Ilumatobacteraceae bacterium | reverse complement strand
AAGACCGGGGGCTGGTTGCATATAACTGATGCAACCGGCGGCGGGCGTGTGATCCCGCCAGCCGCCGTTTGGGTTCGTACCAGAGATGGGTTTGTTACGAAGTGGCCAACACACAGAGGGCGTAGACCGTGGCCGTCTGTCCCGCGGTGGCGTTATCAGGGCTACGGACGTCGCCGAACCAACCTGTGGGGTTCGTTCCCGACGCGGGCTGAGGTCGGCTCGAGCGCGTGTTGAGCGCCTGTCCGATCGGATTCTCGACGCCACCGGCGATCACTCTCATGCCGGCCGGGCAGTTTGCGATGTTGCTGCCATTCGTCCCCGTGCCGGTGCTATTTAACGCGATCGCGATTGGCTCGGTCACGATCGTCACGACGCCGAGCGGGCCTGCAGGACCTTGAGGACCTACCGGGCCCGGCGCGACCGGTTCGTAATAGCCGACGACGTCAGCGACGACGTCGACCGTACCTGCGACGTTGAAAACCGAAAACTTTCCGTTGGCGGCGAGCTTGACATCGACCTTGTTGGGACTCGGCGCGGATCCGGGAACCCAGTTCAAGTTCGAGGTCTCTGGGCGTTGGGTTGCGTCAGTGGGCCACAGTGTGAGGAAACTCGGCTGCGTTCCACCCACGGCGGTGACATTCATCGCAATCCCCGTCGCCGTGGACGGGATGTTGCAGTTGCCGTTCGTACCCCATACGGCGACGGGCAGCGCCTCGGTCGGTCCGAGTGGGGTCGATCGTGGGCCGACCTGGGTGGACGGGCGGGTATCCAGAAGGCGGCATGGCACGACGGGCACGAACGCCGACTGCGTGGGAGGGTCGGCGCTGAATACTTGTTGGGTGACGACAAACGTGCTGGCGACAAGCCCGCCGGCGATTGCGACCTGATAGATCTTCTTCATGCGGTTACTTCCTTTGTTGAATGAGTAGGCGGAACTGCTGGTGGGTTCGGTCGGGAGCGTACTTGCGTCGGTGTACTCATTGCTTCAAGATTGCATCTTGCTCAATCCGTAGCGCCCATAATCTCCGTTATGTCAAGTAGGCCAGAGCGACACCCCTTTCTTCTGGAAATCGTTAAGACTGTGATTCGTCGCATCTCCCCTGCTCCTGGCGTTTCGGACGCAAACAGGCTGAATCTCGGGCTCCAGCGGCACTGCGGGCGGACCGATGTCTAACCGTCCTGGTTGGAGGAGGCCGCAGTCATGAATACATCTATCGCAAGAACACTTCGGGTTCGGCGTCATGTGGTGCGCGTTGTCGCAGTCGGCATCGTGCTGTGTTTGTCTCCGCTCGTACCGAGTTCGTCGCCGTTGCGGGCGGATTCACCGGCGACCAGCGTGTCAGGCCTGGCGCAGGGCGCTCGCGGTGATGCGGTCAAGGCTGTTCAGCAGGCGCTGGTCAATCAGGGGATTGCCCTGCCTGGTGGCGCTGACGGCATCTTTGGCAGTGGCACCGCCTCAGCCCTCAAGCAGTTTCAATCGTCGAAGGGACTCGCCGCGACCGGCACGGTCGACGACGCAACAGCGCTCGCCCTCGGACTCGCTTCGAGTCCCCTGCTCGGCTTGACGCAAGGCGCTCGAAGCGACGCTGTCAAGCAACTGCAGCAGAAACTGATCGATAGCGGAGTCGCAGTGACAGGCGGGGCCGATGGGATCTTCGGCGCTGGCACGACGGCTGCCTTGAAGCAGTTTCAGACAGCCAAGGGTCTCGCCGTCACCGGCACGGTCGACATCGCCAGCGCAGCTGCGCTCGGCAGTGTCACAGTCTCGACGACGGCAGCACCGCCGACCGCTACACCAGCAGCACCGGCACCGACGACAACGGCCTCGGGGCCACTCGTTGGGTTGAAGATCGGAGCTCGCGGCGACCAGGTCAAGCGGCTCCAGCAGATTCTGAAAGTTGCTGGCTTCACCGGTGTTGGCACCGCTGACGGCAGCTTCGGAATGCGCACCGTGAACGCCCTCAGCTCGTTTCAGAACTCGAAGGGATTGACTGCGACTGCGATTGTCGATGAGGCAACCGCAGCGGCGCTCGAAGCGATCGGGACTGGAGCACCTCACGATCCCGTCGCAACCAATCCCTTGCTCGGTCTGCAGTACGGAGCGACAGGCGCATCGGTCAAACAGCTACAGCAGGCGCTGATCGCCGCAGGTGTCACCGTTCGTGGTGGCGCTGATAGTCGATTCGGGAACGCCACAGTGGCGGCACTCAAGCAATATCAGGCAGCCAAGGGACTCCCCCAGTCTGGCAAGGTCGACGACGCCACCGCCGGAGCGCTCGCCTCGGGTGGAACCGTCGCCGCCAACCCGGCGCCGAGCGGATTCGTCGGGTTGAAGCCAGGCTCGCTCGGCAACGCCGTGAAGGATCTTCAGAGTGCGCTGATCAAGGCCGGAATCACAGTCCGTGGCGGTGCCGACGGAGTCTTCGGCCCGGCGACCGTGAATGCCATCAAGGCGTTCCAGAAGTCGCAGGGGCTGGCCGAATCAGGAGTCGTCGACGACGCAACGATTGCGGCGCTCGGCAACCCGAAACCAGCGGTCGCAGGGACGACGACTAGCCCCGATGGTTTCGCCGTGTACGGCGAGCTCGGTTCCAGAGTGACAACGCTCCAGAATGCGCTGATCACCGCCGGAATCGCTCTCAAAGGTGGTGCCGACGGCGAGTTCGGCGCTGGAACCAGTTCGGCACTGATGGAATTCCAGCGCGCCAAGGGACTCACGGTCACCGGCAAGGTCAACGCCGACACTGCCGCCGCTCTCGGAATAGGTGCGGCACCTGCCCCGGTCGTCGCTGTAACGGCACCGATCGTTCTGCAGGTGTTCCCGGTGCAGGGCCGATGCTTCTACGGCGATTCGTGGGGTTACGCACGTGGTGGTGGCCGGATCCATCTCGGGGTCGACATCATCGCCCCGGCAGGCAAGTTGCTGTACGCCGTAGCCGATGGCAAGGTGACCAAGGTATACGCCGACTACCCCGGCTCCCTCTCCGGTAACGGGATCCGAATCACGATGGCTGACGGCACGTATTTCTTCTACGCCCACATGCAAGGTCTTGCCGAAGGCATCCAGCTCGGCGTGCCTGTCAAGGCGGGCCAGATCGTCGGTATGGTCGGCAGCAGCGGAAGTTCCGGCACCGCTCATCTGCACTTCGAGGTACATCCCAAAGGTGGCCCGGCGGTCAACCCCTACCCGATCGTGAGGGCGATCGACGGCTGCCAGAACACGGACCCACTCCCCCAGCCCTGAGCGATTCGGGCCATCCCCGCCGGTTGTTTGCCGGGCTTCTACGCTGGATCAGTCATGAAGCGACTGGTGCGGCTGTCAGCAATCGGCATGCTGATCCTGACGAGCTGCTCGTTCGGTCCCGAGCGGTTGACTCGACTCGAGGTGCGCGACACCGTCACTGTCAGCCTGATCGACGAAACGGGTGCTCCCGTATCCGGTGCCGAGTTCACCGAGGTCGGTGGCCGAAAGCAGAATGCAGATCAACGCGGGCAGATCAAACTCGAGTTGAGCGGACCGATTGCCGGTGTGCTCACGGCGACGGGCAAGGTTCCCGAGCCGCTGGCAGTCGGGCCACGCGATGGCGAACTGACGGTACGGTTACTCGACCGGATTGGGCGCAACGGCGAACGAACATCGTTGCATTTTGGTGGTGACACCATGCTCGGACGCCGCTATCAGCAACCGCTTCGCGGCGGAACGGTTGTGGCGACATCGAGTGCTCAAGCGCGAGCCGTCGTGAACGATCTCGGCCCGCTGTCGAGCGCGTCGGACCTGACCATTGTCAATCTCGAAACTGTCGTCGGGAACCTTCCAGTCGAAAGCGCCTACCCCGGCAAGATCTTTCTCGTCCAATCGCCGCCGATCGTGACCGAGGCACTCGACGAAATGGGCGTCGATCTCGTCATGCTCGGCAACAATCACGCCAACGACTGGCAGGACGCCGGCGTGAGCTCGACGCTCGACGCGCTCGACGAGGCGGACGTGCCACACATCGGTGCCGCGCTCGACGAGGAGACGGCTCGTAGAGGCACACTGATACAGGCTGGCACACGCACGATCGGAGTGCTGTCGCTGACCACACTGAACGGCGACCGGTTCAACGACCTACTACCGGAACCCGGGGCCGATCCGGCCCCGGGTGAATCACCAACGAGCGCGTGGCAGTACGAGGTCCGATCGTTCGGGTTCGGTGAGCCGGGTTCTGCCGGCTACATGGCGACCGCTGATCGAGTGGCGAGCGACGTTTGGAAGGAATTTTCGGCGATCGAACCAACGATCTCCGATCAACGCCTTGCGGAACTATGGGCGGCGCTCTCGGCCCCTGGCGCCTACCCGGAGTTGCAGGATTGGGTCGCCCGACGCGGTCACGGAGGTGCTGGTCAGTACGAACGCGAGGCAATGGGAACGGAGATTGCCCGACTCAAGGCTGACGGTGCCGACCTCGTCATCGTGCAGTTCCATTCTGGATTCCAGTTCGTCGGCTCGCCAAGTCCGGGGTTGCGGATCACATCACGTGCGGCGATCGACGCCGGCGCCGACATGGTTATCAGCCACCACCCGCATGTGTTGCAGGGAGCGGAGTGGTACAACGGCAAGCTGATCGTGTACAGCCTCGGCAACTTCTTGTTCGACCAGAACTTTCTGCTGACCTATCCATCTGCGATGCTGCGTGTCGTCGTCGATGACGCCGGGCTGGTCGAGGCCCGGTTTATCCCGATCATGCTCGACCTGTATCGGCCGGCGCCGCTCGCCGGCGAGCCTGCGGAGCGAGTCGTGCGTATGTTGGCGGCTCGTTCGAGACGCGGTGCCGAAAGTGGAAGAGTGATCGGTCTCGACGTGACAACGATCCAACTCGCATCGCTCGCCGAAGGGATGACACCGGCCGGGGTCGAGTTGGAGCGGAACACTGGGCGGATCACCGAGCAGCCGACCAGCGGAGTGACCGGATTCACGGTTGGCCCGTCGGGACCTTCGACATTGCCTCCGTGTTTGAGTATCCGAGCCACTGACGTTCCTGAGGGGGTCGAGTACGGGGTCGACCTGCTGACGTGGGGCGCGATTGATGACGGCACCGCGGATCGTTCGCGAGGGTTCCCGATGCACTGGCAGTTCCCAGAGAATCCGGATGAGTGGAATGTCGTGCAGGGGGCAAGCCCTGACCCCTTCGATGATGCGATCCTGCTGCTCTCGAACGCCAACAAGAAGACATCGCTCCGGAACCTGTCACTGATACCAACACCCAGGCACGAGATCTGGTTGCCGGACGAAAGTGCGCCGGCCGATGCATCTCCGTCATACTCGGTCAGCGTCGACCTCCGACGAGTTCGCGGGGAACGGCCAACACTTCGGTTGGCCATGTACCGCGTCGCCGACGAGGATCTGACTCGCGAACCGGAATCCACCAAACTCCGCGAGATCGCCTTGCCACTCACGATCGCCGACGACGACGAGTGGCATCGGCTGACGCTCGAGATCGATCCGGCCGCGTTCGAGCCTGTCGATGGCGCGCCTGTTGATGCTGTGTTCATTTACATCGATACTGCCCCGGCATTTCGGGGCAGTCTGGCGGTCGACAATCTTCGGTTGTACCAGTGGCGCAGTGCACCAGTAACCGAACTTGCGTTGTGGAGCGAGGCTGATGCGTTCCGATCCGAGACTGACCAAATGTTCGAGATCGCCACTTCCGGATGCGAACGCGAGTAGCTTCAGATCGTCGCAGAACCCGACCGGGAGAGTTTGCACCACGGCCAGTGGTGCAAACGCCGAAGGAGCAACCACCCCGGAATCTCTCAGGCCAACGGACCGGCCGGGCGAGGCAACGCTGGAAAGCAGTCGGTCGAAAATTTCCGGCTCGCCCACGGGGAAAGCTCTGACGTACCAACGGATCTGACGGACGACACAGATCTGACGGACGACACAGTGAAACTCTCAGGCATCGATGACAGCGGGGGCCAACTCAGCCGCACCATCGGAGGTCCACTGTGCCACACCCATTGATCGATCTGCTCGGAGCCGATGAGTTCGTCGGGCGTCACATCGGCCCCCGCCCGGATGATCTTGTGCGAATGCTCGAGGTGATCGGGGTCGACAGTCTCGAGCAGTTGATCGACGAAGCCGTTCCGGCCTCGATCAGGCTCGAGCTGCCGCTGGCGCTCGCCGGGCCACGCACCGAATCGGACGTGATCAGCGAACTGCGCGAGTTGGCCGATCAGAACACAGTAATGACGAGCCTGATCGGTATGGGCTACTCCGGCACAATCACTCCCCCGGTGATCAGACGCAATGTGGTCGAAAACCCTGCCTGGTACACGGCCTACACCCCTTACCAACCCGAGATCAGCCAGGGCAGGCTCGAGGCGATGCTCAACTTTCAGACGATGGTCGGCGATCTGACCGGACTCGATATCGCCAATGCCTCGATGCTCGACGAGCCGACAGCCGCCGCCGAGGCGATGACGATGACCCGCCGATCCGTTCGGGGCTCTGGCAACCGTTTCTTCGTCCACCTCGACACCCACCCGCAAACGATTGCCGTGCTTCACACGCGTGCTGAACCGATCGGGATCGAACTCGTCGTAGGCGATCTCGATCGACTGGATGATGGTGGCTACTTCGGTGCGTTGCTGAGCTATCCGACGTCGACGGGTTCTGTGGTCGACTGGACTGCGACGATCGAGACGATTCACGCCGCAGGTGCACAGGTTGTCGTCGCTACCGACCTGTTGGCGTGCGTTCTGCTGAAGTCTCCCGGCGAACTCGGTGCTGATATCGCCGTGGGGTCGGCCCAGCGATTCGGCGTCCCGATGGGTTACGGAGGCCCGCACGCAGGGTTCATCGCCGTGAGGGAATCTGCCTCGCGTGCGTTGCCCGGGAGACTCGTTGGGGTCAGTACCGACGCCGCCGGCCGTCCTGCGCTGCGACTCGCGTTGCAGACCCGCGAGCAACACATACGACGTGAGAAGGCAACCTCGAACATATGCACGGCGCAGGTGTTGCTTGCCAACATTGCCGGCCTGTACGCCGCATGGCACGGCCCGATCGGTCTGCGACGGATCGCCGAACGCGTACACGGCTTCACAACGCTGCTGGTCACGCACCTCGTGGCGCACGGTATGACATCTCGGCACGATGCGTGGTTCGACACGATCACGATTGACAACGTCGATAGCGGCACCGTGCTCGCCGCCGCGGCTGATCGCGGAATCAACTTGCGTGCGCTTTCGGCATCGTCTGTCGGGATCGCGCTCGATGAGACGACCACGCTCGAGGTCGTCTCAACTGTTGCGTCAATCTTCGGGGCACCGCCGATCAGCACCGAAGCACTGACGAGCGCTCAGTTCGGTGTTCCCGACGATCTCGTGCGTGTCGGTGAGATCCTCCCGCAGGCGGCGTTTCGGCGGTATCACAGCGAGCACGAGATGCTGCGATACCTGCGCCGGCTGGCAGATCGCGACCTCGCCCTCGATCGGACGATGATCCCGCTCGGCTCATGCACCATGAAGCTCAACGCGACCAGCGAAATGGAACCGACCTCGTGGCCGGAGTTCGCCGATATCCATCCGTACGCTCCAGACGACCAGACGCTCGGCTACCGCACGATGATTGCCCAGCTCGAGGCAACACTGGTCGAGATCACGGGTTACGACGCCGTCACCGTGCAGCCCAACGCCGGCAGCCAAGGTGAGTATTCCGGTCTCTTGGCGATTCGTGCGTACCACCGCAGCCGAGGCGACGTCGGCCGGACCGTGTGTTTGATCCCGTCGAGCGCACACGGCACGAACGCCGCCAGTGCGGTCATGGCTGGGATGGATGTCGTCGTGGTCAAGTGCGACGACGACGGAAACGTTGATTTGGCCGACCTCGGAGATCAGATCGGCGCTGCTGGTGCCAGGCTGGCGGCGATCATGGTCACGTACCCGTCAACCCACGGAGTATTCGAACCCGGCATCGTCGACCTGTGCGACATGGTCCACGCCGCGGGCGGCCAAGTGTACGTCGACGGGGCCAACCTCAACGCGCTCGTCGGTATTGCCAAACCGGGGTGGTTCGGTGCCGACGTCAGTCACCTCAACCTGCACAAGACGTTCTGTATCCCGCACGGCGGCGGCGGGCCTGGCGTTGGGCCGATCGGTGTGCGTGCCCATCTCATCCCGTTCCTGCCTGGCGATCCGCTCGGCGGCGTCGATCAACGCGTCGGACCGGTCTCGGCCGCCCGCTTCGGGTCGGCCGGAATACTTCCGATTCCGTGGGTCTATCTGCGATTGATGGGCGGTAGTGGCCTGCAGCGGGCAACTCAGGTCGCGATCACATCGGCCAACTATGTGGCGGCCCGGCTGAAAGACGCCTACCCGGTGCTCTACGCCGGAACGAATGGTCGCGTCGCCCACGAATGCATCATCGACCTGCGCCCGATCACCAAAGACACCGGGGTGACTGTCGACGACGTGGCAAAACGGTTGATCGACTACGGATTCCACTCCCCCACGATGAGCTTCCCGGTCGCCGGCACATTCATGGTCGAGCCGACCGAGTGTGAGGAGTTACGCGAACTCGACCGGTTCTGCGATGCGATGCTGGCGATCCGTGCAGAGGTCGACCGGGTAGCGAGCGGAGAATGGAACGTCGATTCGAGCCCACTCCGGCTTGCTCCGCACACGGCGTTCGATCTGATCGACGGCTGGGATCGGGCCTACTCGGCATCTGTGGCGGCATTCCCCCCAACGTCGGCGATGCAGGACAAGTACTTCCCGCCGGTCTCGCGGATCGACGGCGCCTACGGCGACCGCAATCTGGTCTGCACGTGTGAGTCGTTGGAGGCGTACGCGACCAACCGCTGATCGACGATCCGAGTACCCTGGCCAGGGTGCGCCTCTCGGATCGTCTGCGTGCCGTCCCGCCGCACTGGTATGTAGTCGCCGCAACGAGCTTCGGCGTGCTCCTGATTGGAGTATTGGTCGTGACGGGCGGCGACAATCGAATCGAAACCGTGAATGCGACAAACAGCACCGTCGATGCGGGCTTGTCGATCCCGGCACCATCAATCGCGACGACCGATTCGGCCGCATCGTCAACCACGACCCTCAACACGACCACGACGACCACGACGACCAGCCCGAGTCCATTTACCGCAGTCGATCTGACGAACGGGTACTCGATCAACGTCGATGAGGATCACCCTGCAGTCATTGCGCGGCCACTCCCCGCCGAACCGGACCCGAACGAGTTGCCTCCGTCAACCTTGGCACCACCTCCGTGGGCGGCAAGTACGCGAACGACCTCGGGTGGCTACCTCGGCACCGATGTCGGCTGCGCTCGTGACGTTTCGGCCCGCGCTCTCGATGAGTTCTTCGCGGCACAGGTCGGACCGGTGCTGGGGTGGGACTACCAACACGTCTACCCGCTCGGTGGTGACCGCTACCTGTGGCTGTTTCAGGACGCCTTCGTCGATCAATCCGGTGCTGCATCGACGCTCAACAGCGCTCGCTTCGTCCATAACGCAGCGGTGCTCCAGACTGGCCCGTGTTTCACGCTGCTGCACCGAGGTTCGGCAAGTCAACCGGCACCGTTCGAGCTTGGCGATGGCGATGTCAACACGCGGAGCCGATGGTTCTGGCCGATGGGTGGCGAAACATCCAACGGTCAACTCTGGGTGTTCTGGGCGGAGATGATCAAAGACCCGTATGACCCAGCACCTCCCGACGGCCTCGGATGGCACCCCGAACGAGTATTTCTCGCCAGCTATGACACCCAGACGCTGCAGCGGACAGCGTTCGTGTTGGCTCCCGACTCGAACGCAACGCCGATCTACGGTTACGCGGTCAGTTCGGACGCGACGCACACCTACCTGTTCGGCAACACATTCGAACAAAATCTCGTTCGCGAGGGAGGCTTCTGGAGTGGGCAGCACACGGCGACGGCGATGTGGCTGGCACGCGTGCCGAAAGGGCAGTTGGCGACGCTCCCGGAGTACCGAACCGCTGACGGATGGTCCCCGAATCGTGTCGACGCGGTGCCGATCGTCAAGCGCTTCTACGTCGAGAACCCGATGCAGCCGCGTTACCTCGATGGCCAATGGGTTTCGGCTACCGACGTCGATGGATACTGGGGTGACAGCCTGGCGATCGACGTGGCCCCACAACCGTGGGGGCCGTGGACAACCGTGCAATACGGTCCGCTTCTGCCACGCGGTGGGGATCCGAAAATGAACACGTATCACGCTCACCTGCTTCCATGGCGCGATGGGTACGGATCGATCCTGATAGCGGTGTCGAACAACGCCCGCGACATGGTTCGTGATGCCTACCCGACCCCATATCGCTATCGACCGCAGATCTTCTCGGTGCCATATGCGGCGACCCCTCCCCCACCACCGACAACTCTCGCACCGATCACCACATCGACTACGACCAGCACGACGACCGTACCGACCACGACGTCGACTACGACACCATCGACTACGACGTCAACCACGACGTCAACCACGACGTCGCCGACAAGCAACACGACCAGCACGACGAGCACAACACCGTCAACGACAACCACGTCGACATCAACCTCGACATCAACCTCGACACCGACCTCGACATCGACCTCGACACCAACTACGACCTCCACACCAACGACGACCGGGGCTGGGCCGTAACCTGGGGCGATGACCGACGACGCTCCCCGACACGATGGATTTGCTGACGTGATCAACCTGATCGCGGCTCCGATTGCCGGTGGGATCCGCACCGTCGAGCAGTTCAAACGCGGTGTCGAGGAGTTGTTTCGGGCGGTCGACAACCTCAATCGCACGATGGAGAACCTCAACGAGGCTGCCTCTCGGATCAACCGCCTGATCGGTGATATCGAGCAACCGGTGCGGGTCATGATGCCGCAAATCACGCGCTCGGTGCGCGCCGCCGACGAGATCACCAAGCTCCTAGAGGGGCCGATCCGTGTCGCTGCTCCGAACATCGAGAAAATCGTCGACACACTCAGTTCGCCCGGGTTCTCGTCACTCCCGAATCAACTCGGCGAGTTCATCAACACGATCGGCGACGTGTCGAAGCGACTCGGACCGTTGACGCAGTTCGCCGAGAGCGCCGGCGGCTTGTTCGGTGGCCTGCGATTGCCAGGAATGGGTGCCAAGACCTCAGCTCCCGCGCAACAGCCGACCACGACGCCGACCACGACGCCGACCACGACGCCGGCAAAGAAGACACCGGCTCAGAAGACACCAGCTAAGCGCCCGCAAGCGAAGAAGCCAGGCACCAAACGTTGATCGGCTAATGCCTGACGAACGGCGTCGTCACAATTCGGCCCGGAATCAGCGTTCCACGAACATCGACGCCGATCCGATCGCCGACACCTAGGTTGGGTGACACGAATCCGAATGCGATCCCGTGCCCGAGCACCGGTGAGTAGTTCCCGGAAGTCACCGTTCCAACGTTGTGGCCTTCAACCACGATCACGCAGTCGGCGCGCGGTGGTCGACGACCCTCGGTGGATATCCCGACCAGCTTGCGATCGACCCCGCGATCGCGCTCCGCAAGCAGCGCCTGCTTGCCTCGGAACGTCGGTTTGTGCCAGCCGATCACCCACTCAAGCCCTGCCTGAAGCGGCGTGATCCCTGGACCAAGTTCATGACCGTGCAGCGGAAGTCCGGCCTCGAGCCGCAGCGTGTCACGCGCACCCAGACCTGCCGGACGGACGCCCGACTCGGCGAGCGCCAGCCACAACGATTCGGCTGCGTCAAGCGGGACGGCGATCTCGATCCCCTCCTCGCCCGTATAACCGGTTCCGGCGATGACGCACACCACGTCTCCCCAGTGGGCCACCCCGACCCGAAAACGCCGGACAGCGGCAGCAGCCGGAAACACCATCCCGACCCGCTCGCGGGCTGCTGGCCCTTGAACAGCGATAACGGCACGACCCGCAGTGATGTCAGTCCCGCCGATCGCTTCGAGTACCCGGTCGGTATTGGAGGCATTGGGCATCACATCGAATACCGGGACGCCGTCTGACTTCGGATGCCACCACACGATGATGTCGTCGAGCACCGACCCGTCGGCATCATCGAGCAGATGCGTGTATTGCGCTCGTCCGGGTTCGATCTTTGCGAGATCGTTGGTGAGTTGGCGCTGGAGCACCTCGTATGCATCAACGCCGGACAGCCGAACCGTTCCGAGGTGTGAAACATCGAACATCACCGCCGATTGGCGGCAGGCGAGGTGTTCATCGATTGTGCCGGTGTACTCGAGCGGCATGTCCCAACCGCCGAACGGCACCATCTTGGCGCCCAGTGAGCGGTGCACCGCGTCGAGCGGCGAGACGTTCATCTCAGCTGCCAACGGCAGCAGCACGCTCCAGCATTTCCGCCTGCAGCGGCACCAACTGTGCATCGACCTGGCTCTTGACACCTGCCAACGAGAGCACGTTGAGCACACCCTGACCGTTCGCCAAGACATCGATCAGCTCGCTGCCTTGCGCCAGTATCACTGAACTGCCGTTGATCACGAGGTGGGCTGCGGCGATATCGGTGTCGACATGCTGGCGCATGTATTCGAATACGTCACGAACCGATTCGAGCTTGATACCGGCGTCGAGCAACGTCTTGATCACGCGCAATTCGAGCAGGTCTTTGTAGCTGTATCGCCGACGACTGCCGCTCCCGCTGGCATCGGTCAGGGCCGGCCGAATCAAATCGGTTCGCGCCCAGTAGTCGAGTTGTCGGTATGTGATACCAACGACGTTGGCTGCCTGTGTTCCGCTGAAGCCTTCGCTCACCGGTTTCTCCGTTCGTTCGTGGTTCCGTCAACCTGCGCCCACGGAGCCTGCCTGCCCCAACCAGATTCCCCTACGGTCACCGATGCCTGCGACAACATCGATGTAGTTACGGGAGTGTGAGCTACTCACTCTACGCGCCGAGGCGCGCGCCGTCAACCGTTTGTGTAATCGAGGCGTTCCGCAAATGGTGGCGGAAACCCGACCGAGGCCGGCTGGTTGATACCGATCCGCCTGCGAAACGGCCCGCTAACGGCAACCGTGACACCGTTGATGCCATCATTGCCACGCTGAGATGAGACATACAACGTCGCGCCGTCTGGCGAAAATGCCGGCCCGGTCACCTCGGAGGCGTCGTGCCCGACGAACCGGAGAAACGGTGAGACGACCAATCCTGAGGGCGTCGATGCGATCACGCACAGCTCCAAATTCCCCCCGTCCTCAGCCACATACAGATCGAGTGAGTTCGGCGCGACACAGATGTTGTCGACAGCGTTCAATGCGGCGCTCGGCGTCGCCACGCAATCATGCAGTACCGCGAGTTCGTTGGTCGTCAGGTCAAGCTCCCAGACCCGCTTGTCGCCCTTCGTCGTGAAGTACAAAAACCGATCACGAATGACGATCCCCTCGCCGCCATTGAATGGATGCGTGAGAGCATCACGATCTCGGCGATCTGTTCTGGTCGGATGCCAGGTCACTGTCGAATCGTTGAGGCCGGCAGCGAACAGGCGACCACTCGAGAGCGATCCGACGATGTCCGGAACAAACCGGTACAAACGACCATCAGGCTTGTCTTCGGTCAGATAGACAATTCCACTCGTCGGGTCGACCGCTGCTGCTTCGTGAGAGAACTTGCCAAGCGCCGGGCGCACGACGTGACGGGTCACGCCAGACGGGTCGCATTCGTACACCAAGCCTTCATCGACCTCCTCGCACGACAACCATGTTCCCCACGGTGTCGCTCCACCCGCGCAGTTGCGGTTCGTGCCCGAGCAGATCGAGTAGGCGTCGACGACTTCGCCGACGGCGTCGAACACGACTGCCCCAACACCCCCGCCTCCACCCGCGAGTTCCGAGTTCGACACGTAGGCGTGTCGCCCTCCCGGGAGCGCAAAGCAGGCGCCCCCGTCCGGCCACGAGTGCCACGTGTATGCCGTCGAACCGACTTGCTGACCAGTCGTCGCCACGATTCTCGACGTAAACCCGGCGGGAATTCGGAGACCGTTCGCATCTGTAGCCAGGAGTCGCCCGTACGGTTCGTCGGATGGTCGGGCACTCGCCAACGACTGAAGTACTCGACCCAGCGGCAGGACCGCAAGGCCTACCGCAGCGACTGCTGAACCCCGTATGACCGCCCGGCGTGACGGCATCGAAGTCATTGGGGGTAATCGTCGAAGTCTTCTGCGCTGACGTTTTCGATGAAGTCCTTGAACTCATCGATCATGTCTTCGGCTTCATCCTCGGGTTCTGGTTCCGGAAGCTGACCGACCTCGTCGAGCAACTCGTCCGACGCAAACAACGGGGCTTCGCAACGCACAGCCAAGGCGATTGCATCGGACGGCCGACTCGAGAGCACGTGTTCGACTCCGGCGGCCTTGAGGTGCAGCTCGGCATAATACGTGTGATCTCGAACTTCGGTAACGACCACCCGTTCCAACGTCGCACCGAGCTGCTGCAAGGCGGTGAGAAACAGATCGTGCGTCAGCGGGCGGGGAGGGTCGATTCCTTCCAGCGCGTAGTGAATCGATGAGGCCTCTGGGCTTCCGATATAGATCGGTAGCAGGCGTTGCGATCCGGTCTGCTCCTGCAGGAGCACCATCGGGGTGTTGGCTGGAATCTCGACCCGCACCCCCACAAGATCCATCGGCGTCACAGCAACGAGACTACTCCTAGTCAGGATTCAAACCAGTCACGATTCGAAATGGTGGCGTAGTGCTTGGCGCATCATCGCTGCCCGCAGACTCCCGCCGAGCGAATCGAGGCGTCGCAGTTGGGTGAGCGCTTCGGCCCTCGACTCGGGATTGCGCTGGCGGAATCGAGGTGTTACCAGCTGCTCGTACAACGAGGCCTCGCGGTCAGCGGACGTCCGCCAGTTACGCAGGTGACGAGCATCGACACCGAGGCGAAGGAACTCACACGCCGGGCGGGCGATGGAGACGGCATCGTCTCCGTACAGAGCTACCCCACCGCTGTCGCGAGAGCTGACGACTCCGAAGCTCTCGAGCTCGGCCAGTTCGGCGTCGGTCATCCCCACCATGCCGCACAGTTCGGCGCGGTCGAGCAGCACACCAGGTAGCAATTGCGGCTCAATCGACGCCAGCGTCGCCCCTGCCGGCTGTGGTGCAGCGGCAGGTGGCTGACGGCGGGCGGTCGGGTGTGACGCCAAACTCTGCGTTGGCACCTCGCTGGCTTCGTCGTCGTCATGATCGCCGGACGCTCCAAGTGGACTATGCCCACCTGCGTGACCGTTGACGCTTGGTTTGAGATGCTCGCCCGTCGGATCGATCTCGCCAGCGTCGAGTCGGTCCTTGATGACACGGAGCGGTAGGTAGTTCTGCCGCTGCTCGGTCAGGATCACCCGTAACAACTCCACGTCGTCCGAGTAGAACTTGCGATAGCCAGACGCGGTGCGTTCGGGTGAGATCAAACCCTGGCTCTCGAGGAACCGAATCTTGGAGATAGTAACGTCAGGAAACTCCTCGAGCAGGAGTCCGAGCACCTCGCCGATCGAGAGATAGCTGCTGTCGGTGACCTCAGGCATCGGCGCGCTCGAAGAACACGAGTCGGAATTTGCCGATCTGCAGCTCGTCGCCGTGCAGGAGTCGAGCCCGCTCGACGCGTTCCTGGTTGACGTAGGTGCCGTTCAATGAACCTTCGTCGGCGACCATGTAGCCCTCGGCCGTGCGATGGACTTCGGCGTGGCGGCGCGACACCGTGATGTCGTCGAGCGAGATCTCGCTGTCGGGGTGACGGCCCAGTCGCGTGATGTCGCTGTCGAGGGTGAACCGATCGCCTGCCTGTGAACCGGCTCGGACAATCAAGACACCCGCCCCGCGTGCAAGCTCACCGACCGGGATCACGAGATCATCTGCCGATCCTGGGGCATCCTGAAGCGGGTCGATCGCGGTCAGCGTGATCGTTCGATCTTCGAGGTTGTCAAGCGGCGACCCGCAGCTCGAACAGAACGTGCTCTCAGGAGGGTTGCGATGGCCGCATTGATTACAAAACACGTATGTCATGAGGTCAATCAGCCTTCTGTGAGGTTCAGATATGAGGTCGCATCGAGCAGCGAGTCAAGTTCGGACGAGTCGCTGATTTCGATCACGCACAGCCAACCTTCGCCGTACGGATCTTCGTTGATCAGTTGCGGACTGTTGGCAAGCGCTTCGTTGATGGCGACCACCGTGCCAGACACGGGCGCGTACATTTCGGACACCGACTTGGTCGACTCCAACTCGCCGACTGCGTCGCCGGCGGCAACCACGGTACCGATCGCCGGCAGATCAACGAACACCACGTCCCCGAGTGCATCCTGGGCATAGTCGGTGATGCCGATTCGGATTGTCGAACCGTCGTCAAGAGGGCGAGCCCACTCGTGTTCGGCTGAGTACAGCAGCTCGGCAGGCGCGTTCATGGGCGTAACCGTATCGGTCCGGGACCGGGTGTCACGAACGAGCCGCTCGCGCCGCACGTCCGGACTGCACGCTGGCCCGAATTGTCGGGATGTACGCGGCACCGGTGTAGTAGCTCAGAATCAGCCCTGGGACGCCAAAGATCCAAGCAGCGACCGTGAAACCGTCGGCTCCCGGAACACTGCTGTGACCCATCAGGAAACCCGGCACGGCAAACATCAGCAGAAAGGTTGCGGTCTTGCCCCACCAGGTCACATCAAATCGCTGCATTCCGAACGCCAACGTTGCAATCGCCACGGCCCCCCCGACGAGCACTTCACGAGCGAGCACGGCGATCGCAAACCAGATCGGGATCGCGTCGTTGACGATGATCGCAACGATCCCGACCACGAACAGCAGTCGGTCGACGGTTGGGTCGAACTTCTTGCCGAACTCGCTGGTCTGGCCGAGTCGACGGGCGAGGTAGCCATCGACCCAATCGGTCGCTCCCAACCCTCCCAGCATCCAGGCGGCTGCCTGTCGGGAGGGGACACCGAACAGGACGTACACGAACAATGGAAGGCATAGCAATCGGATCAACGTGATCAAGTTCGGCACCGTCCACACCGAGTCGACCTCGCCGGCGTTGATCTGATTGTCAACCTGCCCCGTCATAGCCGCGGAGCCTAGATTGAAATCATGCCGACCATCTTCACCAGGATCATCGAAGGAACGATTCCAGGGACCTTCGTTTGGCGCGACGAACGCTGTGTCGCCTTTCTCTCGATCAACCCGATGGCGTACGGCCACACACTGGTCGTGCCGATCGACGAGATCCAACACTGGGTAGACGCAGCACCGGATCTCGTTGCCCATCTGTTCGCCGTGACGCACACGATCGGGTCAGCACAGAAGGTAGCGTTCGCGCCGGAACGAGTCGGCGTGATCGTCGCCGGGTACGAAGTGCCCCACACCCACATTCACGTGATCCCATCGAACGACATGAGCGAACTCTCATTCGCCAACGCTAGACCTCATGTAGAGCCTGAGGAACTGCACGCTGCCGCAACGGCGCTGCGCTCGATACTAGGCACCGACGATCAGGGTCTCCCGGTCAGGCGACGAGGCCGGTAGCAAACGACGCCGGTAGCAAACGACGCCGGTGTTGTTGCGGATTCGATCCGCAACAACACCACGCGAATTGGTCGGGCTGACAGGATTTGAACCTGCGACCCCTTGTCCCCCAGACAAGTGCGCTAACCAAGCTGCGCTACAGCCCGTATGTGTACGGATCGCGAGCTTACCTACCTACGAGCGAACTTCGGTCAGCCGACGCGATCACTGACCTGTTGAGCAAGACCTTGACCCGGCTCTGCTTCGAGTTCGACCGTCGAGTCGACGATCTATCGGTGGGCCGAAGTCGAACTAGTCGGTTGGTCAGCGGTCGACTAGGTCAGCAGCTGGACGAATCGCCAGCAAAGATAGATCACGAGCATCACTACGAGCAGTTTGAAATGCCACGGCGTCGACTCATCGGCGGCAACCTCGGCTGCCTTCCTTTCAACCTCTCCGACCGGTTCCCCACACGACGGGCATGATCCGTCGGCGTTGACGGCCGAGGGTGCCAGGTACTTCGAACACGGTTCACACCACGGCATCGACGACTCAGCCGCTCTTCTTGCGGACTC
>JANMTV010000127.1:0-3345 GCA_031390905.1 Ilumatobacteraceae bacterium | reverse complement strand
GACGTCTGGGCGGTGCTTCAACGCTCGCAGCTGGGGATCTCGATTGCGGGCAGGTCAGCAGGTGGCGTAATCGTCCACCGACGTGCGGCGAACGCAACCACTACGTGAACAACTCGGTGTTGAGGCCCGCACCGACCGCCTCAAGGACGTCCTCGCCGACCTCGGTGCGGTCGCGTACGAGGTCGTCGCGTGGTGCGGCGCACCGGGACTCAACACGCCGCCAACGTGGACTCTCATCGCCGTCGGGTGCGGCAGAGCTCGCCGCGTTGCTCGACGCCGAGGACGTAGCCGGTCGCCGCAACCCGTATCACTGGCTCGGCTCCCACCTTCACGTCGTCGCCCGCCGCCACTGACCATCTCTGGGCCGCGGCGGTGCGGCGCCGGGGCGGGAGTAGCGTTCGTGCATGGTCGGCGGGGGGACGTCACGGTGGACGGTCGTGGTTGGCCTAGCGCTCACTGCGCTCACCGCCTGTGGTGCTCCGGGCGACGACGCCGCGGCCCCGGTGACCGGCACCGGTCAGACGTCGGCCCCGGCATCGACAGCAGCACCGACGGTGCCTGAGACGACGGTGCCGACTGCCGCACCGGACACGTCGCCCGGGACGACGGCGCCCGGCGCGCCGGCCGGCGCCGCGTTGCAGCCGTGCAGCGACGTGCGCGATCTCACCACGGAGGTGATCGGCGACGACCCGGCAGGTCTCGGCCCCGATCCGGTGTTCCTCGGCGTCATCCAGACCTACGCGAGCGAGCACCCCGACACGTTCGCCGGGCTGTGGCTCGATCGCGAGACGGCCGGCACGATGGTCCTCGCCTTCACGGACGAGCCGAGCGGGCACCGTGCGGCCCTCGCCGCGCGACGGCCCCAGCCCGACGATGTCCAACCGGTCCAGCCCCCGGTCCCGATCACGGACGACCGCCCGATCGGCGAGTGGGGCATCGCGTTCGACGTCGTGCAGGCGACCTACACCGAGGCCGAACTCGTCGAGGCGACCAACACCGCGATCGAGCTGCTTGCGGACGCCGGCTTCGCGGATGTTGGCGCCGGCTCGAACGCGATCAAGAACCGGGTGACGCTCATCATGGCAGGGCCGCTCAGCACCGACGACGCCGCTACCGTCGCCGCAGCGCTGGGTCCGGCGGTCCCGCTCGACATGGTCTGCCTCGAGGGTGCGATCGTCGAGTCGCCACCGCCGACGATCGCGCCGGGCACGCCGCTCGACGTGATCGCACTGCCCGGGCCCGACGGCACCTATCCGCCCGACACGCCGGTCGAGTGCGGGGGCATCGGGTTCGAGCTCGGCGCGCTGCAGGCGCCGACGCCGGTCGAGGCGGCGGAACCCGGGCTCGCCGACGTCATCGCCGCATGGGTCGACGGGCCGATGGGCGACATGGTCCCGGACGAGGGATGGTTCGTGCTCGCCCAGGACGACCGGACGGCCACGCTCGCGGTCGTCGTGGACGGTGCGCTCTCGTACGTCTTCGCCGAGCTCGGCCGCAACGGGTGGATCTGGTCCGGTTCGGGTGGTGGAGGCCCGTGCGTGGTCCGGCGTCAACTGCCGGCGGGCCTGGGCGGCGTCGAGTGGGTGCTCGACCCGGCGTTCCCCGCCCCTGGCCCGGACGCGACCGAACTGCACGTGCTCGTGACCGAGACCGCGTGCACGGGCGGTGCCGAACCCGGCGAGCGGCTGCTGGGCCCTCAGGTGGTCGAGACCGACACGGCGGTGCTGATCGCGTTCGCGACGATCCCGTTGACCGGCGCGCAGGCGTGCCCCGGCAACCCGCCGACGCCGGTGACGGTGACCCTGACCGCACCACTCGGGCGGCGCCAGGTGCTCGACGGCCTCGCCGTCGCGCCCCTCTTGGAGCTGCTCGCTCCGTGAACGCCGGCACCTGATCCGCGAGGGATCAGCGCGGCCGAGGGAGCGACGGCGTTCGGTCCTCAGATCACCTTGAGGGCGGGGCTGAAGACCTTCTTCAGTTTCGGGTCGACGGCGACGTGCTCGGCGATCCGCGGGAATCGTGCGGCGGCCTGGCAGCTGGACCGCTCAGAACATCAGCACAGAACAGCGCCAGCCTCCGCCTGCGGTCCCGCGCACAGATCGAAGCCTCTTTGTGTCAAGGGCGAGTTTCAGGATGCTTTCGGGCGCGTTGTGTGGTCCCGTTGTCGATGGCGGGTTGGTCGGTGATTATCGTTGTCGTGGGTCCGGGAATGACTTGTCCGAAGTACCGGTGTTCAGGGTTCAAGCCGGTCGCGCTGGACTGTAGAGTCGCCCCTGATTGTTGTCCCGGGCCCACTGTCAATGCTTGAGGCGGGTGTCGATCTGGAGTTGCCGCCAGACGGCGTCGGAGATCCTGCGCTTGAGTGCGCGGAGTGCTTCTTTGCGGGTTTCGCCTTCGGCTTGTCGGCGCAGGTAGTAGGCGCGTCCGAGCGTGTCGTGTCCGACTTGGGTGACGGCGATGATGTGGATCGCGTGGCTCAGCTGGCGGTTGCCTCGCGGGTTCAGCCAGTGCCGTTGCCGGTTGGCGTGCTCGGACACATCCACGACATCAGCCGGTTCCGGACCCGACACGATCGAGGTCGGCAACGACCCGGTGGCGATCGAACGAGAACGGCTGCTGCGAGGCTCCAAGGGACACGAGGCCGACCTCGTATTCCTTCCTGTGGTAGATGTCCGGAAGCTCGTCCGGCGTCCCGTACTCACACCAACCCACTGCGGCGTCACCGTCGAAGACCAAGGCGGCATGGGCCTTGCCGTCCCGCACGATCGGTTCCGGAGGTTCAACTTCAGGAAGGTGAGAAAACCGGTGCGACACGACGCCAGTCCGACGGCACGGGCGCTGCTGGCGCTCGAAGTGATCCAGGGCAGCCCGGGAATCACCGTGGATCGAACGATGCGCCTCGAACAGCAAGGCCTCACAACCGACCAACTCGAACGTCGCATCGAAACTAGGCCGCAAGACTGATCACCACCGGACGCCTGCGTTAGCGCCCTGAGTCAGTGCTCGAACTGCAGGCCCGGATGAAGCCACGTCGAGGCGCTCCGTGATCTGGCGCAACGAAGTACGGGTTTGGTCAGGTACGCGCACCTCGAACGCGCGATCGAACTTGCCGAGGAACACCGCTAGCCCCCAGTCAGCTGCGATCGAGTCGAAGTCGAGTCACAACGTCGGCGACGTCGGGTGGCGTGTCCGGCCCGTAGGACGCGGGGAGGGCACCGCGATGACCACAGGGCATCGCGATCGCGAACAGGATCGACTCGTCACCGGGATCGCTGTCGCCCTCGAAGCGGTAAACCTCGTTCACATCGACGTCCTCCGGGGCGGCCCAGCAGGCACAGCTGTCAC
>JANMTV010000105.1:0-18288 GCA_031390905.1 Ilumatobacteraceae bacterium | reverse complement strand
ACTCCGACGGTCGAGTCGGGACGATTTGGTGCTCGCACGGTGCCGATCGGTTGGGGCCAGGAAATGCGCGATCAGACGGCGTTGGTCCGCGAGGCGTGCAAGTGGGACTACGAGGTCCGATTCCCCGAACAGATCCCCGAGCTGCTCGATCGGGCCTACGCGATCGCCATGAGCACCCCGAAAGGACCGGTATATCTGAGCCTGCCGCGCGAGGTGTTGTGCCAACCATGCCCATCGAGCGCGCTGGCGAGGGAGCCTGGAATCACGCCCGCAGTTGTGTCGGCCGACGCCGGACTGATCGATCAAGCTGCCCGTGCACTCTCATCAGCAGAACGGCCGTTGATCATTGCCCAACGAGGCACCGGCACGCAGGCCGGATTCGACACTCTGGCGCGACTCGCTCTGGAATGGTCGATACCCGTCTGTCAGTACTGGGCGGTGGCGACTGCGATATCGAGCGAGCACCTGACGTACGTCGGCCAGGATCCATCGGCCTGGCTCGCCAAGGCCGATGTCGTGTTGGTGATCGACAGCCTGGCACCCTGGTCACCCGAGACTCATTCGATCCGAGACGACTGCCAGGTCATCCAACTCGGACCGAACCCGCTGTACTCACGATTCCCGGTCCGCAACTTCCGGTCGTCGATCTCGATCAGCACCGAGACAGGGCCAGGTCTCGAAGCACTCGCAACAGCGCTCACACGGTGCCGACCCGTATTCGATCTGGATGCCCGACGGTTGCGAATCGCCGAACACAGGGCCGAACATGTCGCCGAACACCCCGCGGAACACACGGTCGCGCCGAGCACCACGGGGATGACCAAAGCATCCGTTTCCCGCTCGATCGGTGAGGCAATCGCTGGACGCACCGTCACAGTGGTGTCGGAGTTGGGCGCGACGTTCGACGAACTCGGCCTCACCGAACACAATTCGTGGCGCCAGGAACCGCACTCCGGCGGGCTGGGTTGGGGTCTCCCGTGCGCTATGGGGATCAAGCTCGCCGATCCTGATCGATTGGTTCTGGCGACGATGGGCGATGGCTCATACATGTTCGCAAACCCGGTTGCCGCCCACCACGTCGCCGAGACACACGGGATCGCCGTCCTGACCGTGATCCTCAACAACGCCGGGTACGCCGCCGTCAAGCAGTCGGTGTCTGGAATGTATCCGACCGGCTATGCCGACAAGGCGGAACAGATGCCGCTCACCGAGCTCTCCCCCAGTCCCGACTTCCGGCTTGTCGCCGAGTCGTGCCGAGCATGGGCCGAAAAGGTGACCCACGCCGACCAACTATCGTCAGCGCTGAAACGCGCTCTCGAACAAGTCGACGTTCACGGTCGCCAAGCCGTACTCGATGTCCAGATCTCATAACCAGGAGACAAATCATGGCGAAGACTGTGTTGATCACCGGCGCAGGAAGCGGATTCGGGCGAGGTGCGGCGATCGAACTCGCGGCCCGCGGTCATCGAGTGATCGCAACCACCTACACCGAACACGAGGCGCGCGAACTATCCGGCGCTCACCCTGAGTTGGAGGTCGCCAAGCTCGACATCACCGCACAGGACGACGTTGGCACGCTCGACAAGTGGGAGATCGACGTCCTGATCAACAATGCGGGCTATGGCCAAACCGGGCCGTTGGCGCGCGTCCCAATGCATCTTGTCCGGCGCACGTTCGAGGTCAATGTGTTCGGGACGCTGGCCGTTACGCAACGCGTCGTCATGCAGATGAAGCGCCGCGGGTCAGGTCGGATTCTGATCGTGTCGTCGATCGCGGGAGTGCGCGCAGGCGCTGGATCCGGCCCGTACGCGATGACGAAGCACGCCCTACAGGCGATGGGTTCTGCGCTGCGGTTGGAACTCGCCCCGCTCGGAATCGACGTCGCCCTGATCAACCCTGGACCGTTCGCTACAGGGTTCAACGACAAGATGGTCGACGACCCAGGCGACTGGTTCGATATCACCACCGCGTCACCTGAGGAAGTCGCCTTCATGCAAGCCCTCAAGCAGCGGATCACCGTCGGCCAACTCGACCCAGACGGCGTCAGCCAACGGTACGCCGACCTCGCCGAAGCCGACACCACCGAACTGATCAACTTCGTCCCGGCCGACATCCTCGAACGCCTCGCCCGCCCTCACTGATTCCGGTCGAGCGGCGACGACATACGATCGGCTCGGCGCCGACGTCCGATACGTCGCCACGTGACACAAGGCCTCGTAGGCTGGATGGTCGGTATGAGCGAGCACACTGACCCCAAAGCGACCGAGATTCCTCCTTTCCGTTACTCGGTGGTGCTCGCTCAGGACATCGAGAGCCGCTGGCAAGACTGGTGGGACGAGCGCCGCACGTTTGAGACACCGAACCCGGCTGGGCCACTCGCAGATGCACAAAACACCGCCGAACGCGGCGAGAAGTTGTTCATCCTCGACATGTTCCCGTACCCATCCGGGTCGGGCCTTCACGTCGGGCACCCACTCGGCTTCATCGGTACCGACGTGTTCGGACGCTTCAAGCGGATGACCGGCCACAACGTGCTGCACACCATGGGATTCGACGCGTTTGGTCTGCCCGCCGAGCAGTACGCCGTCGAGACCGGCCAGCATCCACGTTTGACGACCGAGCAGAACATCGCCACCTATCGCCGACAACTGCGACGGCTCGGATTGGCTCACGACCAGCGCCGCAGCGTGTCGACCATTGATGTCGGCTACTACCGGTGGACGCAGTGGATCTTCAATCAGATCTTCAACGCGTGGTACGACACCGACCTACAGAAGGCGCGCCCGATCACCGAATTGATCGCCGCTTTCGAATCAGGCGCTCGGTCGACACCGGATGGTCGTGCGTGGGGCGAGATGACCACGAGCGATCAGGTGGCGGCGGTCGATGATCACCGCCTGGCCTACGTCAGTGACGCTCCGGTCAACTGGTGTCCGGGGCTCGGAACTGTCGTTGCCAACGAAGAAGTCACCGCCGACGGGCGATCCGACCGCGGCAACTTCCCGGTCTTCAAGCGCAACATGCGTCAGTGGATGATGAGGATCACGACGTATGCCGATCGGCTGATCGACGACCTGGAGTTGCTCGACTGGACCGATGCGATCAAGGCGATGCAACGCAACTGGATCGGCCGCAGCTCCGGAGCCCGCGTCCACTTCGCCAGCGCCGCCGGCGACATCACCGTGTTCACGACGCGCCCGGACACGCTGTTCGGGGCCACCTTCATGGTGCTCGCCCCTGAACATTCGCTGGTCGACGCGCTGACCGAGCCCGGCCAAGCCGACACTGTCGCCGCCTACCGAACGGCGGCAGGTGCCAAGAAGGAAATCGACCGCCAAGACGAGACTCGAGAAAAGACTGGCGTCTTCACCGGCTCGTACGCCACGAACCCGCTGACCGGAAACCTGATCCCGATCTGGATTGCCGACTACGTGCTGATGGGTTACGGCACGGGGGCGATCATGGCGGTTCCATGTGGCGATCAGCGCGACTTCGAGTTTGCCACCAAGTTCGGGCTCGACATTCCCGCGATCCAGCAGCCGCCACAGTCGTGGTTCGAGGGCCACGGCATCGAATCGTCGCTCGATACGTCCACGTGGCTTGTCGCGTTTATCGGCGACGCGCCGTACGTGAACTCTTCGAACGACACGCTCGATTTGAACGGGCTGGCAACCAAAGCCGATGGCATCGCCACCACCAACGAATGGCTCGAAGCCAAAGGTCGCGGCGAGGCGACGATCAACTACAAGTTGCGCGATTGGCTGTTCAGCCGGCAGCGCTATTGGGGCGAGCCGTTCCCGATCGTCTACGACATCGAGGGCAACCCGCACGCACTGCCCGATCACATGCTGCCGGTCGAACTCCCTGAGACCGACAGTTTCTCGCCTCGTACGTTCGAGTCGGACGACGAATTCTCGAACCCGGAGAGTCCGCTCGACCAGCTGCAGGATTGGGTCAATGTCACACTCGATCTCGGTGACGGTGTGCAGCAGTATCGTCGCGACACGAACGTGATGCCCCAGTGGGCGGGTTCGTGCTGGTACGAACTGCGCTACCTCGATCCGACCAACGCCGAAGCGTTCGTCGACCCCGCTGTCGAGCAGTATTGGATGGGACCTCGTACCGACCTACGGCCCGACCATCCCGGCGGCGTCGATCTATATGTCGGCGGAGTCGAGCACGCCGTGCTGCACCTGCTGTATGCCCGATTCTGGCACAAGGTGTTGTTCGATCTCGGCCACGTCTCGTCGGTCGAGCCGTACGCCCGATTGTTCAACCAGGGCTACATCCTGGCTGCAGCGTTCAAGGACGAGCGAGAAATTTACGTCGACTCACTCGCAGTCGAAGAACGCCAGGGCGAATACTTCTACGAGGGCGAACCCGTCACCCGCGAATGGGGCAAGATGGGCAAGAGCCTCAAGAACGCCGTCTCCCCCGACGAGCTGTACGACCAGTATGGTGCCGACACACTCCGCCTGTACGAGATGGCGATGGGCCCACTCGATGCGTCACGCCCGTGGGAGACACGTGATGTCGTCGGCATGTATCGATTCCTGCAGCGCTTGTGGCGCACGATCGCCGACGAAACGACGGGGGAATCGGTCGTTGTCGACACCCCCGCCGATGAGCAGACACGCAAGCTGCTGCACCGCACGATCGACGTCGTGCGCACCGAGATGAACGCGCTTCGTTTCAACACGGCGATCGCCAAACTGATCGAGCTCAACAACGCTGTCACCAAGCTGCCGGCGACGCCGCGCGAGGTCGCCGAACCGATGGTGTTGATGGCTGCCCCGCTCGTTCCACACGTAGCGGAGGAGTTGTGGCGCAAGCTCGGCCACACCGACACGCTCACGTACGTGCCGTTCCCAGTCGCCGACGCCATGTATCTGGTCGACGAGACGATCGAGTATCCGGTTCAGGTCAACGGGAAAGTTCGTGGCCGCGTGACGGTCGCCACCGAGGCTGATGCGGCAACGGTCGAAGCCGCCGCACTCGCCGACGATCGGATCGTCGCTTCACTCAACGGAGCCAAACCAACGAAGGTCATCGTGATCCCTGGCCGAATGGTCAACATCGTCGTCGAGGACACGATCGGCCTGACAGACATCGTCACCGCAATCTGAGACGAGCCCTTGCGCTGCGGCCTAGCCGGCGCGATGATGACCTCAGTCCGTGAGATGCACCCAGGGGTATCAGACCCATGGCTGTCGGATTCCGACAGACCATGGCTCCCGATCCCAAAACCCGTTCCGGGTCAATCGGAACCATCTCACGGGCTGCTTCGCGTCGGCCGTGCGTCACATTGCCGAGAGATTGACTTCTGACGCCTTGACCGATACCCACACGTAGTCGCCGACATCTCGCTCGAGCACCGCCAGTCCAGATGGCGTGACCTCGGCGACAAGCGCAAACGGCGATCCCAGACGGACTCGTATCCGGTCGACGCTGCGATCGATGTTCAAGATCTCCGCCCGCCACACGTTGCGAGGACTACCTTCTGGCCGCTCTCGATGCAGCGAGATCGCCTGCGGGCGGACGGACGCCAGCGCCTCCCCATCGGCGAGATCATGCGCACCGACAACGAGCTCGGCACCGACTGCGGTCACCAGCAGATCACCGCGCAGTACGCCGCGGATCAAATTTGTTCCGAGCAACTCGGCGACGTAGGACGTCCGCGGCGCTGACGCCAGGTCGAACATGGTTCCCGATTGGGTGACACAGCCATGTTCCAGAACGATCACCCGATCGGCGAGGGCGTAGGCGTCGACGGGGTCGTGGGTCACGACGATCCTGGCGGCGTGGGTCTGGTCGAGGCGGGCGTCGAGATCTCGTCGGACCGCACCTCGCGCTGCGACGTCGAGCGCCGCCAGCGGCTCATCGAGTAGCAACACGTCGGGCTCGATCGCTAACGCACGGGCGAGCGCGACCCGCTGTGCCTGGCCACCCGAAAGAGTCGCCGGCTTCTGCGCAGCGATGCCGGAAATGTCGAACGCCGCCAAGAGGTCAACCGCTGTGCGGCGTGCCTCGCCTGCCGCGACGCCTCGCGCCCTGAGACCGAAGGCCACGTTGTCGAGCGCCGACAGATGATCGAACAGCAGGTACTGCTGGAATACCACTCCGACACGCCGACGCTCGGGCGCTACGAAGGTGCCTATCGACGGGTCGTCCCACACCGTTCCGTCGAACGCGATCAGACCGCGATCGACCGGTTGGAGACCGGCGATCGCCCGTAGCACCGTCGATTTACCAGCACCATTCGACCCGACCAACGCGACGGTCTCACCTCGTTCAACGGTGAACGCCGCCGCTAACGAGAAGTCACCGAGGTCGACGCCAATCTCGACTTGCAAACTCACGGGCCACCCCCGAACGCCACCCCGATCCACCGATCCCGAAGCCCGACCAGCACGCCGAACGAAACCCCCACGAGCAGCAGGCTCAACAGAATTGCCTGATCAAGATCATTCTCAAGCGCCAGGTAAGTGGCGAGCGGCACGGTGCGGGTGGTCCCTGGAAAACTTCCGGCGAACGTGATCGTCGCTCCGAACTCGCCGAGCGCTCGCGCCCACGTCAGCACGAGTCCGGAGACCGCGGCCGGTTGGATCGATGGCATGGTGACCCGCCGGAACACGTACCAATTCGACCCGCCGAGCGTTCGAGCGGCCTCCTCCTTGGCAGGGTCGAGCGATCGCAGCGCGGCCTCCACAGTGAGCACCAGGAACGGCATTGCCACAAACAGTTGGGCGACGACGACCGCCGACGTCGTGAACGGCAACGAAACCCCGAAGGCGGCGAACAACGGACCACCGACGATGCCGCGCCGTCCAAGCGCCAGGAACAAGGCGACACCGCCAACCACGGGCGGGAGCACCATCGACAACGTGCACAGGGCTCGTAACCATCGCCGCCCGGGTATCTCACTCCGCGCCAACACCCATGCCAGCGGAATTCCGAAAACGACAGCCAGGAATGTGGTGATGAGGGAGGTAATGATCGAAAGCGACAGTGCCGATTGCACGTCGTCATCACGGACGAACTCCGGCAGCGATGACCATGGTGCCTTCGCCAGCAGTGCGACGAACGGCAACGCGAAGAACGATGCTCCGACGAGACCGAGTGCCAAGATCGGTCGAGATGGCCGGGACCATACACCCGGGTGCGGTCTCACGGGAGTCCGAATCCTGCCGCTTCGAGGGTAGATCGACCGGCCGGCCCGAGAACGAATTCGATGAACTGTGCAGTGGCAGCGGCATCGCCCGGTCGATCGTCTGACGATGTGACTGACCCGATCGCGTACTCAGCGACGACGTTCTGGTCGGTCGGGATATCGACTGCCTGCGCATTGGATTCGGAAGCGAGGTCGGTGCGATAGACGATTCCGGCGTCTGCTTCGCCGAGGGCGACTTTTGATAGAACGGCCCGAACGTTCTGCTCAAGCGAGGCTGGCGTCACTGACACCCCCGATGCGGCCAACACCTCGGCTGCGTACTTGCCAGCCGGAACCGTCGTATCGGCAAGCACAACAATCAACTCAGGGGCAGCAAGGTCGCGCAGGTTGCGGATGTTTTTCGGATTACCCAATTCGACGGCGATCGCAAGCGTGTTCGTGGCGAACACCTGTGGTGGTCCAGCGACATCGCCAAAGGCGATCGCCGCCTCGAGAGTCGCCAGATCCGCCGACGCAAACACATTGGCCGGCGCACCTTCGCGAATCTGGGCCGCCAACGCTGACGACCCCGCGAAGTTGATCACCACGTCGGTAGCGGGGTACTCCCCCTCGTACGCCGCTTCGATGCGAGCGAAGGCCTCCGTGAGCGACGATGCAGCGAACACGTTGACGGGGACCGTGTCAGCGTCCGAGTCCGAACGTCCACAGGCGGACAGCGTGGCGACCACCGCTGTGCAGCCGGCGAGCGAGATCACCAATCTCCCGAGCCGCGGCGTCACCTTCCGTACACTAGTCAGCTTCTGACTAACTGATCAACTCTGGCTAGAATCAAGCAATCGAGAAACAGCAACTCTCTCTTGCCGACCACGCCTGTTTGGCGATCATCGCCGGACAGCCTGTGCACGGTTGGGCGATCGTGCGGTTGCTCCAACCCTCCGGCGAACTCGGTCGAATTTGGTCGTTGACACGACCGCTCACGTATCGATCGCTCGACCGGATCGTTGACCTTGGCCTCGTCACACGGACGCAAACTGGCCGGCGCGCCGACCTCACCGTTACCCCAAATGGACGACAGGTTGCGCTCGAATGGCTCGAACAGCCGGTCGAGCACGTCAGGCAGGTCCGCACCGAATTCCTGTTGAAACTCGCACTGCGGTCACGGGCTGGCCTACCGATCGATGTGCTGGTGCTAGCTCAGCGAGCCACACTCGCATCCGCGCTCGAGGCCCTCACGGCCCCATCCCCCTCTGGCGACGACGACCCCGTCGCCGTGTGGCGCCGACACTCGGCAGGTGCGACGCGCGACTTCCTCGACGATCTCGCCCGATCAGCCGGTTGAATCGAAACACCATCACGACGTCGCCTATCCTCCCGGCATGATCATTCACCGGAGCCCACTGCCCGACGTCGATATACCTGAAGTGGCGATCACTGAATTCGTGCTTCGACGAGCCAGCGAGATCCCGGATCGCGCCGCGATCATCGACGGACCGTCAGGCCGCACATACACATTTTCCGAGCTCAGCGACATGATTCACAGATTCGCAGGAGGTCTCGTCGCAAACGGTTTCAAGCCTGGCGACACACTCGCCCTGATGGCACCCAACGTGCCCGAATACGCAATTGTGTTCCACGGGGTGGCGGTCGCCGGCGGCACCGTCACGACTGTGAATCCGACGTACGGCGCTGACGAAGTCCGATTCCAGTTGCAAGACGCCGGTGCGTCGTGGCTGGTCACGATCGGGATGTTCGCCGACGTCGCTCGCCAAGCGATCGAAGCGACCAACATCACAACGGTGTACACGCTCGACGGGGCTGAAGGAACCGAGAACGCAATGTCGCTGTTCGGTGAGCCGATCGCGCAGGTTCCGGTTGACGTGCACGAGTCGGTAGTCGTGCTCCCCTATTCCTCCGGCACCACCGGCCTCCCGAAAGGTGTGATGCTGACGCATTACAACCTGGTCGCAAACATTTGCCAATGCGAACACGCCATCAAATACGACAGCGAGGGTGAGGTTGCGTTCGCGTTCCTACCGTTCTTTCACATCTACGGGATGCAGATCCTGATGAACGGTCTACTGGCACATGGGGTCACCATTGTCACTCAACCGCGGTTCGACCTCGAACAGGCCCTGACGCTCATCCAGCAACACCGGATCACCCGATTTCCCGTCGTACCGCCGGTTGTCCTGGCACTTGCCAAGCACCCGCTCGTCGATCAGTTCGACCTGTCGTCGCTCAAGCAAATCTTCTCGGGTGCCGCTCCGCTTGGTGCCGAACTCGCCGCTGAGGCATCGGCACGGGTTGGCTGCGAGGTCGTGCAGGGTTACGGCATGACCGAGTTGAGCCCGGTCAGCCACGCCACCCCTGCCGGCGACTTCCGGCCGGGCAGCTCGGGTGTGACCGTGTCGAACACCGAGATCAGAATTGTCGACCCTGATTCCGGTGAAGATCGCGGGTTAGGCGAACCAGGTGAACTCTGGATCCGAGGCCCTCAGGTGATGAAGGGGTACCTCAACAACGACGAGGCAACCCGTAACACGATCGATCCAGACGGATGGCTCCACTCGGGAGACATCGCCGTGATCGACGAACACAACCATGTGTCAATCGTCGACAGAGTCAAAGAACTGATCAAGTACAAGGGTTTCCAGGTACCGCCCGCCGAATTGGAGGCGTTGCTGATCTCGCACCCACAGATTGCCGATGTCGCCGTGATCGGTGTGCCCAACGACGAAGCGGGTGAACTTCCGAAGGCGTTCATCGTTCGCCAGCCCGGCTCGACGCTGACCGGCGACGAGGTCAAGGCGTATGTCGCCGAACACGTGACGAGCTACAAGCACATCAGGATCGTCGAGTTCACCGACAGCATCCCGAAATCGCCCAGCGGCAAGATCCTTCGCAGGATGCTGCGCGACGCCAGCAAGTAGTCCGACATGAGCACGGTTCAGTTCGAAGTCGACGGGCTGGTCTGCGTGATCACGATTGACCGACCGGATGTGCGTAACGCCGTCGACGGGCCCACCGCCACCGAGCTTGGTGAAGCATTCCGCAGCTTTGAGACCGATGATGCGTTGTCGGTCGCCGTTCTGACCGGTGCCGGCGGGACGTTCTGCGCCGGTGCCGACCTGAAGGCGATTGCCACCGGGCGAGGTAACCGGGTCGTCGAGGACATGTCAGTCGACGGCCCGATGGGCCCGACGCGAATGACGTTCACCAAACCCACGATCGCCGCCGTCGAAGGTCACGCGGTGGCCGGCGGTCTGGAATTGGCGATGATGTGCGATCTGCGTGTTGCCGCAACCGATGCCGTGTTCGGCGTGTTCTGCCGACGATGGGGAGTGCCGCTGATCGACGGCGGCACGATCCGCCTGTCACGCATGTTGGGCCACAGCCACGCGCTCGACCTGATCCTGACCGGGCGTGCGGTGAGTGGTGACGAAGCCCGAATGATGGGTTTGGCCAACCGGTTGACCGAACAGGGTGACGCGTTGCGCTCGGCGATCGAACTCGCCAAGCAAATCGCTGCCTTCCCGCAGGTGTGTACGAGATCTGACCGGCAATCGAGCTACGAACAATGGGACCTGCCACTCCGTGATGCCCTGGCGAATGAGACCAGGCTCGGCCTCGCCGTCCTGCAATCTCCCGAAGCGAGAACGGGAGCAGAACGTTTCACCGGCGGCCAAGGCCGCCACGGACGTCTCTGACACGCATGCTCAGTGACTCTCGATGGTGACTGCTCCTGAGCCGAAGCAGGTGAATGACGATGCGACTGCCCAGCGGCTGAGATCGTCATCGGAGAGCCAGCGTTGTCGTACGACGCTCACGGCCCGTCCGAACGGCAATCCCGCGGCGAGTTCGCCGTGAACTTCGGCGACGAAGTCGGCACACTCGAGGTCACGCACCACCGTGAGCGGAGCGAGCACGGCGGCCGCGCCTCTCGCCAGCATCACGGACGCCAGACCGAGCACTTCCGATCCGTCCGCGGTGCCTTGGGCGCCACCCTCACAACTCGACAACACGATCAGGCGCGACCGGACGCGATCCGGAACGGTGTCGTAGAGCGTCATCTCTCCGTCGTGAAGCCGCATCGTGGACATCAGCGGGTGATCTGATCGGAACACGCCGTGCGCGGCGACGTGTACCAGGTCGAACCCGGCGAACATCGAACGGACCACTGCTGCAGTTGCACCTGCGCCTGAGGCAATCGCTGCCCCCGGATGATTGCGTTCTACGGCAACTCGTTCAACCTCTACGCTTTCCACACCAGGGCCGACGATCAGGCCGACGGTTCGGCCGGAGCCACCGGCTCGGCGATCAGATTCAAGCCACAGTTGAGCGTTCGGTGCCAGCGTTACGGATCGATTCACCAGGCTCGGCAAGCCGGACCAAGGAATCCCGTGCAGCCCGCCGACCGGCACGAGCACGACGTCGGCATTCGCGGGGATCTCGAGAGGTGCGATCACCAAGTCATCGAGTAGCGCAGCTCCATGGATCGCGTTTCGGCTGGAACCGTCTGGCTCGGCTGAGGCGCGATCCAGCCAGACCAGCACCCGATCCCGCGCCCGCAGAATCGTTCGCGTGTCGCCAACATCAACGAGCCGACTTCCCGATTGATCGAAGACCACGGCCCACGTCCGAGAACCGGAGAACACCCATTCGATCAGCACCCGGTTGCCAAGTCGGACCGAGAGCTCGCGTCGAAGCTGGTCGGCTAATTCTGCGCTCAGCGGCTTGTGACGCTCCGACTCGACCAACTCGTCATGCAGCGCCCGCGCCCGCGTCCCCTCGGCAGCAGCAAACACGATCCCGGCATTACCCTGCTCGACCGCCAGATCAATCGCCAGTTGCGACAGATCCTCCCCCAGCCGCATAGCCGCCGACCGCCGCTCCAACGTGTCAGCCTCGGCAACGATGTCGTCGAGGCGATCAAGGCCTGAGCGACAGGCGTCCAACGCCGAGCCTTGATCATCGGACAATCCTCGGCCAATCGCCTCGGCATACCAACCGATCAACGCCAGATCTCTCTGCGAACTCCATGCTCCGAGGCGCAGGTGATCAAGATCGTCGGCGATCAACGCGTACAGCCCAAAACGATGTCCGGCCCTGACCCGGGCGATCATCAGCTCATCGGCTTGTTGGTTCCACCCAGCGGTCCTGAGGCCATCGACGATGTCACCCGTTGCGACGATGCACTCCTCTGCCGCGGCAGCGTGCTCGACACCCTGCAACACGGCGTGCGCACCAACGGATCGAGCATGGGGGATCATGTTGTGGCGACCTGAAGAGGTCAGGACCACTCGGGCATACTCGGCAGACCGAATCGCGTCGCGCAGCCGACCCGCCGCCAATTCGGCCCTCGCAAGCAACAGTTGCGCGTCGCCGAACACCACCTTGTTGCCACCAGGAGCAGCCAGAGCGACCGCCGTACGGGCCGCTGACACGGCGTCACTGACCAGCCCGGAGTGCATCATCACTTCGGCGCGATCGATCTCCATGATCGCCACAGTCCGAGCCGGATTCCCAACCTCGGCAAACAATCGAGCGGCCGTTTCGAAGCAGCGCATCGATCGCGAGAGGTGACGCGCCCGCCCATGTAGGACCCCAAGGTTCGCCATGCATTGCGCTCGATACGTCGTCATACCGATCGATTGAGCGATCGCCTCGGCGATCACGAAATCGTCCTCAGCAGGCCCCAACCTCCCCTGCTGGAGGAGGACGAGACCGCGATTGAGGTGTACCCGCACGCGATCCCGCTGCTCCCCTCCGGTGACAAAGATGCGTTCGCTCAGGTCGAGATGCTTGATCGCGTCGGTGAGCCGGCCGGCATGGTGCAGCACGTAGGCCATCTGCAGTCTCACGCGCCCGAGATGCACACCGTCGCTCTGCTCTGCGAGGCCTTCCAGTGCCGCCAAGCCTTCCTCGACTTGACCGCCCTCGGCGAGTACGACGGCAGCGCTCATAGCGATCGACCACTGCAGTTCCGGCCTGCTGGCGAACGCGCTCGCCGCCATTGCGACTCGGGCCTCTCGTTGCGACTCGGGCAGCAGACCGAGTTCGAAGAGTGACCGACAAGCGGCACCGTGAGCGAGCGCCGCGACGTCGGGATCAACAGCCGCCGTAGCGAGCAGGCGACGTGCCTCCAAGAGAGCCTGAGCAGGACCTCCCAGAACCAGTCGGTCCCAAAACTCCGGCTCTCGAAAATCAGGCACCGCCAAGCTAGCCACGTGCCATGCTCTCACGATGAACAGTGATGAGCCGAAAGGTCGAACCATGTCAGCGCTTCCGAACAGTCCGTGGGATTTACGCGTACAGTTTCGCTCCGAACCGTTGGGGCAACCGTTTGCCTATCGGCCGAATGAACTGATTGCGCCTCGTGGTGCCGTTGCACAGATCGCCCGCCGGCTCGGCCTGACCGAATCCGATCTGATCGTCGAAACAATCGTGCCCGATTCCGACGACCCTCAGGCCCTCGTTCTCGTGCGCGGGGTGCCCAACCCGATTCAGACGGTCGCCGACCTCAAGGCGGTGGGAGTCAATGCACAACTCAATCACGTCTTCTTCGCCCACCCGATCAGCAATCCGTACCCGAGTGGCGGGCCATACCCGAGTGGTGGGCCATACCCGAGCGGTGGGCCATACCCGAGTGGTGGGCCATACCCGAGTGGTGGGCCATACCCGAGCGGTGGGCCATACCCGAGCGGTGGGCCATACCCGAGCGGTGGGCCATACCCGAGCGGTGGGCCATACCCGAGCGGTGGGCCATACCCGAGTGGCGGGCCATACCCGAGTGGCGGGCCATACCCGAGTGGCGGGCCATACCCGAGCGGTGGCCCATACCCGAGCGGTTGCGGCTGTGAGTCGCCGTGCGGTCACTGGAGTGGCCAGGTCGAGTCACCGCGAACCACGTCGGCGGTTCCTGCAATCGCCCTGTCCAGCGCAGAACTGTCTCATCGAAAGGGGAACGGAACAACGTGCAATGTCCTCGTACTCGACACCGGCGGTTGGCCAAACATCGTGGCGGCCGGAGCAACGATCAACCCGATCGCCCAAGCCGCCAAGGACCTGCTCGGAACGGTGCTGGTCGGGAGCGACCCTGACCTCTGGGACGGTGACGGCAACTTCGTTCTCGATCCAACGGCCGGTCACGGAACGTTCATCGCCGGCATCTTCGCCAATCTCGCTCCTGGTTCTCGCGTCCATTGTGAACGGGGTTTGAGTTCATACGGCGACACCGACGACGCCACGATTGCGCGGATCCTGCTCGAACAGTTTCCTGCTGGCGCAGTCGATCCACCGTTCGACATCGTTTCGATGTCGTTCGGTGGTTTCTGCGAGGCCGACGACCCGCCGATCGCGATTGCCCAGGCGATCGCAACAATCCAGGCCCGCTACGCGCCGCCCGATCCTGCATCACGAGATCTCCTGCGCGAACGCGTCGTGTTCGTCGCCTCGGCAGGCAACGAAGGTTCCTGCCGTCCCACATGGCCTGCGTCGTTCGAGCATGTGATCGCTGTCGCAGCACTCGGGCCGAACGGACCGGCGTGGTTCACGAACTATGGGCCATGGGTCAACGCATGTGCGCCAGGCGTCAATGTCGTCAGCACGTTCTTCGATCTCGGGCCCGATGCCCGGTTCGACGCAGGAGACTTCGACGGCTGGGCCAAGTGGAGCGGCACTTCGTTCTCGGCTCCGATCGTTGCCGCGAGTATCGCCTGGGAGTGGATTTGCCGGGAGGGCGAAGGCCGACCCGGTGATGCGGCGGCGTGGTTGCTCGACCGGCCGGGGCACTTCCGGTACCCGTGGCTGGGGACCGTCGTCAACCCGCACTGACCCTGGGATCCAAGCTCCGAACGCTCGGAAGCGCTGTGCGGCTACCGATGATCGGTGTCAGCCGATGATCCAGGGGGTGACGATCTTCCCGCTGGGCAGATCGACTTCTATTCGCACGGGAAGTACCGGGGTGTCGACAACCAGTTCACCCAGATCATCGGTGCGCTCCTCGATCGAGCCCTCCGCGGTCACCACTCGGCAGAGCACCGACAGCGGCGGTTCTATCATCACGATCAACGACGTCGACGTGAGGTGGACCCGCACAACAGCTCCGTTCGCTCCGTACCGGAACGAACGCCGCTCGGTCGACGTGCCACGCACCCCAACCAGTTCATCGCTCGCCGAGTCGAACAACAGCTCGGCCAACTCGGCATCGGCATTCCGCCACGAGAACGCTGTGAAAGCGGCGTCGAGCAACGACGGTGGAACCGGATCAAGGTCGTGTTCGAAGGCGTCACCGACTCGCACGAGCAGATCATCGAATGCAGCATCACCGTTCACGATTCGCCCCCTGGTTCGGGATCCAGTAACGATTTCATTTTCTCAAGGCACCTGCGACGAGACGGCCCGAGCGAGCCGATCGGACGTCCCAGCTGCTCACTCGCCTCGTCATACGGAATCGGCGGGTCAGCAAGCACGAGCACGGCAATGATCTCTCGGCACGTCTCATCCAGCCGGGCAAACGCAGCCCGTGTGGAGCGACGCTGCTCGTCGAGCACCATTCCCTTCGAATGTTCACCGTCATCGTCAATCAACGTGTCGAGCAGGTCGCCGATCCCCCCGCCACTTCCCGCCCACGATTCGGTCAGCGACACATGTTGCCGACCACGCTGACGCAGGATCTGACGAACCTCGTTGCAGGCGGTCGTAGTCAGCCACCCTGGCAACTTCTCTGGCTCCCGGATCGTGTCGAGACGCTCGGCCAATCGCAGCCAGGTGGCCGCAAATGCGTCGTCACGGACCTCGTGGTCGTAAGTCATCATGTTGACCGACTTCCAGACCACCCGGTGTAGTCGTTTGACGAGCGCATTCCAGGCAGTTTGATGACCAGCAAGCGCACCGGCGACCAGTTCAGTGATCGGCTGGTCTGCCGAGAATCGCTCGCCACTGGACATACCGACGACTCTACGCGGCGACCCTGTGTGGTCAGTGCAACCGGTTCCATGACACCTTCCATGACACCTTCCACGACACCTTCCATGAGTCCACAGAGGACGCTCGCTCGAAACTGATACGCGATGTCAGAACTCGATTCCAATCGCGTCAATGCATCTCGGCCAGCACCCGGACCGTGTTCAAGTTTCGGGCCGTTGCGGTGACGCCGAACGCCCGCTCGAACACCTCGATCGTGAGCCTCGACCGACCGGAACCATTCGGATAGGTGAGGTAGATCTCTCGACCGTCGATCGACCACCGGTCGGGAAGATACGCGTTGGGATCAAGCGCAGCGGGCATCAACGTGTCGGGCACAGCGGAGAGAAACTGGATCTGCAGGAACTTCGGCTCGACTGCGCCGTCGGCGTCGGGGTGTCGCCTTGCGATCGTGACGAGTTGGTTGTGAGTTCGCACGACGACTGGCACCTTGAGTGCATGGCGTTCGGCGATCGCGTTCGTGATTGCTTCGCTGACCATCTGTTCATCGGTGGAAGCAGACTCGAACACGACGTTGCCGCTTTGGATGTATGACTGCACGTTCGTGTGGCCGAGTGATGTCAGGGTCTCACGCAACTCCGCCATCGGCAGCCTGTTGCCGCCGCCGACATTGACTCCTCGCAGCAGAGCAACCCACCGCGTCACGACAATGATCTCATCACATGTCGCAGCCCGGCCTCGTACAGCGCCTCGAGTTCGATCGCGTCGATGTGACCACTGTTGACCAACTCGAGCATCACGTATCCATGGACGGTCGCGAACACGTGATACGCCTGCGTTTCAATGTCTCCGCCACGGCTTACGGCGCGCACAGCGTCGATCAAGAGCCCGAACGACTGGACAGCGCGTTCGAGGGCGGCCTGGCTTGGGACAAATTCTGGTACCGCTCGGCCGAACATCACGAGATACTGCGTCGGATGGGTGAGAGCCCATCGGCGGTACGCCCGGCCCGATTCCACGAATTCTCCCGCCTGGTAGGCAGGCGTCAACGCACGATCGAACGATTCGAACCCATCGACATAAATCGCTTCGACGACTCCATGTTTCCCGCCGAAGTATGTGTACACACCTGTCGTCGAGCAGCCAGCCTCCTGCGTGATGTTGCGTACGGTCAACGCTCCAGCGCCGTCGCGGCGCAGGACCGTGAGCGCTGCGTCGAGCAGCACTTCGCGCATAGCGGGGGTTGACAGCACCGTGACCACGTAACTAAGTTACACCAGTAACTAAGTTACGTGACGGATCGATGGGAGAACCGAATGTCTGCAACCGAAACCACCAGCACCGACATCAGCCTGTACCTATCTGGCAACTACGCCCCGATCACTGAGGAGGTCACCGCTGTCGACCTACCGGTCGACGGTGAACTGCCGGCCGAACTGAACGGCCGCTACCTGCGTAATGGACCGAATCCGGTTGGCAACGTCGACCCACTCACCCACCACTGGTTCATGGGTGACGGAATGGTGCACGGCATCCGAATCCGTGACGGCAAAGCCGATTGGTACCGCAATCGGTATGTCGGCTCGTCGGCGATCAGCACTCGGCGTGGTCAACCCGATATCGCCGGTCCGAACTGGAGCGGGATGCAGTTCGGCCCAAACACCAACGTCGGTGGCTTCGCCGGAACGACGTGGGCGATGGTCGAGGCCGGTGGCTGCCCCGTCGAGTTGACGTACGAACTCGAAACGATCGGTCGCAACGACTTCAACGGCACCCTACCGGGAGGATTCACAGCGCACCCGAAACTGGATCCGGCAACCGGCGAGATGCACGCAATGGTGTACGCCTGGCAGCAGTGGATGGATCACGTCCAGTACGTGGTTGTGGCGCCTGACGGTCGAGTCCGTCACACCCTCGACATCCCACTTCCAGGTATGACGATGCTGCACGACATGTCGCTCACCGAGCGGTACGCCGTCATCTATGACCAGCCGTGCACGGTTGACTTCGACCTCGCCTTCGCCGGCCGTTTCCCGTTCCGCTGGAACCCTGACTACGGCAACCGAGTTGGGCTGCTCCCCCGCCACGGCACCGCGACTGACATCGTGTGGATCGACGTTCCGATCGGATACGCCTTTCATCCGATGAACTCGTACGACACGCCTGACGGACGTGTCATCGTCGACCTGTGC
>JANMTV010000260.1:0-4956 GCA_031390905.1 Ilumatobacteraceae bacterium | reverse complement strand
GCGATCAATTGTGTTCATGATCACCGACGACGCTCCGTTCCTCGTCGACACGGTGCGAATCGTGTTGGAGCGACACTCGGTGACAACTCATCTACTCGTGCATCCCATGCTGCGAGTCAGGCGCGGGCCGGCCGGTGAGCTCGCAGCTGTCGTGTCTGAATCTGATGAGCAGTACGGTGTCACGCTGGAGGCATGGACGCAGGTCGAGATTGACCGCTGTAGCCCGGCCGATGCTGACGCGCTGCAGCGTGATCTGAGGGAGGCGATCGACTCGGTTCATCGTGTGGTGGCCGACTTCGCGCCGATGCGTGAACGGATGGAGTTGCACGCCGAACTCGATCCGTTGCTCGATTGGCTCGCCAGCGGTCAGTTCGTGTTCCTCGGTGCCGCCACCTACGACCTGAGCCCAGAAGGTCCGACGTGTCGGCCGAATTCAACGCTCGGCCAACTATCCATCACGTCGCCGCTCGACCCGGAGATTCCGGTTGTCGCCGCATCTGGTTCCAGTGTGACGATTGCCCGGTCATCGCGGGTGGCGTCGGTACACCGACCAAGCCGGATGACGGCCGTCACGGTGTTCCGAACCGAGGATGGCAGACCGGTCGCCGAACGGTTCGTCGGACTGCTCGCCTCCACCGCTTATCGGCAGAGTGTGTTGGCGATTCCGACAGTCGGTGAGCGAGCACGGGCCGTGCTGGGCCTCGCCTCGGCTGGAGCCGAAACGCACACCGGTCGGTCGATGCGCAACGTGCTCGAGACTCTGCCCCGCGACCTCGTGTTCGAACTCGACGCTGACCAGTTGGCGTTGCTCGTAATCGACGTCGTTGGTTTGCAGGAACGCCAGATCGTGCGAGTGTTTGATGTGCCCGAGCCGGTGGGGACGTCGTCGACGGTGCTGGTCTTCCTTCCGAAGAATCGATTCACGGCGCAACTGCCTGAGCGGGTCGCCGAGATCGTCGCGGCCAGTTACGGCTCGGCGATTCGTGACCTGGAGTCGCTGATCGGGTCGAGCAACCTCGCCCGGGTAACGCTGACCGTTGATCGAAAGGCCGCACCGGTCCCTGATCTCGACGTGCTGTCCGACGAGGTGGACCGACTGACGACGTCGTGGCTCGACCGCGTGCACCACGCTGCGACGGTTCTGCTTGGTGAGCGTCAGGCAACAGCGCTGCTCCACCGTGTCGGTACACACGCTCCCGCCGGTTACCAGACGAATGTCGATCCGTCGGTCGCGGTGGGTGACTTGGGGCGAATGATCGGGATGCTCGACTCGGGTGAGTCAACAGGCACTGCAATCGTCCGCGATGGTGATGCCCCTGGTGATGCTACTGAGGCGTCCCCTGACGGGTCGTGGAGGATGCGTGTCTACCGGCGCGGTGCTCCGATTTCGTTGTCCGATCTGCTTCCATTGCTCGGATTCTTGGGGTTGCGCGCGCTCGACGAGCACCCCTACGAGTTCGTGCTCGGCGGCGAGCCGTTCTTCATCTACGACATTGGTGTGCAGATGCCGCCCGGTGTCGAGATCGACGAGGATCGACAAGCGGAGCTCCAGGCGGCGTTGGTCGGCTTGCTGGAGGGACACGTCGAGGCCGATGGCTTCAACCGGTTGATTCTGATCGCCGGACTCACGGCACGTCAGACAGATGTGCTGCGCGCCTATGCCCGGTACGCCCATCAGACCGGGTTGGCGTTCAGCCGGAGTTACGTGCAGGATTGTTTGGCACGCGTGCCCAAGTTGGCGGCGGGTCTGACGGGGCTGTTCGAGGCTAAGTTCGACCCCGACCGTGATGCCGAATCCCGGTCGGTCGAGGTCGATGCATTGGATCAAGTCGTGACTAACGTGCTCGATCGGGTGCCATCGCTTGACGATGACCGGATCGGGCGGATGTTCCTCGCGCTGATTCGTGCCACCGTCCGTACGAGTTCCTATCAGGGACGCCAAACCTTGGCCTTCAAGTTCGATCCGTCGCAGGTTCCAGACTTACCGGCTCCGCGTCCGAAGCACGAGATCTTCGTGTGTTCCCCGCGTGTCGAGGGTGTCCATTTGCGTGGCGGGCCGATCGCCCGCGGTGGGTTGCGCTGGAGCGACAGGCCCGAGGACTATCGGACCGAAGTGCTTGGGCTCGTGAAAGCGCAGATGGTCAAGAATGCGGTCATCGTCCCGGTTGGCGCGAAGGGCGGATTCGTGGTCAAGCGCCCAAAGTCGACACCCGCCGAGAACCGCGTCGAGGTCGTCGAGTGTTACCGGATGTTCGTACGCGGGCTGCTCGATCTGACCGACAACGTGATCGGTGGGGAAGTCGTGCCACCTGAGCGGACCGTCCGTTATGACGGCGACGACGCCTATCTGGTTGTCGCCGCCGACAAAGGCACGGCGACATTCAGCGATACTGCCAATCAGGTCGCCGCCGAGTACAACTTTTGGCTCGGCGACGCGTTCGCGTCCGGCGGGAGTGCCGGCTACGACCACAAGGCGATGGCGATCACCGCCCGAGGGGCCTGGGAGAGCGTTCGACGTCACGCCGCCTCTCTCGGCAAGAACGCTGACACCGACGAGTTGACTGTGGTCGGTATCGGAGACATGTCAGGCGACGTATTCGGAAACGGTTTGCTTCGATCCCCGAACGTCAAGCTGGTAGCCGCATTCGATCACCGCCACGTGTTCCTCGACCCCAATCCCGATCCGGCTCGGTCGTTTCTGGAACGTCGACGCCTGTTCGACACGCCCCGGTCCTCGTGGGCCGAGTACGACGCATCGCTGATTTCCGCCGGCGGTGGGGTGTTCCAACGAAGCGTCAAATCGATTCCGCTTTCCGCCGAGGTACGCCAGGCGCTCGGCATCGAGGATTCCGAACTCGCCCCAACCGATCTGATTCGGGTGATCCTGCGAGCGCCGGTCGATTTGCTGTGGAATGGTGGCGTCGGCACGTACGTGAAAGCGTCAAGCGAGTCACATGCGCACGTCGGTGATCGGGCCGGCGATCTTGTGCGAGTCGACGGGCGTGAATTGCGCTGCAGGATGGTTGCCGAAGGCGGCAACCTCGGTTTCACGCAACTGGGTCGTGTCGAATATGCCCTCGCCGGTGGGTTGATTCACACCGATGCGATCGACAATTCCGCAGGTGTCGATTGCAGCGACCACGAAGTGAATATCAAGATTCTGCTCAGCGACGCGGTCGCCGCGGGCGATCTCAGTGTTGATCAGCGCAACGATCTGCTGGTGTCGATGACTGACGAGGTGGGTGAGTTGGTGCTCGACAACAACCGCGCCCAAACGCTGGCGTTGATGATCGCTCGCCGCCAAGCGTTGCCGATGGTCAACGTGCACGTCAGATACCTCGACCAACTCGAACGTGAGGGTTGGCTCGACCGCGCCCTCGAGTTTTTGCCGACCGACAAACAACTTGCCGAACGACAGTCGGCGGGTGCAGGGCTCCAGACTCCCGAATTCGCCGTCCTGATCGCCTACACCAAGAACGTCAATGTCGGCGAGTTGCTTCGCACCGACCTGCCTGATTCTCCGTTGCTCGAACCTGACCTGATCGACTACTTCCCGACACCGCTGCGCGATCAGTATCAGTCACAGATTCTGAGGCATCGACTGAGGCGTGAGATCTCAGCCACACAACTGGTCAACCAGATGGTCAATCTGTCGGGAATCACGTACGACCACAGGATGACCGAGGACACGGGAGCCTCCGTCACCGATGTCACGAGAGCCTGGTTCGTCGCCAGGGAGATACTCGGATTCCATCACTGGTGGAACGAGATCGATGAGCTCGATGGTGTTGACCTCGAACGTCAACTGGAGCTGTTTCTGGATTGCCGGCGTACGGCAGAACGGTGCTCGTTGTGGTTCCTCCGGCATCGACGTCCGCCACTCGACCTTGCTGCCGAGATCGAACGGTTTGGCGACCCGATTCGGGATCTGGCGTCCAACTTCGTGGTTTGTCTGAAGGGTCCCATGCGGAGCGCCGTCACCAAGTTGAATCGGACACGGCGCGGGCAGGGGATCGGCGACGATCTCGCAGAACGTTCAGCAGTGTGGCCACTGCTACACACCACGTTTGACATGATCGAGCTGGCCGACCGAGCGTCGGTGCGGCCGGTCGAGGCGGCGACGGCGTACTGGTCTGTGTTCGATCGGCTCGAACTGATGTGGTTGTGGGACGGGATCGGCGCGTTGCCGCGTGGGGATCGCTGGCAGACACAGGCCCGCGGATCGCTGCGTGATGATTTGATGTCGGCGCTCGCCGAACTGGCCGAAAACGCCCTCGAGCATGGCTCCGTTGATGCATGGCTCGAAGCCAACGATCGATCGGTGCAACGTACGGTCGGCCTGCTGGCCGAGATACGGCGCGGTGATCACTTCGACATCACCAACCTGTCGGTGGCGCTTCGGCAGCTCAGAAACCTGGCGCTGACGTCGGTGCGCGAGTAGCGGGTAGCGTCGATTGGGTCATGGCACCCGCACCTCGTTACCGATTCGCCCCCTCGCCGACCGGCTTTTTCCACGTCGGTGGGGCGCGTACGGCATTGTTCAACTGGGCTTTGGCGCGCAGCTCCGGCGGTACGTTCGTACTCCGGATCGAAGACACCGACGATGCTCGCAACCAGCCTGAATGGACGCAGGGAATCGTCGACTCGTTGGCGTGGATCGGGATCTCAGCTGACGATCCGCATTTTGAAGGGCCGCACTTCCAGAGTGCCAACGCCAATGCCCATGTCGGTGCCGCGATTCGGCTCTTCGAGACCGGTCACGCATACTTCTGCGACATGACCTCCGAGCAGATCAAGGCTCGCAACGACGAGACTGGTGCGACCGGGTACGTCGGCTACTCACGGGAGCGCAATCTCGGTCCCGGGCCTGATCGCGTGCTCCGATTTCGTGTGCCGGCGGGCTCGACGCTCGTACACGATCTCGTGCGAGGTGACGTCGAGTTTGACAATCCGACG
>JANMTV010000344.1:0-31382 GCA_031390905.1 Ilumatobacteraceae bacterium | reverse complement strand
CCGAGCTGGCGGAACTTGCGGCTGGTGTCACCGATCGGGTCGGTCGGGTAGTCGGCGCGGCCGACCAGGATCTCCTGGGCGGTGAAGACCATCTCGACCGTGTGCATGTAGGCATCGACGTCGAACTGGCCCTCGGTGTCGTCCGTGTTCTGGTCGAGGTACTTCAGCAGGTTGATCGACGCCAGGTTGCACGCCGAGTTGTCGAGGTGCATGTACTCCGAGCACGGGTTCGAGCCGTTGATACGGCCCGTGTTGTGCGCGGTGTGCCACTTGTTGATCGTGGTATCGAACTGCAGCCCGGGGTCGGCGCAGTCCCACGCGGCCTGCGCGATCTGACGCCACAGGTCGCGGGCGCGGATCGTCTTCAGCACCTCACCGGTGGTGACGGCCGTGAGGCCCCACTCGGCGTCGTCGACGACGGCCAGCATGAACTCGTCGGTGACGCGCACCGAGTTGTTGGCGTTCTGATACTGGATCGAGAAGGAGTCGCCGCCGTCGAGGTCCATGTCGAAGCCGGCGTCGCGCAGCACGCGCGCCTTGCGCTCCTCTTTGACCTTGCACCACACGAACTCCTCGATGTCGGGATGGTCGACGTTGAGGATCACCATTTTGGCGGCACGCCTGGTCTTGCCACCCGACTTGATCGTGCCGGCAGACGCATCGGCGCCGCGCATGAAACTGACCGGACCTGAGGCGGTTCCGCCACCTTCCAGCAACTCGACGCTGGAACGAATCCGTGACAGGTTGACACCAGAACCGGAGCCACCCTTGAAGATCGTGCCCTCCTCGCGGTACCAGTTGAGGATCGATCTCATCTTGTCGTCGACCGACAAGATGAAGCAGGCGCTGGCCTGCTGGGGAACACCCTTGACACCGATGTTGAACCACACCGGGCTATTGAACGAGGCGCGCTGCGTGGTGAGGATGTACTTCAACTCGTCGGTGAATGCCGTCGCTTCACCCTCGTCGGCGAAGTAACCCCCCTCACGACCCCACGTGGTGATCGTGTTCACGACACGGTCGATGACCTGCTTGAGCGAGTGCTCACGCTCTGGGAGGCCGAGCGTGCCTCTGAAGTACTTCTGGGAGACGATGTTGGTGGCATTGATCGACCACGATGTCGGAAACTCGACGCCGAGTTGCTCGAACGCGACGCTGCCGTCCTTCCAGTTCGTGATCCGTGAGTCACGACGCTCCCACACGACCTCGTCATACGGATCGACACCGGGCGAGGTGAACAGACGACGAAGTCCGATGCGACCGGTAGCGGTCAGTCGTTCAGGTGCAAGCGACATGTGAGTTCCTTCCAAGACATCATTCCGACACAACATATGGTTTCAGATTCCCCGTGTTCCGGCTCGCCACCACAACAAGTTGTGTGAGTGCGATCCAGGGCGACGTATTACACCATTGTAACTACGTCGATGTCAACAGAATCCTGAGGCTTCACTCAAACAATCCTCTGACCAGTAACAACGCGCACGTTGGTGAGCGCGACACACAGGTTCAGAGCCCAACCACCCCAGGTAACTTCCGCGTGCCGCGCCACCTCCGGCACGTGAGGTGAACCCTAGGGACGAACGCTTGTGGAACGGAAGGGGACAACCATGTGAATTGCAAAAATTTACTGTGGATAACCCGGTCCTCAGGCCGGAACGACCGAAACCGGGATCGCGTTCAGTGCGGCGTTGCCCGACATCGGGTCGATCACCGCCTGATCGGTCAGCACATTCGAGTTGACCCCGGCACGTTCCGATGCGATCCGAAGCCGCGTGCCGGGGTGATCGTGGCCCCAACCGTGGGGCAAACTCACCACGCCTTGCCTGATCGCCTCGGTGACCTCGACGACGGCTGTCAGCTGTCCGACTCGGGACGTCACGGTTGCCGGGCCGCCGTCGGTGACGCCAAGCCGGGCGGCGTCGTCAGGGTGAACGTGCAACGTGCATCTGGGGCGGCCTTTGACCAGCACCTCGATATTGTGCATCCACGAGTTGTTGCTCCGCAGGTCACGCCGTCCAACGAGCACGAGTTGGCGGTCAGCCAGCGCTTCGATCGATTCTTCCAGGCGGAGTAGGTCATCGAGCAGCGGTTGCGCGGCAAGTTCGATCCTGCCGGTCGGGGTCCGCAGAATCTCCGGCAGTCGTGGTTCGAGTGGGCCGAAGTCGATTCCGTGTGGTGCCGCGATCAAGTCATCAAGCGTGATTTCGAATGGGCCAGCGCGCAACATCATGTCGAGCAAGCGTTCGGGTCCGCGGCGCCCGCCTGCTGAGGCGCCGGCGAGCATGGCGTCTGGGTCAGATCCCATGCGGGCGACGGCTTGTGCCGCCATGTCGTCGATGATTGCAATGTCCGCATCGGGCCCGAGGCCCTGAGCGATCAAGGCCAACCTGCACAGGATCTCCCACTCGTCCGGCTGGTCCTCGTCGAGAGCGAGCACCGGCTCGGAGTAGTTCGCCACGTTACGCACGGCGAATTGGAGCAGCGCCAGGTCGTAGTGGCTGCGCTGGAGCGGTGAAGGGGGTGGAAGGATCACGTCAGCATGCTTCGTGGTTTCGTTGAGGTAGATGTCGACGCTGACCATGAAGTCGAGTCCAGCTAGAGCGAGATCCAACGCAACTGAATTCGGCGTCGAAAGAACCGGATTGCCGGCGATCGTGATCAACGCCTTGATCTGCCCGTCTCCCGGTGTCGAGATCTCCTCGGCCATTGCGGCCGCTGGGTACTCGCCCATCACCTCTGGGTGGCCTCCGATCCTGCTCGAGCCCTTGCCGGTCTCGAAGCCGTGACCGATGCCTGGCGGGCCCTTTGTCGTCGGACCGCCTGCGACCGGCATCGAGAACATCGAACCGCCCTCGCGGTCGAGGTTGCCTGTCAGGATGTTGACGACGTCGATCAACCAGCTCGCCAAGGTTCCGAACTCGGTGGTGGTCGTTCCGATTCGGCCATACACAGCAGCCGACTCGGCGTTCGCCAGTTGGCGCGCCAGGCCGACGATCACTTCGGCGGCGACTCCGGTAGCAGCGGCGACTCGTTCGGGACCGAAGCCGGCGAGTGCTTTGCGTACCTCGTCGAGCCCGTTGAGATGGGCTCCCACGTGAGCACCGACGTCGAACAAGCCTTCGTCGAACAATGTCTTCGCGATTGCAGCGAGCAGGAGGGCATCGGTGCCTGGCCGAATGGCGATCCACTCGTCAGCCTGTGCGGCGGTGCGGCTCCGACGAGGATCAACGACGATCAACCGGCCGCCACGTGCCTGGATTGCCTCGATCCGACCGGGGAAGTCCGGAGCGGTACACAGTGAGCCGTTCGAGGCGTACGGATTGGCGCCGAGCACGAGCAACAATCGAGTGCGATCAAGATCGGGAATCGGAACCGTCATTGGCGTACCGAAGACCAGGCCAGAGGCCACGTGGCGCGGCATCTGGTCGACAGTTGATGCGCTGAACCGCTGCTTCGTTCCCAACGCCATCAGCAACGGTCGGTTGTACAGCAGCGCGGACAGGCTGTGCGCCGAGGGATTCCCGAGAAAGGTGGCGACCACTTGGCGACCGTACCGGTCGGTCACAGCGGTCAGCCGCTCGGCGATTTCGCTGAACGCTTCGGCCCATGACACCTCGACATGCACTCCATTGCGTTTCACGAGCGGACGCCGCAGCCGATCCGGGTCTTCGTGGAGCTGCTTCAGCGTCGAGCCTTTGGGACAGATGAAACCCTTCGAAAATACGTCGAGTCGGTCTCCTCGGATGCGTGTCACCCGTTCGTCGCCGGCAGGATCGCTGGCGACGGTGATCTCCAAACCGCACCCGGCCTCACACAGCGGGCAGGTCCGAAACGCGGTCCGTGTGGCCAACTCTGACATCCGTCAAGCGTCGCACGCCGACTCGCACGTGCCATGATCGGACCGCTATGCAGCGTTCGACGGTTACCCAGATCCGAGAGGCGTACGACACACAACGCCACCCACATCCTGACGGTCGTCCTTGGGTTGGCGTCTGTATGGTCGCCAGTCTCGACGGTTCCGTTGTCGTCAACGGTGCTTCGGGAGCGCTCGGCAACCCGACCGATCAGCAGGTGTTGGCAACGCTTCGTGGTCTCGCCGATGTGATTATCGTGGGTGCCGGAACCGTTCGAGCCGAGGGATATGGGCCACCGAAGAAGGCGGGTCAACGAATCGGCGTTGTTACCAACTCCGGCGCAGTTGACCTCGGAACTGAGCTGTTTCGGTCGGGTGCCGGCTTCTTGATCGCACCCGAATCGGCCTCGGTTGACGAGCGACTGGTTGACGTGATCCGGGCGGGCGAGACGTCGCTCGACCTCGAAGCGGCACTCGCGTTGATCCCCGACCTGATTCCGGACGCGGTATTCGCCCACGCCGAGGGTGGACCCGGCTTGAACGCCAGCCTGCTCGGTGCCGGTCTGCTCGACGAACTCAACTTGACCATCTCTCCACGACTGGTCGGCGGTGGCGGTGCCCGTCTGACGGTGGGCGCACCTGCGACCGACCAGCCGATGGAACTCGCCCATCTGCTGGCTGACGACGACGGATTCGTGTTCAGTCGCTGGGTTCGTTGCTGAGTTTACTCAGCAGTTCGAGTTCGCTCTGGAAGTCGGCGGCGGCGTCGAAGTTCTTGTAGACGGAGGCGAAGCGCAGGTACGCGACCGCATCGAGGACTCGCAGGCGATCCAGCACTGCCAACCCGATCTGCGATGAACTGACATCGCCGCCGATCAGGCGCATCTCGTCCTCGACGCCGACAGCAACCTGCTCGATCGTGACATCGTCGAAGCCGCGACCTTTGGTTGCTGATCGGACACCGAAGACGATTTTCTCACGATCGAATGGTTGCGCCGAGCCATCAGACTTGACGACGATCAGGGCAACTTCTTCAACCCGTTCGAACGTCGTGAAACGATACGAGCAGGACAGGCATTGGCGGCGACGCCTGACCGAGCTGCCCTCCTGCGCCAATCGCGAGTCAACGACCTTGGTGTCATCAGCGCGGCATGCAGGGCAGAACACAATGCCAAGGCTAGGGGAGCCGATTACGGGATTATCACCTGTTGACCTGCCTCGAGTGACGGACCCCCATTGAGATCGACCAGCTTGTCGACGAAGGTACGAATCCCGACCGCGCCGCGACGCTCTTGGGCGATCGACCACATCGTGTCACCGGGTTGGGCCGTGATCACCGAACGAACGAGTGCCGGCTGGTTCACGGCGGCGGAGGCAGGTACGCCGCCGGAACCAACCAGCACATCGTGGGTGGTCACGATCCCCACCGCGAAGACGAACGCTGCGGCGGTGCCGACCACGGCTCGGCGGCGGCGGTACGTGGCTTGTGAGATCGTGGCGCTCATGTCAATGGACTCCCAACGGATGATCGAACAACTGTACGAACGAACAGTTGTACCCGAACAATTGTTCGACGTCAACCCTTTTGATCAAAATAGACGAACAAATGTTCCTGCGAACACATGTTTGACTTTTGCCTCGAACGCCCGTACGATGACGACATGGTGATCAAGCAGCTCAGCGCCCGTCAACGAGAGATCCTCGATTTCATCGAGTCCGAAATGCGTGACCGCGGTTATCCGCCGTCGGTGCGCGAGATCGGCGATGCGGTCGGACTCACGTCCCCGTCGACCGTACATAGCCACCTCAACACGTTGACTCGGATGGGATATCTACGTCGTGACCCAACCAAGCCGCGTGCAATCGAGGTCCGCTGGGATTCGAGTTCCGGCGCGATCATGGAGCGCCGCCCCGTTCGTCACGTGCCGCTGATTGGCGACGTTGCCGCCGGGACCGACGTCCTCGCGCAAGAAAATGTTGAAGAGATTCTTCCGATGCCGCTGGACTTCACCGGCGAGGGCGAGTTGTTCATGCTTCGGGTTCGCGGGGAATCGATGATCGAGCTCGGGATTCTCGACGGCGACTTCGTCGTAGCCGTTCAGCAGCCGACGGCCAATACCGGTGAGATCATTGTCGCCGGCATTCCTGGTGGCGAAGCAACCGTCAAGACGTTCCGTCAAGACGGTGACCGGATCACATTGGTGCCTGCCAACTCGACGATGCAACCGATGGAGTTCCCGGTCGACGAGGTCACGATCTACGGGCGAGTCGTCACGGTCATGCGCCGTCTCTAGGGGGTCCCTGCGGGGGCGCCCACGGCGACGGCCGTGATGGCGGAACACGAACGTCGAGCGGTGGCGGCGGTGGTGCAGCTCGCACCGGTTCGGCGGGTAAGTGCGGGTTGACTGGAATCTGCGGAATACTCGGCGGCTTGGGTGGCCACACCCCGGGACTCTCGACCGGGCGGACTACCCAGCCTGGGCCCTCCGGCGTGGTGAACTCGGCAGCCCGCTTGGAACGACGGCCGGCCAACAACAGCAGCAGGAGACCAAGCACGACACCGCCGGCGCCGGCCGCGAGCGCGCCGTCACGAAGTCGTTGCACACCATCTCGCGGGTCGGGTCCGATCGCCGCAACCGTGGTGACCGAGTCACCGACGACTTCGACCTCGTACTGACCGAGCTGTTCAATCGTGAAACGGCCGATCGAGGTTCCCCTACCAGCCGAGGTGTCATACGTGATCGAGTTGTCCTGCCGCGGCACGACGGCACCACCAGGACCGCTCATCTTGAGGTTGAAGGCCCGACCTGCTTCTGCCGTTGGCTCGCAATCGCCGGCTGGTATCGGACCGTCTGCAACCGAATCAGTTTCCTCGTAGACGTAGAACACACCCGGCTCAGTGAACTCGACCGTCGTGGTACACCCGATCAGCGCTCGGGCGAACGACTCGACAACGTTTTCCTCTCGCCGAGTCGACATGACGTACAGAACTCCACCGGCGATCAGACCGCCGAATAGCAGCAGAAATCCGAATGTGGCAGCAAGGCCGCGTCCTCTCGATCGTGTTCCCATTAAGTCCCTCGCTAGATCCCAAGGCGAGCGGCGACCAGCTCGATTCGTTCGTCAGGTTGTACCACGGCAGCGCGCACGAACGCGCTTCCGGCCGCACCGTAGAACTCGCCAGGACTCAACAGAGCCCCGCTCTGGCGTGCCAGCCGCTCGGTGAAATCCCATGCGTCACGTGCCGACTCGCCGACCTGAAACCAGAGGTAGAAACCACCCGCAGGCATCGGAACGTCCAGTCCTGACCACCGAGCCAGCACGTCTGCCAGCCGTTCCAGGCGATGTCGATAGCGACCGCGTTGAGTTTCGACGTGGACATCGTCGTCGAGCGCAACGACGCCGGCAGCTTGGGCCGGCCCTGGAACCATCATTCCGACGTGCTTGCGGACCTCTCGCAGGTAATCAACAAGATTTGCGTCGCCGGCGTAGAACCCGACCCGTGTCCCGGCCAGATTCGAGCGTTTCGAGAGTGAATGGACGGCCACGACGCCATCAAAGCCATGTTCCAGAATCGTCCGCCCGCGACCGGACCAGGTGAACTCGACGTAGCACTCGTCAGAGAAGACCGGCACACCATGTTGGCGGCCCCACGCGGCAGCAACACCGAGGTCGTCCAGCGCTCCACTCGGGTTTGCGGGGCTGTTGACCCACAGCGCCAATGCTCGCGCCGCATCGGCTGGATCAATCGTCGAGAAGTCGAGCCCACCGGTCGACGTGACCGGAACGGGAACCGCACGACAGCCGGCCAGGATCGCTCCCATCTCGTACGTCGGGTACGAGATGGCGGGGTACAGAATCGTGTCGAGGTCGGGGCGGCGGAGCTTCAACCATTGTGGCAGCGTCCCGACAAACTCCTTGGTTCCGACGCATGCGCCTATCTGACCGGTTGGCACATCGACATCGAACCGACGCCCGATCCAACGCTGAACGGCCGCCAACAAATCGGCCGTGCCAACGCTCGGCGGATAACCCCGTTCCGCGCCGGATGAACCGAGCGCCGTCAAGACAGCCGGCAACGGAGGATCGCACGGTGTCCCGATCGACAGGTCGATGATCCCGCCCTAGAACCGGTCGCCGTACGGCTTGAAGCGGTCGATTCGTTCGTACGGGTACTGCGGAGGAACGAACGGTGTCATTGCAGGAACTCCGAGAGTCGACCTACCGATGCTTCGGACAAGCGGGCCCGGATCCGCATGCCTTCAGCGGTTTCCGTCGTCGACACGACCTCACCCTCGCGGTGCACCGAAGCAAGCACGTCGCCCCGTTCGTACGGGACGAGCAACTCGACGATCGTCGAGAGTGCCCGCAATCGATCGCCAAGCGTTCGCAGAAACAGCTCGATTCCATCACCGGTGACTGCGCTGATCGCCACCGAACCGACGTGGTCGGCAACGAGCTGTTTGGCATCGTCGGGTTCGAGATCAGCCTTGTTGAATACCAGCAGCTCGGGCACCCCCTCGGCACCGATCTCGGCAAGGACCTCTCGGACGGCATCGATTTGGGCGTATGGATCGACAGCACTCGAATCGACGACATGCACCAGATAGTCGGCCAGCGAAGCGACTTCGAGGGTTCCCTTGAAAGCCTCGACCAGTCCGTGCGGGAGGCGTCGTACGAAACCGACCGTGTCGGTCAGCAGCACCGGTTCACCACCCGACAGCGAGAGCCTGCGAGTGGTCGGATCGAGCGTGGCGAACAATCGATCCTCGACCAGCACACCGGCATCGGTGAGTTGGTTCAGCAGCGTCGACTTGCCGGCGTTGGTGTACCCGACGATTGCGACGCTGCCGAGCCCACTACGGAGGCGACTCTTCCGCTGCAACGCGCGCGTGTCGGAGAGGTCACGCAGGTCTGATTCGAGTTTGGTGATCCGGCGCATGATCCGCCGGCGATCGACTTCGATCTTGGTTTCGCCGCTGCCGAAGCGGGCACCGACCCCACCACGCTGTTGCGAGAGATTGGCGGCCTTGCCTCTTCGGAGGCGGGGCAGTCGGTAGCGCAGCAGGGCCAGTTCGACTTGGGCTTTGCCTTCCAATGTGTGGGCGTTCTGGCCGAAAATGTCGAGGATCACAGCAGTTCGGTCGATCGCCGTTCGTCCAAGCAGCTTTTCCAAGTTGAACTGCTGCGCTGGAGCGAGTTCGTTGTCGAACACAACGGTGTCGGCGTCGCAGACCAGGCAGAGTTGCTTCAGCTCCTCGACCTTGCCCTTGCCGATGAACCAGGTGTGGTCGGGGGCGTCACGTTTCTGGACGAGCCGGGCAACCACGTCGGCCCCCGCCGTGTCGACGAGCAGTTCGAGCTCGTCAAGGCTCGAATCGGTCGAATCCTCATTCTGACCGGGCAACGTCACGCCGACAATCACGATCTTCTCGCGAACGGTGCGGTCGATCAGCGTCGCGCCGAGCGCCTCTTGGTACGGAGTGTTCACGTGATGCTGATCTCGATCGTTGCGACGTAGGTGGCTGGTCCGGTCAGTGTGACTCGACCGGGTGATGGGTGGTCGAGCGTCACAGTCGCACTTCCGCCGTCCATCTGCACGACGAGTTTCCCGTCGAGTGGTGTGGCTAAACCCCAACTCACGGCTGCGTGCGCAGCGGCACACGCACCCGTACCGCATGCCTCGGTGATCCCGGCACCTCGTTCATGGACTCGCATCCGCACCACGTGCTGCTGCTCACCCGGCTCAACGATCTCGAGGTTGATATGCGGAACCATCTCGCCGAGGTTGAGTAGGTCGACCACCATGACGTCGTCGACGCCGACAACACTGTGCGGATTGCCGAGGCTGAGGTGGGCTACCGGACGGTCAGGGTTGCACTGGAGTTGTTCCCATCCCGTCGGTTCGCCAATCGGGTCGACCGAACCCATATCGACGCTGGCGAGGATCGTGTTGGCATCGCCCGTCGCTTCGAGAGTCACGGATCGGGCACCTGCATCGGTCATGATTCGTAGTTCCGACAGGTCACCGCGTCGGGTGGCCAATGCTTGCGCAAAACACCGAATCCCGTTTCCACTCATTTCGGCGCGACTGCCGTCGGCATTGTGGAGGATCATGCGGGCGTCGTACCCGTCGGCGTCGTACGCAACCAGCAACCCATCGGCCCCGATGCCTCGCCGCCGATCACAAACCATCCTGGCTACACGGGCGAGTGCATCACGTTGAATCGGTGCGTCAAGCATCACCAAGAAGTCGTTGCCGAGACCGTGATGTTTGGTGAGCGTGAGCGTCATGATGCCATTTCGAGTGTGTCGATCACCGTTGGAGCCGCTTCGGCAATTGGATCGTGCTCGACATAGATCCAGCGTACGCGAGGGTCACGTCGGAACCATCGCTCCTGACGAACGGCGAACTGTCGAGTACGAATGATGATCTCATCGATCGCCTGATCAAGTGAGGTATGGCCATCAAGATGCGAGGTCAGTTCCCTGTATCCGAGCGCTTGGGCGGCAGTCCTCGACCAGCCGCCAGCTGCGAGTGCTTCGACCTCGGACAGCAGACCTGCCGACATCATGGCGTGGACCCGGTTCTCGATTCGGGCTGCCTGGGCGCGGCGGTCCCAGCGCAATCCGATCTGGGCGACCGCTGATTCGGGGTAGCTGTCAACGCCGGGTCCGAACGAACTGAACCGTCGCCCACTCCCCTCGCACACCTCGAGCGCGCGCACGACTCGGCGGGCGTTCGTCGGTTCCATCTTGGCGGCGGCGGTCGGGTCGAGCGCCGCCAGCCGCGCATGGAGAACCTGCGGACCGCGGTCCATGATCTCAGCTTCGAGACGATCGCGAACCTCAGGCCATTCACCCGGAATCGCGAAATCGTCGATGACGGCGCGATGATACAAACCGGTTCCCCCGACCAGCAGGGCACGACCGTTTCGATCGGCTATGTCGACGAGCACCCGCTGATACGCGGCCTGGAACTCGGAAACGGTGAACTCCTGTGTGGGTTTGACGAGGTCGAGCAGGTGGTGGCGAACTTCTCGTTGTTCACCCTGGGTCGGCTTCGCCGTCCCGATGTCCATCCCGCGATAGACCTGCATCGAGTCGATCGAAACCAATTCGACATCAGCGAGTTTTCTCGTGACCTCGAGTGCAACGGCCGACTTGCCTGAAGCTGTCGCACCGACGATCGCCACGCGCTTGGGCAGCCGCTCGAGCAGCCCGGTCATGCACGCATCACAGTGCGGCGACAGGGATTCGAAGTTTGTGCGTCGGTTCGGCGAGTAACTCGACGAACTGGCCTTCGAGATGATGCGGTGCCGCCCGAGTCACCTCGACGGTGGCGTAGCTGCCGGTTCGGATCGGGTACGGCGGCGCGAAATGGATCAGCTTGTTCTGCCGAGTGCGACCGGAAATCACATCGGCGTTACGTTTGCTCGGGCCTTCAACCAGCACCTCTTCGATACGGCCGACACGTGCGTGATGCCTACGCAACGCAGCGTGCTCGACGACGATCCGCAGCCGCTGGAAACGATCCTTGGTCGTCGCGGGATCAACGAAGTCAGCTTCCATCGTTGCCGCCTCGGTGCCCGATCGAGGTGAAAAGATGAACATATAGGCATAGTCGTATTCGGCAGCCGCGGCGACATCCATCGTGCCTGCGAAGTCAGCATCGGTTTCGCCAGGGAAGCCAACGATGATGTCGGTCGACACGGCGAGATCAGGGATCACACGGCGTGCCTGGCCAAGCTTCTCGAGATACCGGTCAGCGGTATACCCTCGATGCATGAGCGCCAAGACACGGTCACTTCCTGACTGCAGCGGATAGTGCAGGTGCTCACATACAGCAGGCGTTTCGGCCATTGCCGCAAACGTCTCGGGGCGCATATCTTTCGGGTGCGGGCTCGTGAACCGGACTCGTCGAATTCCCTCGACCGCCCCGGCTTCACGCAGTAGGTCGGCAAACAGCGGACGCAGCTTGGCTCCGCTGTCGCCGGCCTGACGCGCGGCGACTTGGATATCGCGGCCGTAGGAGTTGACGTTCTGGCCGAGCAGGGTGATCTCGGAGACCCCGTCGCCGGCGAGTTGTTCGACTTCGGCAATCACGTCGGCGTAGGGGCGGCTGATCTCGGTTCCGCGAACTGCGGGCACGATACAGAAGGCGCAGTTGTTGTCGCAGCCGATCTGGATTGTGACCCAGGCGTTGTAGCTGGTTTCGCGGCGAGCGGGTAGTGCCGACGGAAACATGGCGTGATCGTCGATCACGGCTTCAGTGAGAATTTCGGTAATCGGAGTGCTCACACCGATTGATTCGGTCAAGAGTTGCGCTGCGCGGTGAACGTTGTGTGTGCCCATCACGACGTCGACATACGGAGCTCGTTTGGCGACAAGCTCACGATCCTTCTGCGCCAGACAACCTGACACGACGATCTGACGGCCCTGCTTGGCATCCTTCCAGCTCTTGAGGTGACCGAGCTGGCCGTAGAGCTTGTTGTCAGCGTTCTCACGGATGCAGCAGGTGTTGACGACCACGACGTCGGCGTCGTCGTCGGAGGCAGCCAGCGTCAGACCATCGGCCTCGAGCAGGCCGGCGATTCGTTCCGAATCATGCTCATTCATCTGGCACCCATGGGTGCGCACGACATAGCTTCGTGTCACGTAGCCAGGCTAACGGTGCTTCACTGGGTGCCGTGAGCGCTGACCAGTTTGACCTGATCGTGATCGGAAGTGGATCGGGAAACTCGATACCCGAGTATCTGGATGGCTGGAAGGTGGCGATCGTCGAGCGTGATGTGTTCGGCGGCACATGCCTCAACCGTGGGTGCATTCCATCGAAGATGTTCGTGCTGCCGGCCGACGTTGCCGAGGAAGCTCGTCACAGTGCGCGGTTGGGGATCGATGTGTCGTTCAATGGGGCCGATTGGGGCGCAATTCGCGACCGGGTGTTCGGGCGCATCGATCCGATCTCCGCGAGCGGACGCAAGTATCGAGCCAGCGGGTCAGCCGATGTGACATTGATCGAGGGCACCGCCCGGTTCGTCGCCGACAGGACATTCGACGTCGACGGCCGACGAATCGCCGCCGAGAACGTACTGGTCGCCGCCGGTTCGCGACCGGTCGTTCTGCCGATCCCAGGCTTGGTCGAGACCGGCTTCCACACGTCGGACTCGATCATGCGACTTGAATCGTTGCCAGGCAGATTGGGAATCATCGGTGGTGGGTTCATCGCCGTCGAGATGGGTCACGTGTTTGCCGGACTCGGCTCGCAGGTGACGGTCTTCAACCGATCCGAACGTCTCCTGAAGGCCCACGACGACGAAATCGCCCTGCGCTTCACCGAGTTGTTCGGGCAACGTGTTGATCTACACCTCGGGCATGTGCCGACGCGGGTCGAACGTCGTGGGTCGGCGATCGTGATCCATTGCGCTGGTGAGACGGTCGAGGTTGATCAGTTGTTGGTGGCGACTGGGCGCGAGCCGAATACGGATCTTCTGGACGCAGAACGTGGCGGGCTCACGCTTCACCATCACGGCACGATCAAAGTCGACGAGCACATGCGTGCTGGCGTCGACGGTGTGTGGGCAATTGGCGACATCGCAAATACCTGGCAACTCAAGCACGTCGCCAACGCCGAAGCCGCGGTGGCGTTCTGGAACATCGCCCACCCGGACGATCTTCACTCGATCGACTACAGCGCGGTGCCGAGCGCCGTGTTCAGCAACCCGCAAATCGCAACGGTTGGTCTCACCGAGACGCAGGCAAGAGCGGCTCGGCGCGACTATGTGGTCGGTCGACGTGACTACGGCGGCACGGCATACGGCTGGGCACTGGCCGACGAAACCTCATTTGCCAAGGTGCTCGTCGATCGATCGTCTGGTCTGATCATTGGCGCTCACATCATCGGCCCGCAGGCGGCGATCCTGATCCAGCCCTTGATCCAAGCGATGCAGTTCGGGCAGACCGCCGCCGACCTGGTGGACGGCCAGTTCTGGATTCACCCAGCACTCACCGAGGTCGTCGAAAACGCCCTCCTCGACGCCATCGTCTAGTCCGGAAGTTGGATCCGACCGAGTTCGTCGTTGGGTGCGAACGGATTGTGGGCGATTTCCCACAGGTGCCCATCAGGGTCGGCGAGATACGACGAGTACCCACCCGTGGGACCGCCATCGTCGATCAGATTTCGATCGGCTGATCGTCGGCGTCGCTGAACGCGTCGACATCATCAGGAGCCTCGACCGGAGCGTTCGGATCGGGCCGCAGGCCCGAGGCGATCATCACCTTGTCAGTGACCTCCATCATCACCTCAGGGTGCGCAGTGAGGAACGACTTGGCATTCTCGCGGCCTTGGCCGAGTTGTTCACCCTCGTAGGTGAACCAAGCACCCGACTTGTTGACGATGCCAAGGTCGACCGAGAGGTCGAGCAAGGAGCCTTCGCGGCTGATCCCCTTGCCGTACATGATGTCGAATTCTGCCTGTTTGAAAGGAGGGCTGACCTTGTTCTTCACGACCTTGACACGGGTCCGGTTGCCGACAATTTCAGCACCGTCCTTCAGTGACTCGATCCGACGAATGTCGAGCCGCACAGACGAATAGAACTTGAGCGCCCGCCCACCAGGGGTGGTCTCCGGAGAGTTATGGACCATCACACCGTCGACGAAGTAGTTGTGTGTGCCACCAACCTCGATGTCGAAGCGATGCATTGATCGTGTCTTCGGCTTCACGGCGATCTTGGAAATCTTCATGGGCATCAACACCTGACGAGGAGCGACGAACATCGGCTCGACACCAAATCGTCCCTGATACTTCGGCAGCAACTTGTACTCCATCGATGGATGCACGAACGGGGCGATCAGCGCATGGAACTTGGCCGTCTCAGCAGTCGGAAACTGGAGGATCGCCATTTGACGCTTACCGCCGCGAGTCAACGTCGTTTCGATTCCCCACGCGTCGGCGAGATACGACCGCAAGCGAATTTGCGAGTCCGAGGAGAACGCCTCGACGCAGATCTCGGACCGGCCGCTACCGCCCTCGGTTCGCTTCTGGACACCCTTTGAGCGAACCGTGAAGCCGCCGTCGTCCATGTACCAGACGGCCAGTGCTAGTGGTGAAAGTCGCTTCAGGTAGTCGTCGCTCAGGACCTTCTTGCCACCCAGGTACACGGCGTCACGCAACTCAGCGAGTTCGGCGAGTGGCTGCACATCGTGGAATACGGCACCCTTGGCGTTGGTCGACCGGCTGACATTGATGTTGGCGAACAACGACGCCTTCCAGTCGCCATATTCGGCCTGCTTGACACCGTGTCCCCAGCGGAAGCGTGCTCCGTTCCCGGAGCGACTCGGCGACAATGCACCGTCACCCATCAGCCCACCGAGCAGGACCTCCCACTGGAAGTCGCTGAGGTATTCGGTGGCTGCCTGCATCACGCGATCGCCTTCGATCAACTCGCCCGCCGGACGCCAGCCCCCTGGAGTCGAAATCATGTGGTTGTCAGTTGCCGCGAACTGCGCTCGACCGTTGCCGCCGCCGCGCTCGACCGTGAACTGCAAGAAGCGTTCTGCGGTGCCGTTGTCGAACCAGTTCGTGATCGGCTTGGCGACGAGTTCACCCTTGTCGAAGTCGTAGGTGAGCACTTCGACCGGCAGCTTCTGGTTGACGATCTTGCCGATCTTCTCCTGAGTGCCATCGGCAAGCGTAATCCGCGTGCCATAACTCATGCATCCGAACATCACGCCGATTTTTTCGCGGAGTTGGTTGATGAAGATGGCGATCGTGTTGGTCTTGTTGAGGTTGCCGGTCAGTTTGCGAAGGGCCTGGCTCATCAGGCGGGCCTGGAGGCCGACGTGGGTGTCGCCCATCTCACCTTCGATCTCGGCGCGTGGAGTCAGGGCTGCCACCGAGTCGATCACGATCACGTCGATCGCACCAGAGCGGACCAGCATGTCGCAGATCTCGAGCGCCTGCTCACCCGTATCGGGTTGCGAGATCAACAGTTGGTCGATGTCGACACCAATCGCCTTGGCGTAGATCGGGTCCATGGCGTGTTCGGCGTCGATGTAGGCGCACACGCCGCCGTTGCGTTGTGCCTCAGCCACGACGTGCATCGCGAGGGTCGACTTACCGGATGACTCGGGGCCGTAGATCTCGGTCACGCGGCCGCGGGGCAGACCCCCGATGCCGAGCGCCAAGTCGAGCGACAAGGCACCGGTCGAGATGACGTCGATCCCGAGCGTCGTCTTCTCGCCCATCCGCATGATCGAGCCCTTGCCGAACTGCTTGTCGATCTGTCCGAGCGCCATTTCGAGCGCTTTGTCACGGTCATTTGCCATCAGGTTGTTCTCCGCTTTCTCGAGTCGTGTGTAAGGCCGGGGGCCCGATCTGGTTGCAAGCAACCGTGACGCCCACCGTAGAGAGGGGGTGTTACAGGGTTACCTCTGACGCCAGTTGAGTGACTCTCTACAGTCGGAATCACATGAGTGTAAGCATCGAACAACCGTTCGTACAAGCATTCTCCGCAACTTTTCTTACAAGCGGAAACCGGCTAGAGCTTGGCGTCGGCTTGGCCGGCTAGTTCGGCGTTGGTCGGAGGGCGCATCCACAGGTCGATCGCTTGCCACAGGGTGTAGCTCACGGGGTAATACAGCAGCGGACCGAACACCGCGAAGAAGCCGGCGACGCCCACCGTGGGCACCACAGGAATCTCTGGAGCGGTGAAGGCGACCAGCAGCAGAATCGAGATCAACACCGAGCCGAACGTCAACATGATGTTTGCGGTATTCGCTCCGAGCTCGAAGGCATGGTCGCCACGGCGGTAACCGTGACCGCATCGACGGCACGCATTCTGGCGTTTGAACCAGCCGACAAAGAACGCTTTCCGGTCGCCACACCAGGCACAACGCCTCGTCAGACCCCTCAACAACAGCCCCGGCCGCGAAGGAAACTTTTCAATTGGGGCCGACACACTCGCAGAATACCCCTCAGGTTTGACAGACTCACCGCAATGGAGCGCAGCCTCTCCGCAGTTCTCTTCTTGGTGGCATCGGTTGCGTTGAGTATCGGCGCGGGTTCGTGGTGGATGCAGCGCATCGTTTTCACCCCCGACGACACCCGCGACACGGCGGCAGCAATCCTCGATGACCCCGATATCCGTCAGGACATCAACACCGTGATCACCGGAGCCAGCGCTTCGGCGCTCGGCGTCACCACCACGGAACTGGGCGCATTACTCGAGAACGTCGTGCTCAGCAGCCGCCCGGGCGCGGCGGTGATGGGCCCTGATCATCAAGCAGGCTCACGAACGAATCATCGGGCTCAACGACGCGCCGGTACGGGTGACAGGTTCGGAGATGATTCCGATCGTGCTCGATCAGAAAGCCGCCGATGTATCGACCGTCACGCTTCCGATTCCGGTGATCGGCACGCTGAAAACGATTCGGTCATCGCTCGGCTGGTTGTTCCCGATCGCCAGCGGGATCGGACTGCTCGTCCTGCTGCTCGGGATCTTCGCCAGACCCGAACGCACAGAGGTGCTCCGCGGTCTTGGCGAATTCGGGTTGGCGTTGGCGGTGGCGATGCTGCTATTCGGCTACGCAATCCCGGTTCACATGATCACTGCAATCGACAACAGCACGTGGACGCACGCAATTCCGCGCCTCGCGATGCGAACGCTTCCAGTCGTGTTGGGGGCAGCGACAATCTTCGGGCTCGGCGGACTCGCCCTGATCATGGGCTCGATGTCAGGCGGTAAGCGCCGCCAGTTCTCGACCCCGCTAGCCGTCGGGCGCTACCGAAGCGACGGCCCAGGCTGGGGCTGATTCACGCAGGAATCGTTCAGGCCAACAGTTCTTCGACGAACTCGCTGAACACGGCGGCGTACCTCATCGCATCGACCTCGTCGTGCATCACCGAGATCAGCCATTGCTCGTCGAGGCCTGGCGGCAGCAGAATGCCGCGGTTGATCCCGTGAATCCATTGTGCGAACGCCAAGTCGAAGTCGGAGTTCTTGTAATCGCGATAGTTGCGCACTCTGGTCGGTGACCAGGTGATGCAACCCTTCGCACCGAACTGCACCACGTGTGCCGGAAGTTCCGCACGCTCAATGATCGACTGGCAGGCTTGAACGAGCTTGGTGTTGCGAGCGATCGCAGCGTCGACCGCCTCGCGCGAACAGGCTTCAGTCAAGGTCGCCTTGGCTGCAGCCATCACGAGCGGGTTCCCGTTGTAGGTCCCGAGATGTAGCACTTTGCCCTGCGTGATCAGTTCCATGTACTCGGCCTTGCCGCCGAACGCACCGACCGGGAATCCGCCACCGATCGACTTCGCAAGAGTCACCAGGTCAGGCGTCACCCCGAGCACACCGGTGGCCCCTCCGTAACCAGCGGTAATCCCCGTCTTGACTTCATCGAAAATCAGCAATGTGCCATGACGCTGCGTGATTTCACGCACGGCTTCCAAGTATCCCGGGTCGGGTAGGCAGATCCCGATGTTCTCCATCACCGGCTCGACGATGAAGCAGGCAACGTCGTCGTTGGAGAGCGCCCACTCGAGTGCGTCGGCGTCGTTGTACGGAATCACGATCACCTCGGCAATCGTGTTGGCAGTGATGCCAAGCGATGACGGCACGGAGTGCGGACGGTCAGCAGGCCCAGCGAGATCGAGCGGCGGTTTGTTCGACACCATCACTTCGTCGTGATGGCCGTGATAGCCGCCCTCGACCTTGACAATTTTTGGTCGCCCAGTCACACCGCGGGACAGGCGAATCGCGTCGTGGGTCGCCTCGGTCCCCGAGTTGGTGGGACGCCACATCGGCAGGCCGTATCGCTCGGCCAGCAGCTCGCCGAAGTCGGCGTTCAGTTCGCATGGCGTGACGTACAACGTGCCATGGTCGAGTTGCTCGGCGACCGCACGCCGCACGGCAGGGTTCATGTGCCCGGCGAACAGCGAGCCAAAACCCATGTCGTAGTCGACGTACTCGTTGCCGTCGACGTCGACCATTCGACACCCGGCTGCGTGCTTGACCACGACCGGCCATGGATCGTACGACTGGAAGCTCGATGGGACGCCCGCTGGCATCACCTTGCGGGCCCGCTCGGTTGCAAGCCGCGAGCCGACCGTCCGTTCCGCGTAGGTCCGCATCTCTCGTTCGGTGATCGCCTTTGCAGCGTTCGCCAAGTTGACTCTGGTTTTCGTTGCCATTTCCTGACTTCCTCCACGGATTTCGTTGTGATCAGGCTATCACACTACGCATTCCGTTGGTTGAGGGGCGATTTAGCTTCGGGGTACGTCGGACCACGGGCGGTCCTTGTCGACCCGCGGCTCTCCGGGAAGACCCAGCACCTGCTCCCCCAAGATGTTGCGCAGAATCTCCGACGTGCCACCCTCGATCGAGTTGGCACGAACCCGCAGGAAAGCGTACTGCATCCCGCGAACCGCCCCGGTCGCGTCAAGCTCGGTCGGACGACGAAACGTGTAGTCATACCCGATCTGCCCGTCGGCGCCCATCAGGTCGACACAGAAGCTGTACAACCGCTTGTTGAACTCGGCGAACTCGAGCTTCGAGACCGAGCCTTCCGGCCCTGGATTGCCGGTCCGCATCTTCTCGCCGGCGCGCAGGTTGGTGAGTCGACCCACCTCACCACGAACCCAGAGTTGCATCAGTTGATCTTTGCGAGCACCGGTCCGTTCGGACTCAGGGAGCCGGTTCCATACCGCCACTGCGTCTTGCGCAGCCCCGCCGCGGCGCGGCTTTCCCGAGTCCGCCGACCCACCGCCGATCGCTGTCCGCTCGTTCATCAGAGTCGTGAGGGCGACCCTCCAACCCTCGCCCTCGGCTCCGATCCGGTTGACGTCTGGCACTCGCGTGTCAGTCAGATAGACCTCGTTGAACTCAGCCTCACCGGTGATCTGTCGGAGCGGTCGCACTTCGACTCCACCCGAGTGCATATCGACCGCGAAGTAGGTCATACCTTTGTGCTTCGGAAGGTGAGGGTTGCTGCGGGTGACGAGCATCCCCCAGTCGGCGAGATGCGCCAACGTGTTCCACACCTTCTGCCCATTGACGAGCCATTCGTCCCCGTCGCGGACTGCCTTACATGCCACGCCGGCGAAGTCAGAACCGGCACCCGGCTCGGAGAACAACTGGCACCATTTCTCCTCGCCAGTGAACATCGGACGCAGAAATCGTCGGCGCTGCTCGTCGGTGCCGTGCGTCGCGATCGTCGGGCCTGCAAGGTGCATGAAGAATGAAGTCGGATCTGCGGCAGGAGCTCCCGCGTCGCGTAGTCGCTGATCAACATGTCGGTTGAGATCAGGGCGTAACCCGAGCCCGCCAAACCCTTCGGCAAACTGAACCCACGCTAACCCGGCGTCGTAACGCGCTCCGCGAAACTCGACCTGTGTTGTCGAGGCGGGATCGTGGTTGGCAAGCAGTTTGTCAATCGCATCGTCCACCTGCTGTAGCGCTACGTCCGTTGTCACCTCGGCAGTCTCGCCCAATCTGAAGGTGGCGAACGAGCCAGGACGTGGCAGAATGTTGGCTTCCATGGTGGTCGTAGCTCAGTTGGTAGAGCTCCAGTTTGTGGTACTGGCTGTCGCGGGTTCAAGTCCCGTCGATCACCCTCGTAGGGTTCAGGCAGTTGGGTGGCGGGACGCCGTCACCTACACTGCCTGAGCCGCTAGCGCCTCTAGCTCAATGGCAGAGCAACGGACTCTTAATCCGCAGGTTCTGGGTTCGAATCCCAGGGGGCGCACCACAAACACCAGGTCAACCGGCATCGGCGAAGAAGTTGAGGATCGTCTCGGTTGCCGGGAACGTCCGGCCTGCTTCGGAGTTCTCTGCGCTGATCCTCGCGACGGACCCACCCGGCCAAGGGTGTGCACCGCCGATGACGGTCAGCAGAACCACGTCGGCACCCGAGCACCCGTCGAACCGCATTGCCTCGACGCCGTCCTCGACCAGGACCGTGGCGGGCGGGTCGACGCACCCCGCGTGCAGCGCCCAGCTGTTGATCGACTCGACGGCGCTGGGCTTCACGATACGTCCCTCAAGCGTGATACGTCCCTCATACAGGGTTATCGCGTCGGCCGTGCCCAAGATCTCGATCACCGCCGGCTGCACCTCGGCGGGGCACGACGAGAGCGGAACGGCCCCCACGACTGCCACCGCGGCGAACTCGTACGGCGCGCTGCACACGAGTAAGGCGGCGAACATCCCGCCGTTCGAATGGCCTGCGGCATAGATCCGCGTGGGATCGACGCACATCGTCGTGAGCAGCTGGGAGACGAGGCCGTGGGCGAACGCGAAGTCGTCGAGACGGTTCGTCGCGGCACGTGTGTTCCACGACGGTGGACTGCTGGTCGAGTCGGGCGAGACGACTATGTATCCCCGCTGGGTGGCCAGATTGCCCATGAGGGTGTACTTGTCGTGCAGCGAACCGCTGCTGGAATGCTCGTGGAAGTTCAGGATCAGCGGCGCGGCGCGGGTGCCGTCGTAGTAGCGGGAAACTGCCAACTCGAAGGTGCGCTGCTGGCCATCCGCGCCGACGTACACCCCGCCGCCGGACGTCGCGTCGGCGAGCCCGGTGCAGTCGGGCGGAAGGGTCGTGGTCGGCGGCAACGTCGGCTTTGCAGTGGTCGGCACCGGCGTGATCGGAGGCAGCGTCGGCTCGGGCATGGTCGGCACCGGCGTGGTCGGTGGCGCCGGCGCTGGCAGGGTCGGTGGCAGGGTCGGTGGCAGGGTCGGCTCGGTCGTCGGCGGCGGTAGGGTCGGTTCGGCGGGTGCCGAATCCGACGCCTGGGTGATGCCAGGCCCCGGTTGCCTCGACGCGGCGCCCGGCGCGCTCACACCGGAGGTATCGACGTCAGTCGCAGTCGACGCGCAAGCGACGGTGCTGAGCGCCAGCCCGACGAGCCCGCATCTTCGAGATCGCTGCCTGCGTCCGCCTACCACGGGCATGAGTATGCCCGAGTGTCGACGTCTCCAAACCGCGCCAGCGGGGGTCTGGCTGCTGCCCTCTATCAAGCCAAACGAGATGGACGCAATCGAGTCGTTGTCGACAGCGCCTCGACCGAGGACCCCGAAATGTCAGTCGTCGAGGTTCAACACCTCGAAGCGAGCCTGGAACTGACCTAGGCGTAAGTTCAAAGCTGGGATCGCCGACGAACACTGGCCCAACCGATGGCTGCGAGCATGACGAGGCCGATCGCAGCGAACCAGGGAGCCGATTCGGTGTCGGGGATCCGGTTCACCAACCACGTTTGCACTCCGACCGCGGCGTCGACCACGGGATCTTCACCAGATTCTCTCCCATTGAACAGCCGCACCTCATACAAGCCGTAGTAGGCGACATAGAGACCGGCGATCACCAACAAGCCGCCGGCGAGTTTGTTCATGATTGGTAACAGCGACCGGAACTTCGCCACCAACCCCGTTCGGGCGAGCGCCACCCCGACAGTCAGGATGCCGACCACCATCCCCATCCCGACGCCGTACAGCAGGAACACCGTGACACCCGACAGATAACTCTCCGACTTGAACGTGCTGGACGTCACCGCAAGGAACGGGCCGATCGTGCATGACAGCGATGCGACCGCGTACGACACCCCGAACAGGTACATCGATAGCAGCGTCCCGTCGGCTCCGCCCTTCTGGAGCGTCGGGATGTTGACGACCAATTGCTTTCCCGACAGAAGTGCGATTCCGAGCCCGATCAAGCTGAGGCCGATCACGATCGTTGCCCACGGCAGGTATTCCTCCAAACGCAACGACAGAGGTGTCACGATCAACCCGAACAGGCCAAAAACGGTGACGAAACCGGCCGTCAGCACGGCCGACACGCCGAGGCCCCTGGCGACGGCGGTCGTTCTGGTATCGCGGTCGTCGAGTCCTACGAATGCGGACAGATAGGCAGGCAATAGGGCAAACCCGCACGGGTTGATCGTCGCCGCCATCCCAGCCGTCAACGCAAGAGCAAATGGTCCGTTCAACACAACGACGACACGGTAGGTCGCGCCCTCAGGTCCAACACGACAAGCGAGCGAAACATCCTCGGAACTCTGCGTTCGCTACGGTGACGACGTGCCAAGCCCGCTGCGACTGATCACGCTCACTGGCGTTCACGTACAGCTCGAACCGCTCTCGCTCGACCACCTCGACGGATTGGTGGCGGCGGCGTCGATCGACCGCGGCACGTACGGTTTGACCGATGTGCCGAACGGTCCGGCGGCGATGACCCATTACATCGAAAAGCTGCTCGCCGACCACGGCCGAGCACAGGTGCTGCCGTTCGCCCAACGCCGACTCGATACCGGAGCGTTGGTCGGATGCACGCGGTACCTCGATCCGAGATGGCAGCGAGGGCGGGAGGAACCCGACGAAGTCGAGATCGGCGGAACTTGGCTGGCGGCGACTGCCCAACGGACGGCGATCAACACCGAGGCAAAGCTGTTGTTGCTGACCGACGCCTTCGAACGGCTGGGCGTGTGGCGTGTGGCGATCTGTACTGACGCCCGAAACGCGCAGAGTCGCACGGCGATTGCCCGGATCGGTGCAACCTTCGAAGGCGTGCTGCGCAATCACCGACTGCGCTACGACACGTCCGAGCCGACCCCGCGCGACACGGCCGTCTACTCAGTGATCGATACCGAATGGCCTGCGGTCAAGTCGAAGCTCATCGACGGACTCGAAAGCAACGCAGTCGGGCGGTAGCCGGCACCGGTAGCCGCCGACGGCGAAGCTGATCACATTGCCGGCGATATGCGGCATTGATCCAACCCCACCCCAACACGACCGCGCCGAGCATCGACAACGGCACGCCAAGCCACCACCGCCCGGTTGACGCCGCGCCGCCGAGTGCGAACGCAGCACCAGGTACGGGCGACGCGCCCCGGGCCGCGAATCCACCTGGCCCGATCGTGGTGGTCGTCGTGGTACTCGTCGTGCTGCTCGTCGTGCTCGTCGATGTGCTGGTCGTCGTCGAGGGGAACTGATCGGCGGGCTCGGGCTCGGGCTCGGGCGGGAGTGTCACAACGCAGTCGGGAAGCGCCGCTGCAAGGAGCGGGCCGTGTTCGAATCGTGTGCCGGTGACCGTTACTGGAGCGAGTGACAGCAACGACCCAACGTATCTGGGCCCGACGATTGTCACGGCACCGTCAGGTGATCCGACCAGTACGTTGGCCCTGACCCCGTCAACTGCGGCGATGCTGATCCGAGCCCGATCGGCGACGTTGATCAACGAGTGCTCGGCGATGTCACGCCAATCGCCGCCGGATGGGCTGATCTGAACCGACGAACCGGTCAGATTGATCAACACCGATGCCCCGGTCGGCACTCGACTGACATCGATCTGACCGGACAGGTCCCCGTGAACGTGAAACACCTGGAGTCCACTGACACCGTCACCAATCAATGTTGTGCTGCGTTCGGATCGTTGTACGAGCCCGGTGCTCGCCGTTCGCCCGAAACAGATGGAGCTAGTCGCCAACGACGGAACCATTTCGGCGTACTGGACGACGGCGTCCTGATCTCGGACGACCGTGGCCGAATTGCCGACTGCACCGGTCCGGATCGTTCCGTACTTCAGCGTCCCCGTTTCCGGAAACACGACGGATGCCGACTCCGACACCGTGACCGAACCGCCGACGGCGAACACTCGCGTCGCCTCGCGTTCGACTCGCAACGAGCCGGCGGCGACGTCGAGATCACCGAGTGCAACCGCCGTGCCAGCCAGCTCGGCGTGGCCGTCGATCACCAAGTCGCGAGCGGTGAAAAGGTCGACGAGCTGACCACCCAGCAGCACATCACGCCCGGACGCCACAACCTGATCGGCGCGCCTAACCGCTGTGGCCGTAACGAAAACTCCGAGGACGACAATCGAGGCACCAAGCAGGCGCATGAGCGCGCGTCGTAGCCGGAAGTCCATGCGTTCGCTATCGGCATTCCGAACACACCCCTTGAGCAGGCAGTTTCGTATGCTCGTCGGCGTGGACGTACTACTCGTGATCGCCCACCCATGCGCCGACAGCTTCAGCCACACGGTCGCACAATCTGCGCAGGTCGGTCTCGTCACAGCTGGCCATTCTGTCGACGTGATCGATCTGTACGCCGACGGCTTTCGGGCGGCGATGAGCCTCGACGAACGGGTCGCCTATGACTCCGCCAACCCCATTCTCGACCCCGTGGTGGGCGACTACGCGGGCCGGTTGCTGCAGGCCCAGATCCTCGTGTTCGTGTATCCGACTTGGTGGAGCGGACTGCCGGCGATCCTCAAAGGTTGGTTGGAGCGGGTCATGGTGCCGGGTGTCGGGTTCAGGTTTGACGAACGGACCGGCAACGTTCGCCCCGGCCTCGGGCATGTACGACGGATCGTCGGAATCAGCACCTACGGATCACCACGCTCATACGTTCGGTTCGTGAATGACAACGGCAGGCGGATCTTGACGCGGGCGCTGTGGATGTCATGTGGCCTCCGCGTGCGCCGCCGTTGGCACGGTCTGTACGCGATGGATACTGCGACCGAGGCGCAACGGGCAGCATTTCTGGTACGAATCGAACGCTCGATGGCGAGGCTCTGATGCGAACGCTCGTTGTCTACTGCCACCCGAATCCAGACTCGCTGACGGCAGCCGCCCTGGGCCGGGTGGTCACCGGTTTGAGCGCGGCGGGTCACGAGCCTCGGGTTACCGATCTCTACGCGGACGGGTTCGAACCAGCGTTGTCGTGCGACGAGCGACGCGACCACAAGGTCCCAGGCGTCACAGCAGACCTGCAGCGTTACGCCGACGACCTCGCTTGGGCGGAAGCGCTCGTGCTCGTCTACCCGACGTGGTGGAGCGGCCAGCCGGCGATGCTGAAAGGCTGGATCGATCGGGTTTGGGTGTCGGGTGTGGCCTGGGAGCTTCCGGCTGGAGCCAGCGTGTTGCGCCCCCTGTTGACCGGCATCCGCAGGATCGTCGTCGTGACGACGCACGGTTCGCCGAAACACATCAACGCACTCGAAGGCGAGTCCGGTAAGCGAACGGTGACCCGTTCGATGCGGGCGATGTGCAACAAACGCGTGCGCACCACCTGGTGCGCCCTGTACGGGGTCGACCGGTCGACCGAGGTCAAGCGAACCGCCTTTCTGGATCGAGTGGAACGTGTGATGTCGAAGCTGTAGTTCAGCTTGCGGCAGCAATCGCCACAGCGATCTCGGCGGCGACACGAGCGTTGTTCTCGGCCAGCGCCAGATTCGCCGGCACGCTGCGACCCTCAGTCGCCTGCACGATCCGGCCGAGCACGAACGGTGTGATCGCCGCCCCGACAATACCGGCCGCTACACAATCGCCGAGCGCCTGGTTGATCACACCGTCGAGTTCCGACGGGTCGAGTTCGTCCGCAACCGGAATCGGTACACCGACCAAGATGCCTGATGATTGGCGGGTGCGGCTCGACAGGATCGCCGCCACCTCGGCACCCGACTCGACACGATGCGGAACCCGCAGACCTGACGACCTCGTGTAGAACGCCGGGAAGTCGTCGTGTCGCCAACCGAGCACCGGCACCCCCACCGTCTCGAGATACTCCAACGTGCGCGCCAGATCGAGAAACGCCTTTGCTCCGGCTGACACGATGACGACCGGATGATGTGCCATCGCGTCAAGGTCGGCCGAGACATCGCCCGTGAGGTCCGAGCCGCGGTGAACGCCACCAATCCCACCGGTCGCGAAAACCGAGACACCCGCCGCCGCTGCAAGGGCGACCGATGCCGACACGGTCGTCGCCCCGAACTCCCAACGTTGGGCGACAGCAACCGGTAGATCGCGCTCCGCGACTTTGCGGGCACTGCCGAGAATCCGGGTGTGCTCTGCCGATTCGAGGCCGACTCGGGCGATGCCGTCAAGCACAGCCGTCACCGCCGGAACTGCACCGCCATCACGAATCACCGTCAAGCAGCGCTCGAGGGCGACGCTGTTTGCGGGCGACGGTAACCCAAGGTTCGAGAAGATCGTCGACTCCAGCGCCACGACGGGTTGTCCTGCCGCCACGGCCGAGGCGACTTCACGGGACAACGTTGGCTCAATCACGATCCAAGTCTGCCAGCACTGGCAGACTCGACGGCGATGAGCGCCAACGACCTGATTGTTGTGGCGCTTGCAATCTTTGCCGCCTCGTTCACGCAGGTGATCGCCGGATTCGGGTTCGCCCTGTTGGCGATGCCGATTATGACGCTCGCAGTTCCCGTCGAGAAGGCGGTGGTGATCACCACCTTGCTCGGCGTGATCGCCACCACCTGGCAATCGTGGCGGCTTCGTGCCGACGCCGATCGTGAGCTGATCAAACGGATCACTCCAGCCTCGTACGTTGGCATGCCGATCGGACTCTGGATCCTCAATGTCGTGTCGGATCGGTCGTTGCGACTCGCGCTAGGAGTCACCGTGCTGATCGCCACTTACCTGTTGGCACGCAGGATCAACCTCACCCACGTGGGCCGTGGGCTGGACATCGGGGCCGGTTTCCTTTCGGGCATTCTCAATACGTCGCTGTCGACCAATGGGCCGCCGCTGGTGTTCGACCTGCAGGCCAGGCAACTCGAACCCGACCGATTCCGGGCGACGATTTCGGCGATCTTCGCGCTCGGCAGCGTCGGTGGTTTGACGCTGTTCATCGTTGATGGCAAGGTCACTCGGGAAGGACTCGGCGCCGCCGCGATCGCCGCCCCGGCGTGGTTCGCCGGTCAGTTGCTCGGCTGGCCGATCCGCAAGCACATCCACGGTGAACGATTCCGTTGGATGGTGTTGATCCTGCTCTTCCTGGTAGGCACGACGGCGATTACGTTCGCCCTCACGTCCGGATGACTTACGTTCGGATGACTTAGGTTCGGATGACTTAGGTTCGGATGAAGCGTGTCACCGCTTCGACGTGATGGGTGTGCGGGAACAGGTCGAGCACTTCGGTGTGCTCGTGGCGGTAGCCCTTGATCGCCAGCAACGCGGCGTCGCGGGCGAGCGCTACCGGGTCGCAGCTGACGAGCACGATCACGGGCGCATCGGCCAGAACGATGGCGTTGACGCCGGGCTTCCCGAGGCCGGTGCGAGCGGGGTCGGCAATCACGACATCGATCGTGTCAGCGCTCTTCGGAGTCCACGCCCCGACCTCTTTCATCTCGACCCGCCCATCCCGTCCGTCGAGGTTGGCCTTGCAGTCCTCGACCGATGACCGGGACGATTCGACACACAGCAACTTCGCCGACGGCTGCGTGACGGCGAGTGCGAACAGCCCGACACCTGCATACGCGTCGAGCACGGTGTTGGCGGTCTTGAGCTCAGGTGCAGCACGACGGACAGCGTCGACCAGCAACTCGGCGGCAGCCGGTCCGCTTTGAAAGAACGAGCTCGCCGACACTCGAAAGCGGTGCCCGGCAACGTCTTCGTAGATTTTGGCCCGGCCGCCGGTCTTGGCTGCGTTCGGGAGACCGGTGACCTCGCCCGCCTCGAAATCCCAGAGAGCCGTCATCTCGCCAGTCGCCACAGAAACTCGAAGTGTGACCTCCATCTCCGGAGGAATTCGTAACGCTGGAAGGGCGGCAGCGAGCGCAGGATGGGCGACCAAACAACCGTCGGCCGCCACCGTGTCGTATGAACGCTCAATGCGGAACGAGGCTCGCCTGTGATCATCACCCACGACTCGAATCGTCGTCCGGTATCCGACCGCTGGGACGGCTGGGCCGATCGTCACAATCGAGTCGGGGAGCTTCGCCGTGCGACGTAACGCATCGCGCACAATTGCCGCTTTGGCTGGGAGCTGCGCGCTGACCGCTAAATGCTGCCAATCACAGCCACCGCAACCGTCACGCCGATGCTCACACGGTACCGCGACCCGATCTTCGGATGGCTCGTGGGTTTCCCCGGCGTAGCCCCGCGCCCAATCCTTCTTGCGTTCGGTAAGCACGACCGTGGTTCGCTCGCCAGGGATCGCTCCGCGCACGAACACCACGCGACCTTCGTCATCGCGTGCCATCGCTTCGCCGCCTGCTACGTATCGATCAGGCGTCACGATGCGCGTCTCAGTTTCGTCAGTCATCGATGCGACACTACGGCGGGAATGTGCAAACCTGGATCGATGAGCACGCCTGAATCAGAGTGGTACTGGGACCTCAAACGAAACGTTGCCGTTCAAGCCGATCAGCGGGGCCAGGGAGACAACATGCTCGGCCCCTACAAGACCAGGGGCGAAGCCGAGAACTGGAAGTCCAAGGTCGAGGCCCGCAATCAAGCATGGGACGAAGCTGACGAGGTTTGGGAAGGTACCGACACGGATGCCACGTAGGGACGCCGAGTAACTTCGACGACGTGGCCCGACCGATTCTGATCTCACCGTCTGTACTCTCCGCCGACTTCTCGAAGCTTGGCGAGGAGGTAGCCGCGCTCGAGGCCGCCGGTGTCGATTTGATCCAATGGGATGTGATGGATGGCCAGTTCGTCCCCAACCTCACGTTCGGCCCCGATGTGATCAAGTCGGCTCGCAAGTACTGCAGCGTCCCCTTCGAGGCGCACCTGATGGTCTACACGCCCGATGTGATGGCACAGCAGTACGTCGATGCCGGCTGTTCAAGACTGATCGTGCACGCCGAAGCATGTGCCCATCTGCATCGCACACTGGCGAACATCAACTCGATGGGCGCGCACGCGGCAGTCGCCTTGAACCCGGCCACGCCGGTGTCGGCGATCGAGCACGTGCTCGACCTCGTGGATCTCGTGTTGGTGATGACCGTCAACCCCGGCTTCGGCGGCCAGGCCTACATCAAGACGATGGAACCCAAGATCGCCGAGGTGCGTGCACTGCTCGACGCCGCCGGTTTGTCTGACACGGTAGAACTCGAGGTCGACGGGGGCATCGGCTCGTCGACGATCCCCGGCGCCGTAGCGGCGGGAGCCAACGTCCTGATCGCCGGCAGCGCGCTGTATCGCGACCCGCTCGGCTTGGAACACGCCGTCACCGAGCTACGAGCGCTGGCCGAATCCGCGCGTCGGTAGCTGCTCAGATCCAAGGGTTGGATGGCGGCAAAGTCAAACGGTGGCGTCGATCGTTGCTACGCCGTAGCGCCCGAATATCGGGTCCCCAGTGAGTAGCGCCAGCCCGGTGACCTGGGCTTGGGCGATGAGCAGCCGGTCGAAGGGATCATGATGATGGGATGGAAGTGACGCCACCTTGACCACGTGGCTGAAATCGATTTGTAGTCGGGTCAGCCCTGCATGTTCGATCGAGACCTCCACAAATTCCTCGGGAGGCAACGGCAACCGCAACTTCCCGAGCGCCCACTTGATACTGATCTCCCACGCGCACACGGCCGACAGGACGAGTTCGTTTGCCTCGTCCGCTACGACCTGACGCGCCGCGGCACCAAGTCGTTCGCTGTCGGTCATCATCCACAGCCACGCGTTGGTGTCGAGCAATACGCGGGTCACGTGAAGTACTCGGCCAACTCGGCCGGCGTCGTGTCGAAGTCGTCTGGCACGGTGAACTGCCCGGAGAACAGCCCAATCCGTTGCTTGCCCGCTGCAACAATTGGCACCAGCCGGGCCGCCGGCTCCCCGCCGTTCGTGATCACGATCTCCTCCCCGGCAGCAACGCGCCGCAGCAAGCTCGAAAGATTCGTCTTCGCCTCGTGAACCCCAACCCTAGTCATACGACTAAGCTATCAGACTAAGGTTGGTCTTGGTCACGGTCGCTCGGGCAATTTGGGCCACGCTGACCAAACCGCGAGCGCGAGCCCTTGCGATTCACCTTGCCGTAGCGTCCCACCTTCGCCCCAACCTTCTCCGCAAAGAGCGAAATTGTCCCGACTACGGAACACCGGAAGTGACGACGGGTCGAAGGCCAGACGACTGGTCTCCGGTGAAGTGCATTGGCGAACCGCTGCTCGGCACTACGGTCCAAATCTGCTCACCAGTCACAGAGGAAAAACCGCTGCACGTAGCAACGGGTCCGACGTCAAAATGTTCTGCAAGCGCTTGCGGCACTTCATCCTCGACAATCGAGATCAGGTTTGACGTTCTGAGCCTCTGGTAGGTCGACGCTGGACGCTGCAAGGTCTTGCACCAGATCCCCCAGCGACGACGTACCAGGCCGTCAACGCCTCGTGCATCCTCGCCACTTGACGCTCGACGATGTCTTGCAAGCCGTCAACCCGGGCCCCAGCGGCTACAAACAAATCTTGGAAATGTGTTGCATCCCGTACATATGTCGGATAGTATAATCTCATGTCACGGCCGGTCGATCCACAAGCGATGTTCACATCGTTGGTCCACGCCGACCCAGCCACGCTCACCATCACCGAAGTCGTCTCGACACTCCAGACGTTCCGTGTCGTGCAGGGCTGGATGGACCACTTCCAAGCTCGCCTGCTGTCGCGTTCCAACCAGCTCGACGTCTCGGCCGCAGAAGTGCTGATCCGCAACGCCGGGATCTCCGCTGCCGAAGCCAAAACCAAAGATCGACGCTCGAAAGCACTCGAAGAGGCACCGTCGTTCAGTGACGCACTCGCCGAAGGTGCT
>JANMTV010000300.1:0-1827 GCA_031390905.1 Ilumatobacteraceae bacterium | reverse complement strand
GCGTCCGAATTGGTCAGCCCGACGGCATCGGAAAGGACTCGGCCGACAACGTCCATCACGGTTGCGGAGGCATCGTTGCCACGCCAATGCCGAGCGATCAGTTCGTTGTCGGCATGTGAATCGAGGATCGCGGCCAGTTCGTTCTGGCGGTTGTCACTCGGTTGCGGGCGACCGCGGGAGTACCGAGCAAGACCGACCAATTGGACGGCTGCGGCCCGAGCCCAGTCGGCGTCGTCGGCGAGCGCCGGCAACAACACATCGCGCACAGTCGTCTCGACACATCGCCAGAGTTCGGCATCGCTCAGTTCAGCCACGACGGATCCGTTCTGCCAACAGCGCTTCAGCACTGAAGTCCCACGACGCCTTCCAGACCGGATCGACCAGTGGACCCTCGAGCCGATCCCAACCCTGATCCCTGAACCAATCGAACGTCTGAGCATGACCACTGCGCGTGTCGTGCCGGTAGGTGTAACCGACGAGCCGTTGCGCCTTCTCGATGCTCACCGTCGCATGATGCCGGACCTTGAACAGATGACCGAACACCGACCCTGCCTCGGGTGCCGTGATTTCGGGTAGCAGATCGTCAGGCACACGCACGACGTCGGGTTCGGCCCCGACGACATCGGCGAGCACGGCGATGTAGCGGTTGACGTCAAGCGATTCGGCGGAGATGTTGAACACCTCACCACGAGCGGCCGGGTGGCGGGCGATCGTGATCATCGCCTGGCACAGATCGTCGACATGCCCGTATGAGCCGACCACCAGGCCTCCGTGAGGCACCAGGATCGGGCGGTGCTGAAGCAGCCGAAGGAACATCGGCGTTTCCATGTCGAAGATGTTGTTATCGGGTCCGTAGATTGCCGCCGGCCGAACGATCGACGCCGGGAAACCGGTCTTGGCGTGACGCGCCAGCATCGAGGATTCGGCAAGTGCTTTGAACCCGCCGTAGCTGGTTGGTCCCTCAGGATTGGTCGGCTGCGACTCCGTCCACGGGAACACACCGACCCATGACTGGTCGTACGCCATGATCGAACTCGTATAGACGTAGCCCCCGACCTGGCCATCGAGCAGGTCGAGCAGACCTTCGATGTCGGAGCCGCCGGCGGCCATCACGAACCCGGAAACATCGAAGACGAGATCCCACTCGCGGCCCGCCAACGCCGAGCTCATCTGATCGAGATCAGTCCGATCGGCGAGGAGCAACTCGACCGATTCAGGCAGACTCGCTGGCGTCCTTCCTCGGTTCAACACTGCGACGTCGGCACCGGCACCGACAAGCGCTTCGACAAGGCGCTTGCCGACGAACACCGAACCCCCGAGCACCAGGCATCGCTGGCCGGACATTGGGCTCGACGCAATCAAGTCGGGGTCGGAGGAGGGCATCGATCAACTCGTCGATGGTGTCATCTGTAGGACGCGACGCATGCCGTCGGCCGCCAACTGTGCCGCCTCATCGATCGGGGCCTCCCACAACACCGTGGAGCAGACCTCGATTGAAATCGGGGCGGACACGCCCATCTCGATCAGCAACGCCACGAATCCGACACAGTCGAACTCGCCGTCGCCGGGGGGCACTCGATAGGCAAGGCAGTCTGGCTTGTAATCGTCGATCGTCGGGGTCATCGGACCGTCGTTCATCTGCACCGCGAACACGAGTTCAGGTTCGAGTGCGCCGATCATCGAGATGTCATTGGCGCCGCGAGTGTGATGCCAGATGTCGGCGCAGTACCCGCCGTTTGGCCGATTGGCGGCCTGCACGATTCGCTGTGCGTCGGCGGCGGTAGCGATGTTCGTATACGGGAGCCACTCGATCCCGACCAGCAGTCC
>JANMTV010000252.1:0-8256 GCA_031390905.1 Ilumatobacteraceae bacterium | reverse complement strand
TGATGCCTGGTGACAATGTGATGATGACGGTCGAGTTGGGTAAGCCGATCGCTATGGACGAGGGCCTCCGGTTCGCGATCCGCGAAGGCGGGCGTACCGTCGGCGCCGGCCGCGTCGTCAAAATCCTCAAGTGACCTGACGTTCCCACTACAAACGAAGCACAATTTGGTGTCGGCGCCTGCCGGCCCAGCGAGCGAAGTCTGAGAGGACTTCGGAACAATTTGGTGTCGGCGCCTGCCGGCCCAGCGAGCGAAGCGAGTAATTGAAAATGGCAAAGAGCGAGAAGAGGGTGAAGATCACCCTCGAATGCACCGAGTGCAAGCGACGTAACTACATCACGATGAAGTCGAAGGTCAACGATCGTGAACGTCTCGAAATGAACAAGTACTGCAGCCACGACCGCAAGCACACGGTCCACAAGGAAACGCGCTGATCCGATCCGTCGGGGGTGCCCAGTCGGGAGTCGCTGGTACGCTGGCTACTCCCCGCAGAGGGCAGTAGCTCAGCTGGTAGAGCATCGGTCTCCAAAACCGACGGTCGGGGGTTCGAATCCCTCCTGCCCTGCCCAGACGATCGACAAAGTAGAACTCATGTCAATGGATGACCTCAACCGCGAACAGAAGCGGATGCTCAAGCGCCAAGGCGCGCTCGACGAGAAGGGCGCGCCAACACGCGCCCCGCGTCCGCAAAATACCCGTGAGCGAGTCGGTCCGGTGCAGTACCTCCGCGAGGTCCGCGACGAGATGCGCAAGGTCGGTTGGCCGAGCAAGCCGGAAATTGTCAGGTATTCGATCATCGTCACGACGACCGTCGTGATCTTCACCGCCTTTGTCGGCGGGCTCGACGTCGGCCTCCGACATGTCGCAGATTGGTTTTACGCATGAGCGAGAACGAGACAAACGCGGCGAGTGACCTCGACCTGCTCGAAGTCATCGATGATGACACGGGCGCAGATGACACGGTTGCAGATGACACGGGCGTAGATGACACGGTTGCAGATGACACGCCGGAAGCGGCCGTCGAGGATCAGCTTGAAGGTCTCGAAGTCATCGACGAGGCGGCTGCTTTGGCACCGGCCGCAACCGAAGCGGTCGATGACGATGATCCGTGGACGCGACCAGGTTCATGGTATGTGGTGCACACCCAGTCGGGGTATGAAAAGAAGGTCACTGCCAACCTGCACGCCCGAATTCAGTCGATGAACATGGAAGACAAGATCTATGAGGTCGTGATCCCCATGGAAGAAGTCGTCGAATTCAAGAATGGCAAGAAGCAGACCGTTCAGCGCAAGGTGTTCCCTGGCTACCTGCTCGTACGTTGCGAGATGGTTGACGAGTCGTGGTACTGCATTCGCAACACGCCGGGTGTAACCGGTTTCGTCGGCCAGAGCGATCGTGGGCAGAAGCCGACACCGTTGCGACGTGCCGAGGTTCGTACCTTCCTGTCCGCAAAGGGTCTCGGCACCGACGAGACAGCTCGACCGAAGCCAAAACTCGATTACGAGGAAGGCGAAAGCGTTCGTGTCAAGGAAGGTCCGTTCGCCGACTTCCTAGGCACAGTCGCCGAAATCAATGCCGACCACATGAAGCTGAAGGTGCTCGTCAATATCTTCGGCCGCGAAACACTCGTCGAGATGGACTTCAGCCAGGTCGTCAAGCTCTGAGTAGCGGCACTGGTTCCTGAGACACCGATTTCCTGAGAATAGAGAGAAACCAAGATGGCAAAGAAGAGAGTCGCTGCGATCGTCAAGATCCAGATCCAGGCCGGCAAGGCCACCCCAGCACCACCGGTCGGTACCGCGCTCGGACCGCACGGCATCGCGATCATGGACTTCGTCAAGCAGTACAACGCGGCGACCGAGTCGCAGGTCGGCATTGTCGTGCCCGCCGAGATCACGATCTTCGAAGACCGGACGTTCACGTTCGTTCTGAAGACGCCACCAACGCCGGTCCTGATCCGTCAGAAGCTCGGGATCCCGAAGGCGTCGGCCAATCCAGGCTCCGAGATCGTCGCAACGATTTACGACGCCGACATTGAAGACATCGCCAAGATCAAGATGCCTGACCTCAACGCCAACGACCTCGAGGCTGCCAAGCAGCAGGTTCGTGGCACCGCTCGCTCGATGGGCATTGCGGTCGGCTGATTGCCCGACTGATCAGACATTTCCAACCACCACCCACTATTAGCCAACGATCCGGCCCGGGACGACCTCGCCCGGGGGATCTCACACACTGAGGAAGACACAACATGTCCGGTAAGAAACTCGTCGACGCGCTCAAGAAGTTCGATCGCGATCGGTTCTACAGCCCACCCGAAGCACTGGCCATCGCCAAATCGGTCGCCAGCGCAAAGTTCGACGAAAACGTCGACATCGCGTTCCGTCTCGGGGTCGACCCCCGTAAGGCCGACCAGATGGTGCGTGGAACGGTCGCATTGCCTGAAGGCACCGGTAAGGACATTCGCGTCGCCGTGTTCGCTGCCGGCACGGCTGCCGAAGAGGCCCGCGCAGCAGGTGCCGACATCGTGGGTGCCGACGATCTGTACGCCCTGATCGAGGGCGGAAAGATGGACTTCGATGTGGCCATCGCCACGCCCGACATGATGCCGCTCGTCGGACGTCTGGGTCGAGTGCTCGGCCCGCGCGGCCTGATGCCGAACCCAAAGACCGGTACCGTCACGAACGACGTCGGTCGTGCAGTTACCGAGTTCAAGGGCGGCAAGGTCGAGTACCGAACCGACCGCTACGGAAATGTTCACGTGCAACTCGGCCGGGTCAGTTTCACCGAGCAGCAGTTGGAGAACAACTTCCGTGCCGTGCTTGATGAAGTGCAACGTGCCAAGCCGGCATCGGCCAAGGGTCGATACCTGCGCAAGATCACGATCTCGTCGACGATGGGGCCTGGTGTCCGAGTCGACCTGAACCGTCTCAAACCGGAAACGGACTGACGGTAACAATCTGGCGATACGCTCGCCAGTTACATAACCGGTTGCTCGCCGAAGACCGCTGGTCCCAACGCCGAAAGGCCGAGGGGTAATGGGTTCCGACCCGCCCGCCGAGGTGCACGCCTTTCGAAGATCTCGAACCAGCTGTTTCGACGGCAGGTTCGATGTTCCTCGTGGTGTTCGCCATCCCGACTCGTTCGGGGCGAGCCACGAGTAGAACTGAAAGGAGGTGTGCACTGAATGAGTGAATCCACTATCGATGACGTAACCAATGCGAGGGCACCGCGACCTGAGAAGGTCGCTGTGGTCGAAGCCGTAGTTGCCAAGTTGAACAGCAGTTCGGCGGTGTTCGTGACCGAGTACCGCGGTCTCACGGTCGGACAGATCGCCACCGTTCGAAACGCCCTGCGTCCGATCGATGCCGAGATGGCGATCTACAAGAACACGCTCGCCCGGCTTGCCGTTCGAGAAGCAGGTCTCGATGGCCTCGAAGAGTTTCTGGTTGGCCCAACATCGTTGACGTTCGCCCGCGGTGATATCGCTGGCGCCGCAAAAGCGTTGCGGGATGCGTCGAAGCTGCTTCCCAACCTGATTGTCAAGGGTGGCGTACTCGGTTCGTCCGTGCTGTCGGCTTCCGACGTCGCGGCTCTCGCCGACCTACCGTCCCGCGAGCAACTGCTGGCGAGTTTCGCTGGAGCTCTGCAAGCGCCGTTGGTCAAGACCGCCGGCCTATTGCAGGCGCTGCCGCGCAACTTTGCCTACGGTCTCGCGGCCCTTATCGAGAAGCAGGCCGCCTGAGGCGACCGCGTCCGAACCCATATTCATCCGACTATTCATCGCTGGTGCCACACAGGCACCGAACATTCAAGAAAGAGAGCCATCAATCATGGCAAAGCAAGACGAAATCCTGGAAGCCATTGCCGGTCTGACCGTCATCGAACTCAAAGAGCTACTCGACGCGTTCGAAGAGAAGTTCGGCGTCACCGCCGCTGCCCCGGTTGCGGTTGCAGCCGCTGGTGGCGCACCGGCCGCTGCAGCCGAAGTCGAGGAGCAGGACGAGTTCGACGTCATCCTGACTGGTGCCGGAGCACAGAAGATTCAGGTCATCAAGGTTGTCCGCGAGCTCACAAGCCTGGGTCTCAAGGAAGCCAAGGACCTCGTCGACGGTGCCCCCAAGGCCGTCATCGAGAAGGCCGACAAGGCTGCCGCCGAGGCTGCCAAGGCCAAGCTCGAAGACGCCGGCGCTTCCGTCGAACTGAAGTGAGCACGAGCGTCTGACGACGCTTATCGAACTCGACAGGCCCCGGGAGCTCCCCGGGGCCTGTCCGCTTTTCACTTCTCACAGGCCTGCTCGGGCTCGGTGAGGCAACGGTGACCTGGCGTTCTTGTTGCCGCAATCCTCCCCGAATGGCGCGGTCCTACCCTCCAATCCATGGACCGACGACGTTTCATTCAATTACTCGCTGCGACCGCAGGCGCGACGGCGACATCGACCACCCTGCTGGGATGCGGGGACTCGACGACTTCTGCCGACGGAACCTCCGGATCGTCCGATCCCACGGCAATCGCGAGTGGAGAGTCCAGTGGATCGACCGACGTGGCGTCGCTCCGTACGGTGAAGTTCGGTTTCATCGCACTCACCGATTCCGCCTCGCTCATCATGGCCAAGGAGTTGGGCTACTTCGCCGAACGGGGCATCGATGCCCAACTGATCAAGCAAGCGTCGTGGCCTGCGCTGCGTGACGCTCTCCAGACGGGTGAGATCGACGCTGCCCACGCCTTGTTCACCATGCCATATGCCGTCGCCACCGGAATCGGTGGAAACAGAGCGACGGACCTCAAGATCGCCATGATCCTCAACAACAACGGTCAGGGGATCACACTGGCGAAGGAGTTTGCCGCGGTCGGTTACGGCGACCTGACAAAGGCCAAGGACCTGTTGGCGTCGACCTCGGCTCCGGAGTTCGCAATGACGTTCCCGGGCGGAACGCATGATCTCTGGTTGCGTTACTGGTTGGCGGCGTGTGGCGTCGACGCCGCGACACTGAAGATCGGTGCAGTTCCTCCGCCGCAAATGGTCCAGAACATGACGGTCGGCAACGTGAAGGGATTCAGCGTCGGTGAACCGTGGAACGCCGTCGCCGTCGCCAACGACATCGGATTCACCACCCTCGCCACTCAGGACCTCTGGCTCGATCATCCCGAGAAGGCATTGGTGGTCAACGAACGATTCGCATCCGAGCAAACTGCTGCGCTGAAAGATGCGATGGCGGCGATCCTGCAGGCCGGCAAATGGCTCGACGACCTCACGAATCGGGCAGAAGCGGCCCAGACGCTGGCGACCGAGCAGTACGTCAATGCACCTGCGGCGGCGATCGTCGGTCGGCTGACCGGCATTTACGAGTTGGGTGCGGGTCTCGGCGAGAAGGATTTCGCGGGCGAACAGATGCAGTTCTTCCGCGGTGGCGCCGCCAACTTTCCTCGCAAGGCGCACGGGATCTGGGCCTTGGCCCAGTACCAACGCCTCGGACTGCTCACGGAGCCGCCTGACTACACGGCGCTCACCGACAGCATCGTGCTGTCGGATCTGTACGCCGAAGTGGCCGCCGCAGAAGGTATCTCGATACCCGACGACGAGATGAAACCGTTCGAGATCCGCCTCGACGGGATTACCTTCGATCCCGCCGACCCGGCCGCCGAAGTTGCCAGGACCGCACCCTCATGAGCCTGATGCTGCCCGACGCGATCGATCAAGCCACCACAGCCGACATCGATGTCGATTCTGCCGGAGAGCCGGCGCACCGTGCCTCTGCCCCCATTGCGATCCCACGCGGCCGGAGTCGACTCGCACAATCGGCATCGACGCTGGGCTGGGCGGTGGCAGGAGCGGCGGTGTTCGTCGCGCTGTGGCATCTCGGCGCACGGCAGGTCGCCAACATGCCGACTCCGGTCGATACCTGGTCGAGTCTGCGGGAGTTACTTACCGACGGCTTCAGGAACGGAGGACCCGGTGACCAGGGTGTCCTGTTGTTGTTGAAGTCGTCGTTGCTGAGAGTCCTCAAGGGATTCGTGATGGCGGCGATCCTCGGAATTCCACTCGGGATGCTGATCGGATCGAGTCCACGGGCATGGAAGGCGGTCAATCCGCTGATCCAGTTCCTGCGGCCGGTCTCTCCGTTGGCCTGGTATCCGGTTCTTCTCATCATCTTTCTCGATGCCGACAGGGCGAGCACATGGGTGATCTGCCTCACGAGCCTCTGGCCGATCGTGTTGAACACCGCTGCAGGTGCATCGTCGATTCCGACCGACCACCGCAATGTCGCCAGAGTGTTCCATCTCACACGCCGGGCCTACGTTCGACATGTCGTCGTCCCGCACTCGCTCGGTTCGATCGTGACCGGGTTGCGGCTCTCGATGGGGACGGCGTGGATGGTGATCGTCGCCGTCGAGATGATGAGTGGGCGCGATGGCATCGGCAACTTCGTGTGGAACGAATACAACGCCGGCGCGATGCCCAAGGTCGTCGCCAGCATCGTGTTGATCGGTACGACGGGGCTACTCCTCGACCTGGTCTTCCTCAAGCTCGCCAAGCTCGCCAGCCAGCAGGAGGCCCACTCGTGACGCTCGAGATCCGAAATCTTCACAAGAGTTTTGTCCACAAGAGCAGCGTGCAACACGTCCTCCGTGGCATCGAACTCACGGTACAGCCCGGAGAATTCGTGTCGCTGATCGGCCACTCCGGTTGCGGGAAATCGACGTTGCTGTCGGTGGTCGGCGGGCTGACCACCCCGGATCGAGGTGAGGTACTCCTCGATGGGGCGCCGGTGGGAGGCGCGGGACCGGACCGCGCAATGGTGTTCCAGAACTACTCGCTGCTGCCGCGCCTTACGTTGGAACAGAACGTCGAAGTCGCGGTCGCATCTGCGAGGCCGGAACATTCGAAGTCCGAGCGGGGCGAGCTCGTACATCGATACCTCGGAGGTGTCGGTCTCTGGGAGCACCGGGGCAAACGCCCGCATCAGATTTCCGGCGGGATGCAGCAACGGTGCGCCGTTGCCAGGGCGTTCGCGGTCGAACCGCGGGTGCTCCTGCTGGATGAGCCGTTCGGCGCACTGGACGCGCTGACACGGGCACGACTGCAAGGTCAGCTGATCGAGCTCTGGCAGAGCGAGAGCGAGACCGAAATCGTGTTGATGGTCACTCACGGAATCGACGAGGCGGTCCTGCTGTCCGACCGCATTGTCGTCATGTCGAATCCGCCACAACGGTCGGTGGTCGACATGATCACCGTCGAAATTCCGAGGCCCCGCGACCGGGTGTCGATCGCCGATTCTCCCCGCTATAGGGAGATACAGCATCGCCTCTTGGCGCTGCTCAGCATCGATGGCGAACGGGTGGCATGAACGGCCCAAATCCTCAACTTCTCGGCTGGCTTTCGGCGGAATGCTTGACAGACGGTCTCCATTTCCGTACGGTGTGCACCAATTCAGCCTGAGCGGCCGGGAGGCTCCCTCCAGACGTTCGGATCGGAGCCGCGCATGCGGTTGACGATCTGGACTTTCGCGCGATAGGATCGCCTGTTGCCGTGCGTCGTCTTGTCTTTTCCTTGTTTTTCGGTCTTGACTTTCCGCGCCCTGACGCAACAGACCTGTCCATCGTGCTGACCGCACCACTCAACCCGAGGTGATTTGTGGCTACCCGCTCGATCAACCGTGAGCGTTACTCGTTCGCAAACCTTGACGAACCACTCGAACTGCCGGATCTGATCGCGATCCAGCGAGAGAGCTTCCAGTGGTTCTTGGAGGAAGGGCTGGCGAACACGTTCCGCGACATCAGCCCGATCAAGGACTTCTCCGAAGCCCTTCAGCTCGAGCTCGAGTTCGACCCGTTCGACGAGGACCTACGCCCACCGCCCAAGTTCACGGTCGAGGAGTGCAAAGAGAAAGACATGACGTACAGCGCGCCGATCTTCGTAGCATGGGAGATCCGTCCACATTCGTCAGCCGGCGCAATACCAGTTTCGACCTCTTCAGCAATCTTTCCGCGATTCGAGGGTCGCACACGATGAAGTTTGGCGCATACCTCTACCGCTTGCGCTTCCGGCCTCAGGATTCGCCCAATGCCAGGGGGTCGTTCTCCTTCACTCCGCGATTCACCTCATCGGAGCCTGGGCTGGCCGATGGAAATGCGTTTGCCGATTTCCTGCTGGGGTATCCATCCTCGGCGCAGGCCGGTATCGGCCGAGGGGAAGAAGACGGCCGCACGACTTGGCTTCATCTCCATGCGCAAGACGATTGGAGGGCTACGCGGAAC
>JANMTV010000213.1:0-6148 GCA_031390905.1 Ilumatobacteraceae bacterium | reverse complement strand
CGTCAATCTCGTCGGCAACGGGGCCTACTCCGCTTGGAGTGGCCCGCACCTGTACACGCCCGGCGCTGGTTCGGCACCGGGGGTCACGGAGCCCGTGGCGACCGTGCGTGTGCCACAGCCGATCATCGAGATCGCCCTCGCTGCGGGCGCCGCCGAAATCACGATCCCCGGCTACATCGCTGTGCCGCAGGGGCGTGTTTTCATCGACGCCGGCACGACGACGGCGAACAAGGCGGTCACGATGTCCGGTGGGCTCGTCGCCGCCCAGATCGTCGTCGGAACGCTGCCAGACAGCTTCCAAGTCGACTTCGAGAATCCGATCGCCCAGAAGACCGTAAAGATCACGTCGACCACATCGGGCGACTACTCCGCCCGCGGCGTCGGCATCGTGCAGATCAACAAATCCGGATCCGTCGGGATCAACTCCTGGTTCGTCCAATAAACCCGTTCATGTCGACATGGGCACGGTATGGAGGGGTTCAGCGCGACTTGAACGCTGGATTTCAGGTTGTCGTGAGCAGTTCGCCGGCTCGCAATTGGCTGGCGTAGAGGCCGTTTTGCTCGACAAGTTGATCGTGAGTGCCCAACTCGACGATCCGGCCCTGATCGAGCACGGCGATGCGGTCGGCGCTGCGTACGGTTGACAGGCGGTGGGCGATCACCAACGCCGTGCGGCCTGATAGGGCGACCTCAATCGAGGCTTGCACGTGGGCTTCGTTGTCGTTGTCGAGGTGGCTGGTTGCCTCATCGAGGATCATGATCGCCGGGTTCTTGAGCAGGAGCCGAGCGATCGCGACCCGCTGCTTCTCGCCGCCGCTCAGGCGGTAGCCGCGCTCGCCCACGACGGTGTCGTAGCCATCGGGAAGCGCCCTGATCGTGTCGTGGATGCGGGCCGCCCGCGCCGCTGCGACCAGTTCGTCGTCGGTCGCCGATGGCCGTGCGTATCGGAGGTTGTCGCCGATCGATTCGTGAAACAGGTGTGGGTCTTGCGACACGACCCCGACGGCACCTCGCAGCGAATCGAGCGTTAGGTCGCGCACGTCGTTGCCGTCGATCAACACGGCACCGGTGGTCACGTCGTAGAGCCGCGGGATCAATGAGGCGAGGGTGCTCTTGCCGGCTCCGGAGGCACCGACCAGCGCCACGGTCTCGCCGGGCTCGAGTGTCAGATTCAACCCGGTGAGGATGTCGCGATCAGGGTCGGCTCCGGGGATCGACTGTGTTTCCATCGACGCGATCGATGACTCGTTGGCTGGCGGATAGCGGAACGTCACGTCACGAAACTCGACACGTCCCGTCGGCTCGATCAGGTCGAAGGCGCCGGGTCGATCGCTGATCGGTTCTGCTGCGTCGAGCACTTCGAAGACTCGCTCGAACGAAACCATCGATGTCATCAGGTCGACGCGGGCATTCGTTAGGCCAGTCAGCGGTTGGTAGATCCGGTTGACCAGTGCAGCCATCGCCACGAGCGTGCCGCTCGTGATGTCACCGTCAACTACGAGCAGTGCGCCGATCCCGTAGATCGCCGCCGTGCCAACCGCCGCTACAAGTCCAAGCGCGACAAAGAATACTCGACCGAGCATCGCCGACTTGATCCCGGCATCGCGCACGGCATTCGCCCGGCGACCGAACATCGTGTTCTCGCGATCCTGCGATCCGAACAGCTTGACGAGCGCTGCACCTGAGACGTTGAAACGTTCGGTCATCTGTGTGTTCATCGCCGCGTTGTGTTGCATCTGCTCACGCGAGATGTCTTGCAGGCGTCGCCCGATTCGACGTGCCGGAATGATGAACAGCGGCAGCACGACCAACGACAGGAGTGTGATCCTCCACTCGAGGGTGAGCATCGTCGCCAGGGTGATCACGAGTACGACGACGTTGCTGACGACGCTGCCGAGCGTGCTCGTGACGGCGGTTTGGGCACCCACGACGTCACCGTTGAGTCGGCTGGTGATGGCGCCTGTCGGAGTGCGTGTGAAGAACGCGAGGGGTAGTCGCTGCACCTTGGCGAACAGCGTCCGCCGCAGGTCGGCAATCAACCCTTCGCCGACCCGGGCGCTGCACCAGCGCTGCACGATCGCCAGCGACGCGTCGAGCAGCGCCGCTCCAACGGCGAGCCCGGCCAGCCACACGATCGCCGATCGATCACCGTCAGGGATGGAATCGTCGAGGATGTGGCGGACGACGAGTGGAGGCACGACACCGAGCAGCGCGGCGACGAGGATTGCTCCGAGAAACACCGAGATCGTGCCCCTGTACGGGCGGGCAAAGATCCAAACGCGACGTGCCGTGTCGCGGCCGAGTTTGGTGCCCTTGACCGCGTCGGTGTCACGCGGCATCATGTGGTGCGGGCCCATACGCATGCGGGCAGGCTACGGCAGCGTGGCCGAACTTCGAGCGGCGACCGCCCTACGCTTGGTTCATGCGCGGGCGAGCGACAGCGATGATTCTGATCACGGCGGCGCTCGGCCTCACGGCCTGTACAGGTGACAACGGGGTAACGAGCGGGTCAAGCCGGGTGACGACGCAAGTGGCGACGGTTCCCTCGACCGAGCAATCTGAAACGTCGGAACGTACGCCCGCTGTGGTCGCCGAGTCAGCGACCGAGCTACCTCAGTTCGAACCGGAACCGTTCGAGTGGGAGGCCTACGATGACCAGGTCGACGTTGCCACGATCGAGGTGCCGGTCGACTACTCCAAGCCTGACGGTGATCGCTTCGAGCTGTTTGTTACCCGATTTCGAGCGCTCGATCAGGACAAACGGATCGGGTCGCTACTCGTCAACCCCGGTGGCCCAGGGAGCGGTGGCAGCGACCTTGCGATCCTCGCCGCCCAGATCTACGACCAGGAGATTCTCGAACGATTCGACATCATCGGGTGGGACCCACGCGGCACCGGCGAGAGCGACCCGTCGATCGACTGCATCGACGACTACGACCGCTACTTCACCGAGATCGATACGACACCGAAGACCGACGCCGAACACGAGATCCTGGTCGATACGGCCGAGAGCTTCGCCCGCGAATGTGTCGCCAAGAACTCCGAGATCATCCAGTTCGTCGGCACAAACAACAGCGCCCGCGATATGGACGTGATTCGCCGGGCCCTCGGTGAGGCGACGATCAGCTACTTCGGGTTCAGTTACGGCAGCGAACTCGGTGCCGCCTGGGCGACAATGTTTCCTGAGACTGTGAGGGCTGCCGTGCTCGACTGTGCTGTCGATCCGAATGCCGAACCGATCGAATCGAGCCTTCAACAGATGAAGGGTTTCGAGAACTCGGTCACGACGTTCCTCACCGAATGCAGTGCCGATGACACGTGTGTGTTTTACAACGACGGCGATCCCAAATCGGAATTCATGAAGCTGATGGACGATCTCGACGAGCATCCGATCGAGGGTGCCCCGGATCGTCCCAAAGTCAATCGTGACGTGGCAGTCGTTGCTGTCGTGCAGGCGATGTACACCCAGGCCTATTGGCCGGCGCTCGAAAACGCGTTGGCCGCCGCTCAAACAGGCGACGGCAGCGGGCTGCTGGAGTTACACGACACCTACTATCAACGCTCGTTCGACGGCACGTACGCCAACTTCCTCGAGGCGTTCCAGGTGATCTCGTGCGCCGATACGTCGGATCGACCGACCGTCGACGAGGTTGACGCCGAATCGGCGCGCTACCACGAGGTCGCCCCGACGTTGATCCCCGACAACTCGTCGGGTGGCTACTTCTGCACGTTCTTCCCCGAAACGGCCGACCCGCGGGTGACGATCACCGGTGCTGGTGCGGGACCGGTCGTGGTGATCGGGACGACCGGCGATCCTGCCACGCCGTTCGACTCGACGGTGCGGATGTCAGATGCGTTGGAGGACGGCCGGTTGATCATCGTCGAGGCCGACGAACACACCGGCTACGGCGTCAATCGCTGCGTTATCGAGGCGGTCAACGACTACCTCATCGACCTCGAACCGCCCGAAGACGGCCTCGAATGCGGCTCGTAGACCCAAGACTGTTGGCGGAAGGGGTGGGATTTGAACCCACGGAGGCTTGCACCTCGCACGCTTTCGAGGCGTGTCCCTTTGGCCGCTCGGGCACCCTTCCGGGTTCGAGGCTAGCGTGCATTCCAAGCGGTAGCGACTGGGTCTGATCTGGGGCGGATCCTCAAGTTTCGGTGAATTCGACCGATATCAAATCAAGGAAACCATGACGAGGCTGGGGCGACCACTACACGCCAACGGCGGAGCGACGAAGGAGGGAACATGATGATCGATGCAAGCACGCGTACCGAGCACGTGTTCAAGCTGCTCGTCACCGGGCCATTTGCGGCAGGTAAGACGTCGTTGATCCAAGCCGTATCGCAGACCTCGGTCGTCGACACTGATGTCGATACCAGCGGCGATGAGGCGGTGATCAAACAGCGCACGACCGTGGCGATGGATTTCGGCTCGTACACGCTCGACGACGGCGAGGTTCAACTGCTGCTGTTCGGTACGCCTGGCCAGCGTCGATTCTGGTTCATGACCGATGTGATGAAGGGCGATGTCGATGCGGTCGTCTACGTGATCGACGCCTCGGCGACCGAAACGCATGCCGATGCCGGTGACGCCATGCGCGCCCTGCTGCAAGACCTTCGAGTGCCGCTTGTCGTCGCCGTCAACCGGTGTGACGAGCACGACGTGGCACAACTGCTCGCTCGCCAGTTGGGCGCGCTCGCCAGTGAGTCGGTCGTTGCCTGTCAATTGATCCATCACGAGTCCGGTCGCGAGGTCGTGATCGAGGCGTTGCTCGCTGTGCTTGATCGGATGGAGCGAGGTGCCGTCGATGATCGCGGTGCGCTCGAACGAGTGATCGCCATGGCTGGTGCGGCATGACACTCGAACGCGATGCCATCACCGCTGAACTGTTCGGGCTGGCGACGACCTTCCCGAGGCCCGGCTGGGTCGTACTCGACGCTGCCAGGGATCACCGATTCACGGGCCAACTCGACTTTGACACGTCGCCTGAGGTTCGGGTTTACATGGACCGCGGACGGATCTATCTCGCCGAGCGCGACGGCGACGCGTCGATTGGTGCCCGTCTCATCGATGCCGACGCGCTGACGGCGACTCAGCTCGATCACGGTTCGATTCGAATCGGCGCCGTCGAACACCTCGGCCGGCTGTTCGAGCGTGCACCCTCGGTCAATCGGCACGCCGTGCTCGTCACGCTCGAAATGCTGACCGACGAGTGCCTCGGTTGGCTGGCCTCGCAGCGAGTCAGCTCGGTTGAGGCCACGCCGTATCGGCATCACAGTTCTGGATTGCATCAGTGGGATCGGCCGGTCGGAGCGTTCGACCTGACTCCTGGCGATCCATTGCCGGCACCAGCACCGACCGAACAGCCGGTGCTCGTGGATTCGCCCGAGCGATTGTTCTCGCCGATCGACGGGTTTGATGCCGACGACATGATTCAGTGGGAGCAGCCTTCGTGGCTCGAGGAGCGTCTCCCAGAGCGTCTACCGGCTGCTCGGTCCGAGCGCAGCGGGCAACCGTCTGACCCGTTCGCCAGTGATTGGATCGACCGTTTGGCAGCGGATGGACTTCCGCAGCCGGGAGCCGATCCGCTCGCATCGATTCCCGCGCAATTGCCGCACCGCTCCGTTGATCCGGTCGACCGGTTCGAAGTGATTTGGCCGAGCGGTGAGATCGACGAGCAGTTCGGTGTCACGAGTTCAGTTGTCGATCAGATCACTGACGAGGTTCGAGATCAAGATCGCGGCGGTCTGTCGGCGAGGGTTTCGCGGCCTGGCTTGACTGACGAGTCGCTTCGCGATTCGTTCCCGGAGCCAACCGACGAACTCGTGCTTGCCGTTCGCCGCGCCGTCGCCTCAGTCGAGCCGAGTTCCTTGGCGGCACGTCGTCGACTGGTCGAGGATCCGGCGAGTGAACTGGCGCACCTCGTGCCGCCCGGTCGTGTTGCCGTCCGTTCGGAACACAGCGAATGGGCGCCGTCGCCCGTCACACCCACACGGTCTGTTTTCGAAACCGTGACCGCCTCGATCGCTGGCGGTCCCACGGTCGAGGTTGCCGCCGCCTCTGGCGTAACGATCACCAGGCTCGACGATTCCGCCGGTCGGACCACGGCGCTCCGCCGCCTCATCGGCACCCTCCGCCGCC
>JANMTV010000204.1:0-1588 GCA_031390905.1 Ilumatobacteraceae bacterium | reverse complement strand
GGTGGAGTTGCGAGATCTGCTTGGTCGGCGTCTTGGTTTGTGCCGCTGTTCGAATCCGTTCGGCAATCTCGATTGCCATCTCGTCGCTGATCATGGTGTTGATCCTTTCGCGTTCGGCTGCACTCCACCGAATGATGCTCCGAGAGCGAAATTAGTTGAGAAATCACGTTGCATTTCAGTACCAACACATGTACGCTATGTATATGTGTCCGATCGTCGACGAGACCAACGAGAGTGAGTTGTCGATCGATGATTTCGTTGCTGTCTGGGCGGCCCATGAACGTGCTTCGGCTGGCTTGGCTTTGGCTGTCGGCCGGTTCGATCAGAACCACGAGTACGCCGCTGATGGGTCGGTCACGATCGCCGCATGGTTACGTCACCGGTGCCGGATGTCAGACCGCGACGCCGCCTCGCTGGTTGCTCGCGGCAGGTTCCTGCGTGATCATCAACCCGTCGCTGACGCAGCCGTGAGTTCCCGATTGTCGGCCGGACAGCTACACGCCTTACAGACCAACATCACCCGCACGATCGGATCAGTGTTCGACGCTCACGCCACCGAACTGGTCGAGATCATCGCCCCACTCGACGTACGCGCCACCGAACAAGCCTGCCGCCAATGGCGACGCAACGCCGAAGCAATCACCGAACAACCAGAACCAGCGATACCTGAACGCCAACTCGTCACCCAACGCGCATCGGACGGGTCCTTGGTCGGCAGGTTCGTGTTCGACGACGCACTCGCCGCCGAGTTCGAACACGCAATCGGCACCGCACTCACCTGGGAAACAGACGACCAACGCACCGTCGGCGCCCGACAAGCTGACGCTTTGTTCGATGTCGTGGCGTTCTTCAACGCCAACCACACCAAAACCGGGACACCACGCCACCGCCCCCACATCGAACTCGCCATCAACGCCAACGACCTCGACACCGCACACTGCTGCGCCACCACCAGCAACGGCGACCCACTCCCAGCCTCAACCACCGAAGCGTTGCTGTGTGACTCGACGATCCAACGCTTCGTGATCAACGGCTCCGTCCCAATCGATATCGGGCGTACCACCCGCAGCGTGCCGCTCGACATGTTCCGTGCCGTCGCCAAACGCGACGGCCACTGCCGACACCCAGGCTGCAACCGCAAAATCGCCTGGTGCGACGCACACCACATCAAATACTGGCGTAACGGCGGAACCACCAGCCTCGACAACCTCGTGCTCTTATGCGCCAGACACCATCACTTGATCCACCGCCCCGGCTGGCAACTCAAACTGCTCCCCGACGCCACCCTCGAAGTCACCAACCCCAACGGCCACACCCAAACCAGCACACCCAGACCCCCACCACTCACAACAATCCGCCTCCAAACCTGAACAGTCGACAGACGCCAGGCAACCCTGACACCAGCGGGGACTTCGCTTGTCTGGGTTAACGTCAGAGTCCAGACTGTTGGTCACAGAGGAGCGCGCATGTCCGAGTCGAAGGCCAAGCCACGACTTCCTCCTCGCTGGTTGATCCGGCTTTTCTGGTTCACCCATCGCCGCGTGTACCGCCTGACGGGCGGCCGTTTGGGTCTGTGGCGGCCAAAGCC
>JANMTV010000203.1:0-1612 GCA_031390905.1 Ilumatobacteraceae bacterium | reverse complement strand
CCCATCATCGGTACACCAGACGGAATCGGTGGCATGCCAGCGCCGCACCATGAACTGCACCAACATCGGATTGGTCTGCTCGTAGTCATCGTCGTCGGGAAAGAACCACCGCATCACCGGGTCGTCGGCAAATGCCCGCGTCGCGGACCGAGCGAGCCGAGGAACATCATCAAGAGTTGCCAGGCGAATGGTCGTCACAGTCGTCGACCATAATGCGGAGTGGCACCCACCGTCGTCGGGCACTTCGCCGTGTCGGCGGTGCTTGTCGGGGCCGAGGCGGGACATTGATGATGCCCGGGCGAGGGACTAAAGACCCACACGAACCGACACTCCGACCCTGCCCGCCCGACCCTTGACTGACGCACAGTGGACCCAGAGGTTCCCGAAGGAGATCGGGAGCCCAATGTAAGACTGGAGAAAGCTCATGTTGAAGAGACTGCGAGTATTAGGAATCATCCTTGCGGCGATCGGTTTAGGTTTCGTTGTCGCCGGCGGAGTCGCCTACGCCAAAGTTCAAGACGGTTACGACTCACTGCAGGCGTTCAGCGAAGTCCAAAACGTCACGCTCAGCTACGACGAGAATGGCAATCTGACCGACCGTGGCACCACCGAAGGTGCCGATGCGATCATGTCGCTCCTGAAGGACGACTGGAAGTACCCGGTAGTCAACTCGGATCTCGACCCCAATGATCCACTCGTGAACACTGGTACCGAATACATGTACCAGATGGCGGCGGTGTCGTTCCACACCCTCAACAGCACGCAAACCGTGACCCTCGCCGAGGATGTCGAGTACGAAGGCACCCTGTACGAGGCTGGCGACTATGAGTTCGAAGTCGACGGTCGGTACTGGACCGGATTCGACCGCTCGCACCCAATCGAGGGACCGGCACGTGAGCAGGCTTGGACCGGAACCGCACACGGCCTGATCGCTGAGCTAGGAGTCGGAACGGTCACTCACTCGGCACTCCAGTTGGGTCTCGCACTTGCCGGACTGTTCGCTGGGCTCGGCCTGGTGTTCATGCTGACCGGTAGTGGACTTGTGTGGGCCAGCAAGGGCCGCACGAGCCAGACCCCAGACACAATCCCGGAGTCGTTCGTCCAGGACTCAACCCTGCCGAAGAAGACCGAGACGATGGCGATCTAACCCCCAACCAAACGTCTCCCACCGGTGGGCTCCTCGAAAGAGGGGCCCACCGGTGGTTTTTCTGTCGTGCACCTACACTGGGCGCGTAATACCAATCACGGGGCTGACAGGTTTCGACGTCAGAGTCGTTGGGCGGGTTTGCGACCCGAGTTGCTCAGACTCGCTAAACGGGGCAAAAAACAAGAATTGCCAACGAGCAGTTCGCTCTCGCCGCCTGATTTTCAGGTGAGCGAAGAGACATCGTGAGCAGAAATGTCGCACGGGGCCGATCCACCGCAGCCCGGCAACAGAAGCGGGGGATGACGGCGAGAAAGACCGCTGACTTTCGGAAAGACGGATGACCCTCGGCAAAGACCGAGCGTGAGTCGCCAGTTCGCTGACGGCTAGCCGACCCGCCGGTCTCCCTGCGTTAGGGAGAAGGTCGGGAATGGTCGTATCAAGGTCGTTCACGGGCTGATGGACGGG
>JANMTV010000187.1:0-12021 GCA_031390905.1 Ilumatobacteraceae bacterium | reverse complement strand
CGCGGGGGGCGGGGGCGGTGGAGGTGGCTGCTGCTCCTCGACAGGCGCTGACACCGGCGCAACGATGTCGGTTCCATCCGACTCGAGCGTGCGCAACGCACCCACTAGGCGAACGATCTCGTCCTCATCACCAGGCTCGCCGCGCTCGGTGCGCTGCCGATACACGATCCGACCGAGGTCATCGAGCAGGTCGTCGACCTTGCGCTTCTCCTTGACGTCCTCAATCTTGTCCTTGGCCTGTCCCGCCAGATGGCCCGCCTTCTCTTTGGCCTTGTCCAGGATTCCCATGGTTGCTCCTTTGGCTTTGCAACGCGTTCCAGTGGCCAGTTCTACCACGGTCAGGAGCGGTCGAGGAGCGGACCGCTGCAGTTTGGTCTACGGCGCAGAACGCTCATCCCCCGCCGACGCCACCGCGGAACCCACGATTATCACCCGTGTATTAGGCGATCTGTCGCCGCCGACCGGTAACGGGTTGGAAGGCCAGATGGAAGGGTTGGCCGGCGAATGAAATGTCGTTGCCGCGTCCTTGGCTTCGCCAAGCCTTCCAACGACGGCTCAGTACTTTCCGAAGGGCAATTCTGGATCGACACCGAAAAAACGTCTCACGGGCGTCTCAGAACGCCGCAATAGTCAACTACTTACTATCTCTGAGCTGGTCAAATGGTGGGCGATACCGGGCTCGAACCGATGACCTCTACGGTGTGAAAGCGAAACACGGGTCCCGACATTGCTGGACAGTGATCATCGTATAGCTGTTGACCTGGTCTTTTATGTCCACCTACGTCCGCCCAGTATTGATCCGTAGTGCAGGGTCTGTGCACCTGGTGTGCACCTGGCGGGTAGGCTTTGATCCGTGGCGTCGCTGGTTGAGAAGCGGTTGGGTGATGGTTCGAAGGCATACCTCGTCCGTTTTCGCACCTCCGACGGCAAGCAGCGCTCGAAACAGTTCAAGCGAAAGCGGGACGCCGAGGCGTACGCCAACCTCGTCGAGGTCGACCGCAATCAGGGTTCGCTCCTCGATCCCCGACTCGGCAGAATCACCGTCGCAGAGTGGTGGGACCGTTGGTGGCCGACTGCGACCAATCTTCGTCCGAGCACGAGGGCCCGCGACGAGAACCACTTCCGTAAGCACGCGATTCCGGCGTTTGGCAATACACCGATCGGCAAACTCGATCGGACAGCGTTGCGGCTATGGGCCGCCGAACTCGGATCACCCGATGGTGCCAATCTCGCCCCTGCGACGATCCATCGTGTCGTGCAACTCATGAACAAGTGTATGAATGCCGCGTTCGAAGACCGGCTGATCCCTCACAATCCGGTCGCAAAGCTTCCGCTGCCACGGATCGAGCGACGAGAGATGCGCTTCCTCGACACCGACGACGTCTGGCTCTTGGCCGATGCGATCGACCGGCGGTATCGAGCTTTCGTGCTGCTCGGTGCCTTCGGGGGTCTCCGGCTCGGCGAGATGCTCGGCTTGCGCTGGGGGCGCGTCGACTTGCTTCGGCGTCGGGTGAACGTCACCGAGACCCTCGTCGATATCGCTGGCGCAATCAGTTTCGGTCCACCGAAGACCAAGGCCGCTGTTCGATCCGTCCCACTTCCTTCGTTTGTGTGTGACGAGCTTTCTCGGCTCGCCACGCAGCCCGTCGACGCGGAGGAATTGGTCTTTCGTTCGCCCGACGGTCACCCAGTTCGAGCGACACTGTTTCGCCGACGCTTCTGGGCACCTGCGGTAGGACAATCCGGGCTTGCTCCATTGAGAATCCATGACCTTCGCCACACCGCTGTATCGCTTTGGGTCGCGGAAGGAGCCAACCCCAAGCACGTTGCGGTGATGGCCGGCCATACGTCCGTCTCGGTGGTGCTCGATAGGTACGGCCACCTCTATCCCCAAGGAGACGAGGAGCTGATCCGTCGGCTCGAACGCCGCGCTGGGAGAACTACTCAGGTCCATTGAACTTCAGATACGCCGGATGGTGTGTCTCGAAACGCTGAGAATGGTACCCACACTGTCAGGCCTGAGGGAACCGACCGGGGGACTTGAACTCCGAGTCGAGGACTCTCGCCTCGCCCCGCCTGGTGTGCATTAGGCCAGTTCAGATGGTGTTTTCGGGAGTCGGCCGTACCGTCTGGTGTTGCCCTGTATTGTTCGATTTCGCCACGTTCGCGGACAAACTGCTGACAAATCGCGGACAAGCGACACATCTCCACGACGAGCCGGATTCGACGGTTCCACCCGTCTCAGGCGGTGGTGCGGGGGCCGAAGAGGTGCCGGTTCTTCGCAACCGAGCCGGGAAGGATCGAGAAGTGAATTTGACCGTCGTCGTCCACCGCCACGATGCGCACGACCGCAGCGGCCGACTCGTTGCCGACGAGGAGCATCGCTCCCGGCCGGACCCGAGTGGCGTCGCGTGCGTCTGCCAAGGTCGACCAACCGAGGCCGTCGTCATCCTCCGCGTTCAGATCTGCAATGACATCAAGTTCGTCGATCATGTCCGTCCTCCTCCCGCAACGTCATTCCTCATGATACGGGTTGGTCCAGACCCGATGACAACACGACAGCAGCGCATCGGTGCCGTCATCCAAGTCGTCGAGCACCACGGTGAAGTGACGACGGTTCCGCCCGGTGGTTCGAGACGAACCCCAACACCTCGAAGGGTGCCGACCGTCACGACGGTCAGTTCTGCGAACCGAACCAAGGGTGCTTGCTGTGCAAGTTCGTCGATCGTCGCTCCCCGCAGTGCGAACACCGAGATCCCGAACGTTCCGTACACGTCATGCATGCGCTGAGCGTCAGCTCGGACGATCGCAGCGGCGAGCCGACCGCCACGAAGCGCGATCTCCTCGTCGTCTCCAAGTTCGTCACTCTGCCGCACGAATCGCTGCTTCACCGGACGCACGCCACAGACCGGGCATGATGCGTGGGCCGGCGAGCGGGTCGGGACCGTCATCCTTGTCAGGCTCATCTGGGATCACTCCTCGCCGCGTTTGGTGCCCCCTCGTCCGGGAGTGAATGGCGCATCCGTCATCCAAATTGTCTTGCGGTCGTCCTCGATGCAGTACCAGGTTCGCCGCCAGCAGTGACCTCGTATTGCCACCGCTCAAGATTTGTGCCGTTCACTCGGTGATGCTCGATAGGTACGGCCAACTCTATCCGCAAGGGGACGATGACCTGATCCGTCGGTGAGCGCGTCGATCATCGAGAAACCGGCCCGGATCCGGTGTCGAGACGCCGGACCTAACGCAATGTGCTGGAACAACTCGGCGCGGATCGGCGCTGAGCGCACCAAGCGCTGACCGACCAACGACTTGTACAAACCGCACCCGCCTATCGCCACTCCAACGTCGCGTCGGCAGGATCCACGATTCAGGCAACGCGCCAAGCTGAGCGGGATTCGTCACGCTTGGGCAGCTTGCACGCGGAGCGGCAGATGAGGGAACCGACCAGGGGGAAGGAGCGTCCAATGTTATGCGAACCCCTTGTCTAGCGGTCGCGATCCTCGTGCTGCGTGCGGCAGTTCGACGGACCTCCCGGCATCGTCAACTTTGCCGGCGAGTTCACCACCGGCGTCAGTGACTGACGTCTCGTCTGGCGAGGCCTCCGCGACGGTAGCATCAATGTCGGAAATCTCCACCCCGCCACCCAGGGTCGGCGGTTCCAGGCACGACCCAACCCAAAGGTTTCATGGAACCGGAGTTGGTACATCTGATCGAGGTCGAACCGGCAGTTGTTCACCCAGATGGTCGATTGGCCGTACACGTTGAATGCGTCGGCGACCCAGAACGTCGACCGCAGTCCGCACCCTACGGATGGGTTCGACTCATGCTGCGCCAAGACGACGAAATTCGCGGAGTGATCGATCGCCAGGTGACCCGTGATCAATGGCCGGCCGAGGCCAACGATTTCACGATCGAGATCGACCTGCGCGAGCAACTACCGCAGGTGAGCTGACCGCAACGGCGGCTTGTCACGACGTGTGCTGCGGGTGGGTCAAAGGACCGCTGGTAACCGTCGCCGACTATGACGACGGACCATCGATCTTCGCTTCTGAGTCACTCGCGGTGGGTGCGTCGTTCGACCAGCTGCCACCGCGACGCGGTGACTCGGCGAACGTGACCGCCAGCTGTCCATCCGAGGCCGGTGTCGGCAACGCCCAGATTCGTCTCCTCACGAACGATGATCCCAACAACCAGTTCGGCTCACAAGGCATGGACAGCTACGGCGTGATCCAAGTGGTTGATGTCGCAGCTGACGCCTACCAGCCCGGTGACGCCGGACAGCTCACCTTCGTTGCGTCAATCCTGATCCCAGACGACGCCCCATCGACGGTGGCCGTGTACGTGTCCAGTCTACGGTCACGCAGAGATTGGACTCCAGACGTGCGCATGACCCCAATCAGCCAAGCTCTCGCGTTCGATCTCAGCCCGTAGCTACCTCGCCTGCAGAAGCAGCGAGGTACCAGGCAGGTTGAGGGCGGTTTAGGGCGGTTCGATCTTGTTCACACCTCCGCCCCAGCCGAACTCCCAGAGGGTGTCAGCGACATCGGGGTTGGACAGGCACCTGCGCAGCCCGGCTGCGAGTTCGGGACCGAACTCCTCGTCGGCGTCGGGTCCGAGCGGGCCGCCTCCACCACCGCCGTAGATCCAGTCGCCGTTGCGTACCAACTCGCCGCTGTTGAGGACAACAGTCTGTTGTGTTTCGTCCCACGCTGTGCCGTACGGGAAGATCACTGGGTGATCACCGCCTGCGTAGGCGAGGTAAACGCAGCCATCTCGGATCGCAATCTCGCCCTCGACTTCTGCGGCCATGAATGACTCCTCAACCGGCGCGTTGGCATCGCACTCGTCCTGTGTCGGGTACGTCCAACACGCGCGCGGGTAGACCATCAATGGGCTCGGGTAGAGATCGGCATCACCGGGCAACGTAGTGGCGGACTCAACTGTGCTCGGTGGAGTGGGCGGCGATGTCTCGCTCGACGATTCCGCCGTAAACTCGGACTCAGGCGCAGTGCCCGACGATTCCGACGTGGCTTGCTCGCTGTTCGGTGGCTGGACCGTTTCACCAACGGTGTTGACCACCGACGATTCCGACGTCGATACGCCGTTGGTGCCGCAGGACGCCACGACAAGGAGCGCGACGAGCGGAGTCGGATATCTCATGGCGCTAGCCGAGGAGCCAGCCGGTGACGCTGATCGACACGCTGACGGTGTTGACTCCACACGCACAGTTGGTGATCCAGAACGTGCCATCGGCCTCGGTTCGAGCGACGACCCCATTGCTGACGCCATTGGAACTGGTGTAGTTCATGTTGGATACCCCCGCCGGGGCTGGGCTGAGTTGATGAACCACGATGTGTCCGGGAGCGGTGGCACTGCCGAGGCGAATGTTCAACAACGCTGCCCGCGTGCCCCACTTCGGTCCAACAGTCGCGTTGGGCGGCGTTGAGTCAACCTCTCTCGATTCGCCAGGAGCAAGCGAGAAACTGGCGATCGTGAACTGCCCAGACAGCTGCGCCCGACCGTCGTTCAGTGTCGCGTTGGCGTTGACCCACCAGCCGACAACATCGACCACGAAATCGGTCGAGCCAGCGAGGTTGAACACAGCAATCGAATCGCTCGTTCCAACCTGGACAGGAACCATTCGTGCGATGATCTCGCCCGGAACGATGTTGATGTTCGACGTTCCAGGAGTCGCGATGCCATTGCGGTACACGGTCAGATGTGTGGGAGCAGTGGGCGTAATTCCAATCACGTTGACCGCGACGGCGTAGGCACCGGCCGGCACACCACCAATGTTGCGGACCTGCACGGCCCGAACCGCTCCCGGACCGAGTGGGTTGCTCGTCGTCCGACTGTCGTAGACCCGTACCGGACCCGACGGTGAGCTGATGCTGTAGACCCTGCCGTTGCCGATCGCCACGTCGCCGGTGGCTCTCGAGTACCAGCCTGTGTAGTCAATGATCACGTGCGCGCTTCCCGTGCCAGTTACGTGAACACGTAACTGGTTGCCGTTCACGACCCTGACGGTGCCCGACGAGCCGGCGATCCAAGTCGCGTACCGGACCATCTGCGCATCGGTGGGGACGAAGAACGTGGTACCTGGCCCGCTGGTCACCGGATAGATCGACACGAACCCGTCACCTGACACCGGGATCACCGTCACGTTTACTGTGACCCCGGCGAGGTCCACAGGCGCGCTCGGGATCGCCACATCAATCGCCGAACCTGCAGCGATCGCGACCGAGTTGCGGGTGTCGAGGATACGCGATGGATCGCGGGCATGCCAGGTGCCCATCGCGGCGAAGTTCCCCGTCCCAGTGCCTTCTTGAAGCATGAACTTGAACGTGTTCGGCGCGCCAGGCACATCGGTGAACTGACGGTCAGTACTGATTGCGAACCCGGTGTTGTTTGTGGAGAACGTGGTGCAGTCAGCACCGAATGGGGCGGCGGTGATCATCGCGACAGCTGTGTTGAGAGCCCACACCGGGCCACCGCTGTCACCCTCAATCCATGTATTGCCGCCGCCAGCCATCGCCACCGAAGACCGTGCGAGTATCTGACCGAGCGTGCCGATGCCCGTCACCGTCACCGGTTGCGCTGGCAATCGGCCACAGTCATTGACGCTTCTCTGGCCGTAATAGAACACCGTCGCACCGATCACCAACCGCGTCGCCAGTCCGCGGGTGATCGTGACCCCTGGCTCTCGGAGCCGGTTCACACCTGTATGGCCGACCGGGACGACATGAATCTGACGATCGATCTCGGGATCACCGCCGGGTAGTCCCGGTGCATTCGCATCGTAGATTTGGGTGCGTGCGCCGAGCGTCACCGGCGGGCTACTCGGATACGTCGGAGTCGTAACCGAGCCGCAGTGGCCGGCGGTCGGAATCGCATACCGATTGTCCGGCGAAACGATCGGAAACGCCATCGTGCAATTACCGCCATCCCAACCGCCCTCGATACCGATCGCGTCGGCGAACGGCCGATCGACCTGCTCGGCGATCACCGACACCCGCCCGGTAGCGGTCTCGACTTCGGTGAAACCTGGATCGACTCCCGACACCCGAACGACGTTGTTGGGTTCATCCGCCCACACCACGAAAGAACCGGCCTTGGCAGTTCGATCCAACTCCGAGGTGACCTCGGATGCGACGCCTTCGAGTTCGGCGACGGGGAAACGCACCGTCGCGTAGCGGACGGGGAGGCCGGACTCGGCCACAAACTCATCAAGGGATTGCGTCCCGAGGGCGTCTCTGCGTTCCGATGTCAGTGCCAGCACGACTGCAGGGCCTCCCTCGGCCTGCCAGTCCATCCAAAGGCCCCCGAAATCGGAGGTCAAAGACCGCCCGAGTTCCGCCAGACGACCTGCCGGTTCTTGCATCCGGAGCCCCGACGCCGCTTCATACAGGCCAACTCCATGATACTTGGCGGCGCGTTCGACCTGATCGCCGTAGACCGTGATCAGTTGCTCCAGAGACAATGCTTCGGGTGCCAATGCCAGCAGTCGAGCACGCTCCGCATCCGGCACAGGTTCGACGTCCGCGTCGCCTGGCGGCACCGACGATGGCACTGGTACCTCGTCCTCCGGCGGCACCGATGATGGCACTGGAGCTCTGCCGTCGCTGTCCCCGCAGCTACCAGGACACCAATCGCAGCGACAGCAGCCGCGGCCCGCAAGCGCCCCAGTCCTTGTCCCACAAGCACAGTATTGGCCGCCCACAATGCGGGTGTCAACCGGCCCGGGTTCTGCCGGACCGTGGTTCGCGGAGACTTCACACCCGCTGTGCTATGTGTCAGCGGTTGCCGTAGTCGGCCTGGGTCCGGAGATGTCGTCTCGAAAAAGCGATCTCGAACTCTAGCGGGCCGAGGTCGTCACCCCGGCCAGCATTGTGACATTGTCAGATGCGCCCGGTCGAGTCGGCACCGAGCGCCCAGGCGACCGAGCCCAACGAGAAGAGCCAGTGAGCTACGTGGGATGACGAGCCGAATACCCCGGCGCTCGAGGTCATCGAGCGACTTACACGCAGCCGACGACGTGTAGGTGATCGGGTGCCGTCGAGGCCGCACATTAGAGAACTGCGCGCGGCGTGTTGTTGACGATAACCGGCGCCGTGGGCTGACCGTCGTGCGAGCGTCAGAGGCCGAGGGTGTCAAGGGCCAATAGTTTCTGGCCCGCTGATGGCCAATGGAACTGCCCGGCACGGTTAGTTTGGTCAGTGGCCTCACCCCTTGCCTCGGGTTGCTTGGGTGAGGCGGATCGAGTCGCCGGTGGTGATGACAACGTGCACGTCGTCATCGCGGTGAACGTGTAGTTCGAACCACTTGAAGAAGGCCAAGACGTCGACGCCGGTGTGGCACCGGCGGTCTGATGCAACACGTCACCGGCAGGGACATTCATCGCCGCGAACAAATCGAGGGTGCCGTGCCGGCGGTAGTTATGGGTCATCGTGCGACCGCGCCGCACCCAACCCAGCCTGCCGATGCGGCCCGGCCAGATCGAACGACAAACCCATGATTACGATTTTGAACGCCACGGCGTCAGTGACGTGTTCGCCGCGCTCAACTTGGTGACCGGCCAGGTCGCATCCGACCCGTGAACAGCATCGGGCGATCGAGTTCCGCAAGTTCCTCGACCGTTGACTACGAGACTCTCCGCACCGGCATGAACACCCTCGTCGGACACCTGGCCATCACCACCAAACGGCGATCGCCGCATAGACAACGGCTTGTCGATCAGTTGAGGCAACGTCCACATCCGAACGAAGTCGGTGAAAGGGGTTGACAGCCAACGGCATCGCGTGTTTCGATTGAAGTGGGTGGTCGGCCCGAACGGCAGGCAACCATGCAACGGAAGGCCATAGTGGAAGGCCATAGTGCAGGTGCTTCGATCCGCAATGATTCTATTTTCGGCTGGCGTGCTCGGCTCGTGCGGGAGCAGTTCTCCCTACGCAGCGGGCGACACCCTTCCCACGACATCCCCCGTGGTGGATTCGCTGCCAGAAGCAGACACAACCGTTACTGCAGCCGAGCCAGAGGTCGCCGACAGCCCACCGACGTCGGCTACTTCGGCAGTCGAGACCGCAGACACGGCAGAGGCCGCAATCGCGCAGTACGGGACCAAGGCAGACGGATTCGCGGTCGTGGGCAAACCGGTGGGTCTTAGGCTGACGGAGGTCCCGCTGACCGAAACCGTCGGACTGTTCGGTGAGACGATCGTGAGCCAACTGTTCACAGCGGAGACGCTCGACAGTCAGGTTACGATCTCACGGGTGACGGATACCAACACGAAGGCGCTGATCGAGCAGTTCGAAGCGGCGAAGTCGGATTCGAACGCGGAGACGTCGTCATTGGTCGTCGGCGAAGCGCGGTACCCGGGTTACCTGTACCGGGACGAAGGCTCCGGCTGGCGCGGCCTGATGTGGACGGTGTCCGACGACTCAGCCATGTGGGTGATCGCGTCGGGGCTCACCGACGACGAGATCATCAAGATCGCCAGCGGTGTCGAGGTCACACTGTGAGGCGTTCCACGCGAATCGCAGCAGGCGCCGTTAGCGCCGGTCTGGCCGTCTCAACGCTTGTCGCATCGGATTCATCGGCACATCTCAACAACTTTTACTGGTCGCTCGGTGGTCACACCCTCCAGAACGGCTCCCAGTCCAACATGGTCGGCTTCTGGCAAGTTGTTGGATACACACAGGTACGCTGCCCCGGCGCGTACTACGACGGAATCTTCGGCCCGAACACCGTCGAGCAGACAAAGGAGATGCAACGGGTCCTGAAGACGCCGGGCACCGCTCTACCTGTGACCGGTTCAGTGAACGTCGCGACATGGAATGCCATTCAGGGCGCTTGGGTTCAACCACTCGGGACGCAGAACAACTTCCAACGGTTGATACCGGGCGCGGGCGTCCCCAATCAAGGAGTCGGGAACTACACATATTACGGTGGGTCGGGTAGCGGTTCAGCGAACCTTGCTTGGGGCAACTCGGGTGGACCGATTTGGAAGTTTCAGGTGTACGGAACTTCAACGTGGTTTAGCGCGACAACGAGCCGGACGATGGGATCAACCGCTGCCTGCTGACGCAAACAACGAAGCGGTCGAACTGGCTGAGTTTCTTGAGGCCGCGTTTCCATACGATGCTCGCAGTCTGCGATCTGTGCCCATCGCGCAGCTCGACCACAGTCGACGCGCACTGCTCATCGTTGCGTTGACGAGCGCCCTTCCCGACCTCTCCAGCGATGCCCTTGAGGCGGGCTTCGACTGGACCGACGTCGCTGATTGGATCTCGTCGGCGACGGCAATCTCGTCTCCGAGCATCCGCCGCGTTGCGCTCCGGGTCATAAACGGGGACGACCTCACTCAGCTTTACCGGGCGGCGTTTGAACCATCACACAGTTACCAGTGGCGCTTCCGAGGAGCAACGCTCAGCTTCGACCAGTTCGCTGCAACGTTTCACGACGCAGTACTAACCCAGTTCGCAGTCGTCGATCAGATCCACAAACACCGATTGCAGGGGCTCGTCACCGCCTACAACTACGACGCCACCAGCGGCCACGCCTACTTCGCATACCTCCGTGCACTAGATGCGTCGATACCGGGCGCGCTCACCGAAGGGCTTGCGGTGTTTCTGATGCACCTCTTCTCCCACTTTCCACTCAGGCTCTTGTACTGCGAGCTGCCAGCCTTCAACCAGTACCTGATCGAAGGACTCGCCGACACTGGCCTCTTCGAGCTCGTGGCCCGATACCCCGATCATCTCTTCTCGCAGGGTCGCTTCCAAGACCTCTTCGTGTATCGCATCACCCGCCAAGCCTGGTACGACCGATTCGGCTCATGGGACTTCAGGGATGCTCCGAACTAGTGCAGCCCTGCTCACGTCGGTCGCGCTCACCCTTGCCGTCTCCGGTTGTTCGTCGAAAGCAGCGGAACCCTTGAACCGACGCGATGTGCTCGACGAGGCCGATAGAATCTGCCGGGAAGCAAACCTGAGAATCGGCGCTGCACCGGCTAATTCTACCACCCAGCAGATCTTCCTGAACTACGCTGAGTCCGCTCGATTGATTGCCCGGCTCGCGGAGCGCAACGAACAGGACGACATCTACGCCCTGATGTCACGCGTCGAGCAGGCGACATCGTTCAGGAACGATGAGCCAACTCCCGAAGAAGTGCTAGCGGTCCAAACTGTTGCTACTGAGGTTCGAGCTGCTGGCTTCGCCGTTTGCGGCTGGTAGAGCCGACCGCGGCGCGGCCCTCTCGAGCGAGGCGATCTGATCGTTCATCGAAACGATAGATGTGGCACGGCGAGTTCGAGTGCGACGGCTGCAGTCGCGGCTTGAGGTTCCACCGGTAGGAGCGTGATGGCGGTCATGATGACCGCTGTGGACACACGTTCCCGACCGACGGAAAAGCCCACCATGCCAGCACAGCCGTTGACCGCGCACGAACGCGAAGAGGTCCGTGTCCGGATCGAGCGAGACGAGTCGCACACGGCGATCGCTGAGCGGCTCGGTCGTCACCGAGGCACGGTGTCGGCCGAGGTGAACCGCAACGGTGGCCGCCACGGGTACTCAGCGATCGGCACGCATGCCCGTGCTGCGCGCAAGTGTGCCCGCCCGAAGATCCCAATGCTGGACGCGAATCCGGTGCTGGGCGGCGCACGTAACTGAGCGGCGGGAGGCGTTTGCACCGACAGCGTCGCTGCCGCAAGCGCCGGTTGCCGGCAGGCACCACAGACCCGTCAAGGCTGGGCCGCTCGGCGAGTTCAAAACTGATCGCGCTAGTCCACCGCCACGATGCGCACGACCGCAGCGGCCGACTCGTTGCCGACGAGCAGCATCGCTCCGGGCCGGACTCGGGTGGCGTCGCGTGCGTCGGCCAAGGTCGACCAACCGAGGCCGTCGTCGTCCTCCGCGTTCAGATCTGCGATGACAGCAAGTTCGTCGATCATGTCCGTTACTCCTCTCGCAACGTCATTCCTCATGATACGGGTTGGTCCAGACCTGATGACGACACGACAGCAG
>JANMTV010000170.1:0-5587 GCA_031390905.1 Ilumatobacteraceae bacterium | reverse complement strand
CTCGGCAAGCCGGTACAGCGTCAACATGTCAACAGCGGCAACGCCACCGTGCCGACCGAGGTACCGGCGTGCGGTGACCCCAGTTGCGTTGGTCGGCACGATCACGGTGACCGGGATCAGCGGATCGCCGCCCTTGAGCGCACGTACGGAATCGGCGAGACTCGCCAGCGCCTCCTTGGGGCGCACAGAGATCGCCCGGATCGGCATACCCCGATCGTACGGAAGGGGTATCACACTCACCCCGAATTCGACCCCGATTGATCCCCGGACGCGACGATGTGACCCTCATGTTTGGAGGGTCTGGATCGTCTGGTCGTCCGGTTTGTCTCGCCGCTGTTCCTGTTCGTGTTCTTGTTGTTTGGCGTGTTTGCGCTGGCGGTGTTGTTCGACTCGCCGTCGTGGTCTGATCTGGATTGGACAGGTGGCGTGTACTTCACCGTCGGGTGTTCGGATCGTCAACGTGCGGTCAGCAGCGAGGGTGAGTGTCCATCCGCCTTCGTGGATCAGGTGGTGGTGGTGTTTACAGGTCGGGATCAGGTGGCGGAGGTCGGTTGGTCCGCCGTTGGCCCATTCGTGGAGGTGATGGATTTCGCAGCGGTCGAAACTGATATCGCAACCATGAAACGCACACGTCCGATACATCGCCCGTAACGCTCGTCGTTGAGCCCGGTTAGCGAGGCGTTGTGTGCGTCCTATGTCGAGCGGGATTCCGTCACCGTTGAGGACGACTGGGAGGATTGATGCGTTGCATGCCAGGCGGCGTGCCATCCCAACTGGGATCGGTGTTCCGTCACCGAACTCACACACCGATTCCTCATGCAACCCGTCGGTGAGTGTTTCGAGATCGACAATGATCGTCATCTCGACTTGGGTCGGTCGGATTGCTTGGTGTCCGCCAGAGACGAGGTGGCCGAGGGCATGGGCTGCGAGATGATTCCGGTCAATCTCACGTAGTTCGGTGTTGGCGGTGATCATGGCGGCGATTTCGGCTTCGAGCGAGCTGAACACCTGGTGACCGAGTTCGGGGTCGAGTTCGGCGTTGATCCGGTACATCCCGGTGCGCGGGCAGATCGACTTTCGCAGGCTGGTGTCACGCTTTTGTCGTTCTGATCGTTCGATCCCTTGATCGCGTGAGATCCGGTCTTTGAGTTGTCTGCAGTGACGGGCGAACTCTTCTGGTGTCGAATGTGTCGCCTGATCCAACAACGCGGCTTCGTGTTCGAGGAACAGGTCCTTGGTGGCGTCGTCGAGCCGTGAGGTTGCGTTCGCCAAGGCGTCCGTGTGAGCAGATGAGACAGCTCCTTCGGCGAGTGCGTCACTGAACGAGGGTGCCTCTTCTAACGCCTTGGAGCGTCGATCCTTGGCTTTGGCTTCGGCGGCGGAGATCCCGGCGTTGCGGATCAACACTTCGGCGGCGGAGACGTCGAGCTGATTGGAACGTGACAGCACTCTGGCTTGGAAGTGGTCCATCCAGCCTTGCACGACACGGAACGTCTGGAGTGTCGAGACGATTTCGGGCATCGTGAGCGTGGCTGGGTCGGCGTGGATCAGCGATGTGAACATCGCTTGTGGGTCGGCCGGCCGTGACATGAGATGATACTATCAGACATACGTACGTGATGCAACAAGATTTCAAGAATTGTTTTGTAGCCGTTAGGGCCCCCGGGTTGACGGCTTGCCCAGACATCGTCGAGCGCCAAGTCGCGCGGATACATGAGTCGGTCACGGCCAAGGCACGTGGCGCTGGGTAACGTCGACTGCCGTCGAGTCGCGCTCCTCCGCCGTCAGGGTGGGTGTTGGTCGCCTCGATCGTGAACGGCACGAACGTGACGACGCGGGTCTACCGCAAACTGGCCGGAGGGTCAGAACCGGCCACGTATGTGTTTGGATATTCGTTCAACGTCAAATCAGCGGTCGCTCTGGCGGCCTACACAGGCGTTGATCCAACAACCCCGGTCGAGGTGTTCGGGTCAGGGACGAACGCCTCAGTCACGGCACAGCTGGCGCCGTCGGTGACGACACTGTCGGCTAACGCACAGGTGATCAGGGTGTGGGGTGTCAAGAAAGAGACAACACTGACACCACCAGCGGGTGTCACCGAGCGGGCCGACACAACATCGACAGGCACCGGTTCGGTCACCGTGGCGATCGGCGACGCCGCACAACCGGCTGTTGGGGCGTCCGGTACAGCGACAGCAACCTCGGCATCGGTCGGTTTTGGTGCGAATATCACGTTGGCGTTGAAACGTGCCCCAGCGGGCGGTTCGAGAACAACCACGCAGCGGTATAGCTTCGGTGCTGTGTTGAACACCTCGGGCGTCGTGCTGGAACGCTCGATCAGTCTGCCCGGTGGCGTGAATGTGACCAAACGTGCCGGTGGTGACGTGTGGTCATACCCCAACATCCACGGTGATGTGCAGGCCGTCGCTACGCTGCCGGGGTCAAACAAGGTGCCACGCTGACCTACGACCCGTACGGCCAACCGCTCACCGCCATCGTTGACAACTCGGCAGGCAACATCGACATCGCCTGGCTCGGCCAACACAACAAACAATATGAACACGAAGCCGGGTTGAAACCGTTGATCGAAATGGGAGCCAGACCCTACGACCCCGCCCTCGGCCGATTCCTCGGCGTCGACCCGATCGAAGGCGGAGTAGACAACGACTACAACTACCCCGCCGACCCGATCAACATGTACGACCTCGACGGACGCCGATGCTGGCTTGGTGTTGCCTGGAAAGAAGAGATCGGATTTGAAAAGAAGTGGAAAGATGCTACAAGAGCGCAGTATGGCTCTGCCGGCAGGGTTCACACTGGCCGTCGTATCAGAGCATTGGGGCGCGGAGGGCGGCAATACCAGGTGCAGGTGAAGGTGATCAAATACCGAGAGCACTGTGAAACAGGCCTCGGAACCGCCAGAAACATTGCGGCCGCGACCGCGGGCGGGGTGATCATTGGTGCGATCGGGGGGTGTGCCACGGGTGAGTTCATGGAGTCCGGTGGTTGTGTTCCCGGTGCCGCGGTTGGTGCCGTCGGCGGGGGCACCGTTGGCTTCGTAACCGGGGTTTATCAGTCATTACCGGACGAGGTGAGGCCGTGAACCGCTCCTACGTCGTCCCGGTTGTTTCATCAATGTTTGCGGCCGCTGGTTTTCCCTGATGAACGGCGGTGGGCTGTGGTCGCGCCTGGGCGCATTCTGTGTCTCATTCCCTGCGGGTGTGTCAGCGGGGTTCTGTGCGCAACGATGGATTGACGGACGAAGAGGTCCGAATAAGAACAACACCACGTGAACCAAGCCCCGCGATTGACGAATTCGTCGGGGTGTTTTGGTATCGATGCCAGTCGAGATCAAGGCATGAGGAAACGTTCCGTCGCCGTCTATCTGTTGCTGCTCTCGTGACCGTCACAGATCTGACGATCTATATTGGGCTCCGTGCGTAGCGGTGGGGATGGGGTGATCCGCGGTTGGTGCCCAGGGGTTCGGGCAAGGTTGCGGTTTCTCGAGGACTGGAACTGGCCCTGCCTGATCACTGTCGGGCGAAGTCAAATAGCGGCGAACCTTGCAGCGGCGAACTGCGTCCTCGGTGTTGCGTTCAATGAGGCGGGGCATGTCTCGTAGACGAATAGTACTCGCGCATCGATGGCGGTATTTAGCTGTGGTGACACCCTTCTGTGCTGTGGGCGTGTTTTGGCCTGGGTCGACTATTGGTCCATTCGTGATTCCCGTCGCATTGCTTGTAAACGCTGCCTGGCCGAAACGGATAGCCCCGGAGGGCCCCGTGAAACGTCGACTACGAGCTCTGCACGGTCGGCATCCGTTTCCCTTCAAGCGTGGCACCAACCGCACCCCGATCGGTAAGTAACTCAACCGGCTGCTGGTGCGTCGGGTACGACGACAGCAACCTCGGCGTCGGTCGGTTTTGGTGCGCATGTCACGTTGGCGTTGAAACCGGCCGCAGGGGGCGGTTCGACGGCAACCACGCAGCGGTATAGCTTCGGTGCTGTGTTGAACACCTCGGGCGTCGTGCTGGAACGCGCGATCAGTCTGCCAGGTGGTCGAGGCAGGGCCGACGCAATGAACTTGCGGTGGTGGGGTCGAATGTCGATCAACGGACACTTAATTCAGTTCGTTGATCAGCAACGTCGGCTCCGGAAGCTGCTTGGTGACTTCTATTTCAAAGGTTGCGGGGGTCCCGGAGGACCACGGCTTCCGCCAAATAGGTGGTTCTTGGCAACGAGGCCCGCACCCGTGCCGAGTGGCCGTGGCCCTTCTCATCGTCCGGCGGACGCTCAGCCGCCACTTGATGTTCCGCCCGGAGGCGTCAACTGGTGGATTGTGGGAGCGGGCGTCGCGATTGTGGGCGTTGGCTTACTCACCCCAGGAGTTCCCGATGGGGAATTGATCGGCGGCGGAATGATTGCTGGGGCGGGTTGAGGTGGATGTTTCGGAACTCGCCCAGAGACACTCGATGTGGTGGAAGCACTTTCAGGGTGACCGCCCGTCGCGACTCCAGGCTGAGCGAGATGTTGGCGTGCTATTCGAAGTCGACGACTTCCTGGAGGCCGCCGATGGGCAACTAATTGTTGACTTCATTCTGTGCAGCTTTGATCACTTGAGTGTCGCAGCCATGAATATCGACCCAACGATTCCCCTTCTCGACGCAGTTGAGGCGCTGGCCGCCGCTGAAATTTCGAAGGATTTACGCTGGCGGATCGATGACGTCGGGTGGCTGTCAGAGATGCTTGCGGAAACACGTGCGGCGCGCGCTGATCCGACGTGACGTGGTCGCCGCCGAAGGCTCACGAGTCCGACCGCGACCGTGGCCGTTCGTGAGCATCGCTCAGCGTGAATCCAGGCGAAGGCACGTAGGTTGGTTGATGCTTTCTTTTGTTGGCTTTGGGCTGTTCGTTACATCAACCATCAAGGCTTTGATGGCTCTGGTCGGGGCTGCCAGCCTCGTGAGTATCGGGAACTCACTTGCCTATCTTGCTAGCGCGGCGCTTGGGTACATGGTCTGTGTGGGAAGCGTGCGACGGTATGCAGAAGCGTCCGGCCGAACTCCCCCATGTGACGACTGACTGGGTCGGCACGCAGGGAGTTGTCGAGCCTGTCGATACCGACTGCTTCACCCAGACCGGACGGTGAGGCTTGAGGCTGTTTTGGAAGGGTGCGAGGCTGTGAGCTGGCGAACAGTTTGAAAATTCGATCGTGCGACGAAACCTGTTTGGAGCGGAACTGCTGAGGGGGATCAGATGTCTGATCGTGAAAGACTTCGACCCGGCGACGAGCTTCGGTGAGGAGATCGCTGCAAGCTACGACGACGACGTTCGCGGTGACGAGGACGACACGGTTGCGTTTTTCGAACGGTTGGCGGGTGGCGGCCGAGTCCTTGAACTGGCGATCGGAACCGGGCGAATCGGTTTGCCACTATCGGCTCGCGGTGTGCAAGTCGATGGGATCGAACTCTCGCCAGCGATGGTCGCAAGGCTCCGAGCCAAGCCAGGCGGCGATCTGATTCCGGTCACGATCGGCGACATGGCCGATGTCGCAGTCACAGGCACCTATCGGTTGATCTACGTGGTC
>JANMTV010000169.1:0-3782 GCA_031390905.1 Ilumatobacteraceae bacterium | reverse complement strand
TCCTCCTTCGTCCCCTCGTTGTTCTCCAAGTGCGTCAGCCACTCACGGGCGAGGTCGGCGACGGTCATCGACTTCTTCCGCACATCGACACCGGAGTCGTGCTCGCGTTGGAGTTCGCGCAGTTTGTCGGCGACCGCCTTGCGGGTCGGCCCCGTGATCCTCTTCCGCAGGCGCTCGCCGTTCGGCCCGATGCCGACGTCAACCGAGGCGATCCACCGTTCCACGGTCACATCGCTGCCGCGCCGCGTGTAGTCGCTCCGGTAGATCGACCCTTCCCCATGGGAGCGGGTGGTCGACGTCCTCGACATGGCGGGTCCTCCGTTCGGTCGGTGCCCAACACCTTACGCCGCTTAATGGCTCCCACGATGGCTCCCACGATGGCTCCCATAGGCTCGCCGGAACGACGAAACCCTGGCCCGGACTGCTCTCGCAACTCCGTGACCAGGGGTTATGTGGTCGGGGTGAGAGGATTTGAACCTCCGGCCTCCACGTCCCGAACGTGGCGCGCTAACCAAGCTGCGCTACACCCCGTAGCGGGAAACGATGCTACCCCGCGGCGACGGGTTCTTCCTCGGGCGAAACCGCAACTTCCGGTACGGGCACGCCCTCGATGTAGGAACCGCCGGCAGCGATCGCGTTCGCCGCCCGCTTCAATCGCATCGCATCGAGTGGTTTGATCAACCAGCCGTCAGCCCCGGACCGTTGGGCCAGAAACACATCGGCGTGACGATCGAGCAGCATCAGCACGTTGACGTGGGGGAGCAGACCACCGGATTCGTCGAGCCGGAGCGCCATGGTGGTCGCCATTCCGCCCATCGAGCCGACTTGCAGATCGAGAATTGCCAGATCTGGCGTGCGCTGCTTGACGACACCCGACACCACCCGCCCGTCGCTGCAAACTGTGAACGTCGTGTCGGGCCCGCCGAGCGCGGCGGTGACTTCATCGACGATCCAATCGGCATCAGTGGCGAGCAAGATATGCACGGGAGCGACGATACTCGCCACCTGCTCGATCAGCGGAATGGTGGCAGTTCGCCCGATCCGCGGGCGACGATCTCACACGCGATGACGTCCTTGATGGGAGGATGCAGTTCGCCGTCGATCCTGCCAAACAGGATTTCCGCCGCCCGGCGTCCGAGGTTTCGGGGATACTGGGGAACGACGGAAATGCCGGGATGAACGATGTCGGCCAGTTCGATGTCGTCGAACCCGATATGGGCGATCGTGTTCCGAAGACCGAGATCATGTAGCGCGTGAGCAGCCCCAACGGTGATGAAGTTTTGTGACGTGAAGATTGCCGTCGGCAGTTCCTTGGCGGTCAGCGACTCCAGGACAATTGCGCGCCACGCCTCCGCTGAGTTCGTGCCGGTCAACATACGTTCGAGCGCGACGTCGAGTCCGGATGCAGCCATCGCGTCGTGGAATCCGGTGAGCCGCAGCCCGGCTGAGTAGATCGCCGGGTTGTCACCGAAGTACCCGATGTCACGATGACCGTGGTCGATCAGGTGCCTGGTCGCCGCCGCCGCACCGCCTCGATGATCGCTTCGGACGAGGTCAACGGCAAGGTCGTCGGGCTCGACGTCGAGAAACACGACAGGGCTGCCGCGTTCGAGTTCGGTCCGCAAAGTGCCGACGACCGAGCCGGACGGCACGACGACGAGCCCGTCGACTCGACGAGCGATGAACGCCTCAACGAGTTGATCTTCGCGTTCTTGTGCTCCGTCGGTGCTGCCAGCCAGGACGAGGTATCCGCGCTGGCGAGCAACCTCTTCGATGCCGCGCAAGATCGACGAGAAGAACGGGTTGGCGACATCGACCATCACAAACCCGATTGCGCCGGTGTGGTGGGCGGTTTGGCGGAGGTGGCGAGCCCGATCGTCTGGCCTGTATCGCAGGAGCGCAATTGCTGCTTCGACTCGGCCGATCAGGTCGTCGCTGACCCCATCTTCGCCATTGACGACCCGGGAAACCGTCTTGAAGCTGACGCCAGCCTGAAGTGCCACGTCGCGCATCGTTGGACGCCGACGAGGCGGTGTTGTCATGGCGACATTCTTGACACCCCTTGACAACGTTGTCAAGACGCGTCTACGATGCTTGACAACGTTGTCAACGGGACAGCGTCACCTGATCTCCGAGGGGGAGAACCCATGAAACTGAATTCCTCGAAACGGTCCGCCCGTTTCGCCTCCGTACTGGCCGTTTCGGCCCTCGTCCTGGCCGCTTGCGGCAGCGACGACGAAACACCCGCCGCCGACACCGCCGACACCGCGACGGCAACCGCCGAAGCAACCGCTCCAGACGAAGCGACCGTCGAAGCAACCGCACCCGCCGGCGACGTCGGTGTGACGTTGATCCTCAAGAACACCACCAACGCCTTCTTCGTCTCGATGCAGAACTCAGCCCAGGCCGAAGCCGATTCGATCGGTGTCAGTCTGACCGTCGAGGCTGGTAAGGAAGACGGTGACACGGCGACCCAAATCGCCGGGATCGAGGCCGCTGTCGCACGTGGCGACAAGGGCATCTTGATCACTCCGAGCGGTGACGCCGTCGTGCCTGCGCTCGAGGCCGCCCGCGCTGCCGGCCTGCTCGTGATCGCGCTCGACACCCCGCCGAACCCGGCGACCGCTGTCGACATCACGTTCGCCACCGACAACTACCTCGCCGGCCAGTTGATCGGTCAGTGGACCGCTGCTCAGCTCGGTGGCGAAAAGGCCACGATCGCCATGCTCGACCTCTTCAGCGACCAGGTCGTGTCGGTCGACTACCTCCGTGACCAGGGCTTCCTGAACGGTATGGGGATCATCGACGCAGTCGACACGTCGGGCAACGGCAACGAGCCTGCGACCGGCTCCTACAGCGGGGGCGATTACGAAGTCGTGTGTCACGAGCCGACCAACGGTTCGGTTGACGGTGGCAAGTCGGCGATGGAGACCTGCCTCGCGATGAACGATGCCATCAACGTGGTCTACACGATCAACGAGCCGGCCGCCGGTGGCGCCTATGACGCCCTCAAGGCAGCTGCCAAGGAAGCCGGTGTGCTGATCGTCTCCGTCGACGGCGGGTGCTCGCCCGGCCTCGAACTGGTCGCTTCCGGTGTGATCGGCGCCACGGCGCAGCAGTACCCGGGCAAGATGGCCACGCTCGGCATGCAGGCGATCAAGGACCTCGCCGATGGCAAGCCGGCGCCGACCGTCTCCGCCGGCCTCGACTTCTACAACACCGGCGTCAGTCTTGTGACCGACAAGCCGGTTGACGGTGTCGAGAGCATCTCGGTTGCCGACGGCAACGCGATCTGCTGGGGCTGATTCCCAGCCAGTTATCGTCGAGGGATTGGTTCTCGTCAGCCGATCCCTCGACGTGTTGTTAATGTGACCGCGAGGCGGTCGGCATCGTCCGACCGTCCGTCGTCATATCTGCAGTCGTACAAGTTTGGTCGAGTAAGAAGTTCGTGTTGATCGAGGAAGTTGGCCTGCGCGTGAGCGCATGAACCGGGGGGTTCTGATGGTGACGCCTACCGCGTCCGAAGACGGTGCGAGTTCGCTCGTGCACCAGGGAAATGGGCTCGCCAGAGTTCAGCATGCACTCCACCGATACCCGACGATCAGCCCACTGTTGGTGCTGATTCTTTCGAGCATCGTGTTCACAATCGTTGGACACGGCAACTTCCAGAAGCCGAGCACAATCGGGATCATGCTGCAGCAGACGGCGGTGCTGGCGGCGGTGGCGATTGGACAGACGCTGATCATTCTGACCGCCGGTGTCGACCTGTCGGTCGGGACGGC
>JANMTV010000159.1:0-2103 GCA_031390905.1 Ilumatobacteraceae bacterium | reverse complement strand
GCGGGGTCGCCAGTGGGTGCGCCCGTGGCTTCGCGTGTGGGTTCGCCAGTGGGTTCGCCAGTGGGTTCGCCAGTGGGTTCGCCAGTGGGTTCGCCAGTGGGTTCGCCAGTGGGTTCGCCAGTGGGTTCGCCAGTGGGTTCGACAGTGGGTTCGACAGTGACTTCGACAGTGACTTCGCCAGTGACTTCGCCAGTGAGTTCAGTAGGGGGCTCGTCGGGCGCCGGCGTGGGCGGCGCGGTTTCGGTTTCAGTGGACATAGATAGGTGCTCGACCTCCAGAGGAATACTCCCGGCAGATAGCGCCGAGGCAACAGACAGCCTATCAGATACCGATCCAAAGGTCACGGGCGGGCCAGTTGCGGCGTGCGACTGGAAACTTGGCCTCAAGTCCGAAGCCTCAAGCCCCAAGCGCGGTCCGTACGACCCTTGGTCCACATCACTTTGGCGCTTTGCTTGAGGCTTGAGGCTTGAGGCTTCGGGCTTGAGGCTTGTGGCTTGTGGCTTGTGGCTTCCGTGTCAGCTCCGCCAGGTTGGGCCCGGTGGATACGTCCACTCTCAGGGGGACTGCCAGTTCGACCACATCTTCCATCACCCGGGTCACAAGGTTGGTGGCCGCTTCCAGTTCCTCGGCCGGTGACTCGAGGATGAGTTCATCATGGATCTGGAGCAGCATCGACGAAGCCATCTCACGCCGGGCAAGTTCAGCGTCGAGGTCGATCATGGCCCGCTTGATGATGTCGGCGGCCGTGCCCTGGACCGGGGCGTTGAGAGCCATCCGCTCCCCCATCTGCCTGATTCGGAAATTGTCACTCTTCAACTCCGGCAAGTAGCGCCGTCGGCCGAACAAGGTCGTCGTATATCCCTGATTGCGAGCCTGGGTCACGACCCCGTCCATGAATGCCTTCACGTCGGGGAACTGGGCGAAGTACTCGTCGATGTGATGGCGAGCCTCGTCACGGGTGATCCCCAGCCGATCAGCCAGACCGAAAGCCTCCATCCCGTAGAGGAGACCGAAGTTGATCGTCTTGGCCCGACGGCGCATCTCGGTAGTCACCTGGTCGAGCGGCACTGAAAAAACCCTTGACGCGGTTGCGGTGTGGATGTCGGCTCCCGTGGCGAACGCTTCCACCAGGCCCGGATCGCGGCTCATGTGGGCGAGGACCCGAAGTTCGATTTGGCTGTAATCGGCGACCAGAAAGGTCCACCCGCCCCGCGGGACGAAGGCCCGGCGAACCGTCTTTCCGGTCTCAGAGCGCACCGGGATGTTCTGAAGGTTGGGAGTGTCCGAGGACAGGCGCCCGGTGGTAGCCGCCATCTGGTTGAAACTGGTGTGGATCCGACCCTCGGTGGTAATCAGCGGGAGATACCCGTCCACGTAGGTGGATCGGAGCTTCTCGAGCTCGCGATAGTTGAGCAAGTGCTGGACGATCGGATGCGATTCGGCCAGCTTCTCCAGAACCGAAGCATCGGTGGAAGGGGCCCCGGTCGAGGTCTTCTTGAGGATGGGCAGCCCCAGCTTCTCATAGAGGACTTCGCGTAACTGGTTGGTCGAGTTGACGTTGAAGGGGTCGCCTGCCTCCTGATGGATGCGGCGCTCGAGCTCCGACAACCGGCTCCGGAGCTCGTCCCCCATCTCCTCGAGATAGGTCCGATCGACCCCGATCCCGGCATGTTCCATCCGGGCCAGGACGGGCACCAATGGGAGCTCGAATCGCCGGAACAGATCGACCTCGTCGCGAGCGTCGAGTTCGGCCTCCAACCGCTCGGCGAGTTGGGCCACGGCTTCCACCCGACGTCCAGCGGCATCGAGGTCGGGACCACCCGAAAAGTCGAGGGTGCCTTGTTTGCCCACCGCCTCACCCTGGTCCGGTGAGTCCAACTCGAGCTTCAGGTACTTGGTAGCGATCGAAGCCAGGTCGTATTCCCGGGTGGCCGGGTTCAGCAGGTAGGAAGCAAGGGCGGTGTCGAAGTCGAGCCCGGCGAGGTCGTATCCGGCGTCTAGGAGCCGCCGGATGAGGTCTTTGCCGTCATGGGCGACCTTGGCGATCGACGAGTCGGCCAGAATCGGGGCGAGGCTGGTGAATGCATCGAGCGGAACCGCCAC
>JANMTV010000136.1:0-7915 GCA_031390905.1 Ilumatobacteraceae bacterium | reverse complement strand
TGACCGCCGGTCGGATAGCCACCTGGCGACGACCAGACGGAACGATCTGGCACACCGAACCAACCATCAACCGCAGACCCAACCGGCAACCCAGCCGGCGACCCGAACCGGCCGAGCAACACCAGCCAACACTCTGCTAGCGGGGCGACCAACACCAGCAATGAGCGACCACCCCGGAATCCGAGGCGCTTCGCCGCGCCCGGTGACCGACTCCGACACCCCGACGAAATACACGTCCAGGCACGGTAATGCAGAACAGCGAGCACCTATCTGTCGATATCGGGTTCGCAGCTGGGCGGGAGATTCTGGGCCATAGCTTCGCCTCGTGGACGTTTCCTTTGACGTCGCCGGTTTCCTTGTCGCTGATCGTCCGTCGATCCTGGCGAGTGCCGATGCCGAGGTAGTCGCTCGACGCCTGCCGCACTACGAGGCGGCGGGTGCTGAGGAGATTGCGAAGCGGCTCGCTGCCCTGTTCGATGTTGTGGTCACGGCCGCCAACGAGAACCGGCTCGACCTGGCGCTGGCCCACGCCGACCATATCGCCGCCGAGCGCCAGCAGACGGGTCACGACCTCAGCGAACTCCAGCGGGCGATCAACGCGCTCGAGGAGCAGATCTGGCACACCGCGATGGAGGAGGCCCCGGTCGACGCACAGGGATACGCGCTCGGAGTGGTCTCCACGATCCTCGGTGCCATCAAGGATTGGCTGGCATGTGCGTACGTGTCGCGGGCGGCGGCCAAGCCCACCCACACACTTCGCATCGACGAGCTCTTTCGCGGCACCGCAGCCGGCCAGGTCTGAGCCTCCACAAGTTCACGCGGAAGGTACGAGCTGTTCGCCGCGGACCGGCCGGTGCGATGCCAACTGCTCGACGTGCGCCAGAAACTCCTTGCGCTCTTGCGCGCCAGCGGGCATCATGCGCTGGGTGTGACTTGTCCGCGACTACTTCGTCGCACCCGACGACTGCGACGCTACGGAGGTCAGCATGCCGGAAGAGTTCGAGGGAGATCTTGCCGGAGCCGTGTTCTGGGGTGCCGATCTCAGCGGTGCCCGCTTCCGCGACGTCAACCTGACCGACGCAAAGATCAGCCACTCCTGGCTTGTCAACGTCGACATCGATGCTCTGGTCGACACGGTTGTCATCAACGGCGTTGACGTCACCGCGTACGTGAACGAGCGTGACCCGTGGTACCCGCTGCGGGCGATGCTCCGCCCTCCGGATCCGCAGGGCATGCGGGCCGCGTGGGCGGCTCTCGAAGACGAGTGGGCGAAGACGATCACCCGGGCCCAGGCGCTCCCCGAATCCACGCTGCATGAGTCCGTCAACGACGAGTGGTCCTTCGTCCAGACGCTGCGACATCTCGTTTTCGCGATGGACAAGTGGTTCACCGCGCCGATCCTCGGAGAACGCTTCCATCCGATCGGGCTGCCGAACACCGGCTCCGTCGACTTCGCCTGGCCGGGCCTCGACTACGACCTGACGCCGCCTGTCTCGGACGCTCTCGCTGTGCGCGCTGATCGGGCCACGCGCTTTCGCGACTATCTCGCATCCATTGCGACGACCGAGTTCACGCGACCCATCGACGTGCTCGAGAACGGCACCAACCCGCTACAAGAGTGCATCTACACCGTGTTTGAGGAGGAGTTCTGGCACAACCGCTACGCACAGCGCGACCTCGCTCAGCTGGAAGCGGGGGAATGAGACCCGGCTCGAGCGTCCCGCATCGCTGGCGCGTCCTCGCCACCGGGTGACCATTCGGATGCGCTAGTGCGACAACATCAAAACGCCGTCTCCGAGGGACGGCGTTTTGACAAATTGGCTGGATTTCGTGGGCCGGGCAGGATTTGAACCTACGTAGGCGATGCCGGCAGATTTACAGTCTGCTCCCTTTGGCCACTCGGGCACCGACCCTGGTGTTTCGCCGCCCGATCGTATCGGCCAGTACTCTCAACGCCATGCCAAGTTTCGATGTCGTCTCAGAAGTGGATCGTCAAGAGGTTCGCAACGCGCTCGATCAAGCGGATCGCGAGATCGGCCAGCGGTTCGACTTCAAGAACACAAACTCCTCGATCGAGCAGAAGGATCTCACCATCACCCTCAGAACGGTCAGCGAGGATCGGTTAGCGGCTCTCCGGCTGGTGCTCGAGGAGAAGCTCGTCAAGCGCGGGGTCTCGTTGAAGGGCCTCGACTACGGCGATATCGAGGAGGCCACACAAAACACCGTGCGTCAGGTCGCCACGATCAAGGTTGGAATCTCATCCGACAAGGCTCGCGAGATCAACAAGCTGATCAAGTCAGACGGTCCGAAGGGGATTCAGAGTCAGACGCAAGGTGACACGGTGCGAGTCACCGGTAAGAAGCGGGATGACCTGCAGGCGACGATGGCTCTGCTCAAGGCCGCCGACCTCGAGATCCCTTTGCAGTTCAACAATTTCCGGGACTGACCTGTCCCTAAGTCAGCGGGCGAGCCGGGCAAGCTGGCGTTGGATCAATCCGCCGACGGCATTCTGATCCGGCAATGCTGCAGCATCTGGGCCGGGATCGCACGTCACGAGTTGGACGCGCGTCGTGCCGAGCGCAGTGACCGTCGCCTGCGCAGTTGGCGGACCTGCGGCGGCCCACGTTTGCATCGCCCCGAGCAAGAACGCACCATCGGCGTCGTTCGACGTTTGAAGCACTCCGACGGCGCACGTCGTGCCGGCGCGATCGATCGGACGATAAGAATCGGCAGTCAAGATGCCGACCAGCTGATTGACCGTGGTAAGCGGGAGCCTGACGCCCCACACCAACGACCAATCATCGACGCCGAGCGCGACCGGATCGGCGATCGATGTCTCCCCGGAGCTGAGCACGAAGCTCGTCGTGTTTACCGGATTGTCGTCGAGCGCGGCATAGATCCCCTCGGGGTAACCGCCAGGCAGCGTCGCCTTCGGATCTGCGCCGGCTTCGAGTAATACGGCCTCACCAAGCAGATCGATGGCGGCCAATTCGTAGGCGATCGGAATCGGTAAACCGGCGCCCGATGCAGGACCCGCCTCGGCGCTCGATCCGGAACGTCTCGCCACGAACGAGTTGACAGCGCGTTCCGCCAACACGGCCGGCGAAGAAACACCTGTCAAACCGCTGGTTCCGGTTGCGACGACAACATCATCGGCGGCTTGATCCGAGTGTTGACGGGCGTACACAGATTCCAGGGCGAACCTGATATCAGGCTTGATCACTTCCAGGTCGGCTTCAGCGGAGCGGTACAACGTGTCAGTCGCCGGGTCGAACACGACTGGGAATCGGGACACCAGCGCCACCCCAACTGACTCCGCCGACGGATCACCCGAGGCCAATCCAAGTGCCCGCCACTCCGCGGTCCGTGCCGTCCACGACTCACCCAGAGCGAGCCGCGTAACCGTCACCGCATACTCGCCACCGGGCTGCACGACCAACGGCACAGCGTGGTCGAACTCGCCACCAGCGGCCAACTGAACTTCATCGACCACGGCTGTCAGTTCAGGGTTCCACTTGGTGGGGAACAGATAGGCGCGACCGAACAGGAGAGATGCCGCAATCGCACCGGCGATCACCAGCACGGCCAACAAGGTGCGGCCGAACAACTTGCCCTGGCGTTGCTGACGCGTCGCCTTCAGCTGAGCGGATCGAAGGGCGTTGATATCAGGGGCTTGTGATGCAGTTTCGACGACTGCGGCGATCATCGGGGGTGCCTTCGGCGTCGCCGCGGGAAGTGTTGGAACTATCGCACCGACTTGCGGGATCGGCGCCGGCGCAGTTCGTCCCGAATGGACGACGTGCTGGCGTGCGAGGGTCGGGGTCGACGGGACGGATGCCTCAGGGAACACCGAGCCGTGAGCGGCAGGGCGGACCCTCGGGTCGTAGTCGGTCGACGTCGCCTCACGAATCTCGGGCATCGGCTCGGCTGGTTGGCGCTCGGCCACAGGGACTGGAGCGGCACCCCGCCGTGGGAGCGGTGGCAGCGGTTCCAGATCTTCTTCGACGTAAGCAGGCGCCGGATAGCCCGGTTCTGGCGGCGGCATCGATGGTCGGATCGACGTGCCGGAACCACGTTGGGGAAGTGGTTGGTCGAGCGGAACCGGGCGCTTCGCTTCAGGCGACGAAGGACGATCGTCATCGCGGCCGCCTCCAAGTCGGGACAGCGCACCACCGAGGTCGAATTGGAAACCAGATCGTCGACGTGAAGTATCTTCCGCAGGCGGTGTCTCGTCGCTCAGGTCTGTCACAGATCGCCAGTTCAGGCGCGACTTGGTGACGGGCGGATCACTCACATGCTCGATATCGGCAGGATCAGGGCCAGCCTTGAACGAATCAAGAACATCCTCGAGGTTCGTCCTGTCTTGTCCATCGGAGTCGGTTTGATCGCGTTCAGTCATCGCCACCACCATCGGAAGCCCTCCGTTGGAGTTCACCGACAACGCTGGCGTCAGCCAGTGTGGTGGTGTCTCCGAGGTTGCGACCTTCCGCTACGTCTCTCAACAATCGGCGCATGATCTTGCCGGACCGCGTCTTCGGCAGGTCCGGGGTCAGGAAGATTGCCTTCGGTTTGGCGATCGCACCAATTTCACTCGACACGTGGGCTTTGAGTGCATCAATGCTCACGTCAGCGCCACCGCGCAAGGTCACATACGCAAAGATCGCCTGACCGGTGGTCGCGTCATTAGCACCAACCACCGCCGCCTCGGCGACTGCGGGGTGCGACACCAGGGCTGACTCGACCTCTGTTGTCGAAATTCGATGACCTGACACGTTCATCACATCATCGACCCGGCCGAGCAACCACAGGTACCCGTCGTCATCGAGCTTGGCACCGTCACCGGCGAAGTAACGGCCCTCGAACCGACTCCAATACGTGTCGACGAACCGTTCCGGGTCACCCCAAATGCCGCGCAACATGCCCGGCCACGGTCGAGTCAACGTCAGGTAGCCGCCACCAACCTCGACTCGCTCGCCCTGATCGTCGACCAGTTCGGCTGATACGCCCGGAATCGGGAACGTCGCCGAACCGGGTTTCGTGGTGGTGGCACCTGGTAGCGGACTGATCATGATCCCACCGGTTTCGGTCTGCCACCACGTGTCGACGACTGGGCACCGGTTTCCACCGATGTGTTGCCGATACCACATCCACGCCTCAGGGTTGATCGGCTCGCCGACCGAGCCGAGCAGCCGCAACGAGCTGAGATCGTGTTTGGCGGGTTCGTCGGCACCCCATTTCATGAATGTTCGGATCGCCGTCGGAGCGGTGTAGAAGATTGTGACGTTGTACTGATCGATGATCGCCCACAAGCGGTCGTTACCCGGATAGTTGGGCACGCCTTCGTACATCACCTGCGTTGCGCCGTTGCTGAGCGGGCCGTACACGATATAGCTGTGGCCGGTGATCCAGCCGACATCAGCGGTACACCAGAAGATGTCGGTCGCCGGGTCGAGATCGAACACGTACTTGTGTGTGTAGGTGGTGTGTGTGAGATAACCACCCGTCGTGTGCATGATGCCTTTTGGCTTGCCGGTGGTGCCGCTCGTATACAGAAGGAACAGGAGATCCTCCGAATCCATCGGCTCAGGAACACAGTCCGTCGAAGCGCCCTTCATCAGGTCGTGATACCAATGATCGCGACCCTCCAGCATCGAGACGGGATTGCCCCCCCGTTGGACGACGACAACGTGTTCAATCGTCGTCGTCTGAGCGACTGCTTCATCCGCAGCAGACTTCAGTGGGAAGACTTCACCGCGGCGATAGCCGCCATCAGCCGTGACCAGTACTTTCGCCTCAGCATCGTTGATTCGATCTGCCAGCGACTGGGCCGAGAAGCCGCCGAACACGACACTATGCGGCGCACCAATCCGGGCACAGGCCAGCATCGCCACCGCAGCTTCCGGAATCATGGGTAGGTAGATGTTGACCCGGTCACCCTTCCTGACCCCGAGACCTTTGAGAACGTTGGCGAACTGCGACACCTCGTTGAATAACTGAAGATATGTGATCGTGCGGGTGTCACCAGGCTCGCCAACCCAGTGGAAAGCAACCCTGTCACCGTTGCCTGCCTCCACGTGCCGGTCGAGGCAGTTGTAGGAGACATTCAGCTCGCCACCGATGAACCACTTCGAGTAGGGCAGATTCCATTCGAGGACCGTGTCCCACGGCTTCGACCATGAGACAAGGTCGGCCGCCTGGCGAGCCCAAAATCCCACGTCATCCCGTGCGGCCTCGTCGTACAGGTGTGTGTCGACAACGAGTGCGTTGGCCTTGAACGCATCGCTCGGAGGAAAGCGTCGATGTTCGGCCATCAAGGCATCAATCGTGTCGTGGTGTTCGTTGGTCACGCTTCGACTGTATGCGACCCGGGTACTCACAAGCTATGGATATCAGGGCACCGAGTCCAGTTCGGCGAGGAGGTCGGTAGCCGCAGGCAGACTCACGTACCGATCAATATCACGGGCAATCCGAAGATCATCGAGCGCGCCGTCGTGGTCACCGACCGCATCCCTGATTACTGCCGACCGCACGTACAGTTCGGCGTCGCGCACGCCGAGTTGTTGGGCACCGCTGACTGCATCCAACGCCTCGTCGAAACGACCGTTGACGTACAGGGCCCAAGCCAGTGCTTCGTACATTTCGAAGAATGGTCGCTCATCGACGCCCTGCTTGGCGACTCGCAACGCCTCCAGGGGATCGCCATGATCAGCCTCAAAGAAGACGATCCCGGCGTCCGTCTGCACGCCGTTGGCGGTGTCGAGGGCGATCTGTGCGCGTGCCCGTTCGTAGAGTGCTTCGGCTTCGTCAGGCTTGCCGTGTGCGGCAAGGAAATTGCCGAACTCGATCAGAAAATCTGGTAGCGGCGCCTTCTCAACGAGCAAGTCATAGGTGTCGATCGACGTCAGCACCTGGCCGGTCACACCGAGCGCATGGGCCTTGCCCGACAACGCCGCGATGTTGTCTGGCACCAACTCGAGCGCGTCGAGAAAGAACCCGAGCGCCCTGTCAGGTTCACCCTCGCCAAGCGCAAGCTCTCCCAGGTGGAACAGGGCGAATGCTCGATCGTTGTTCGTCGGAGCATCGTCGAGGACGCGCCGCATCACGGCTTCCGCCTCCTCGACGTCTCCAGTCAATTCGTGTGTGTACGAAACGCGGCTCAGTGACGCCGTATCCGGTGAGAGGTCGACCATTCGCTGCACAGATTCGAACCCCTCGTCGTACTTACCGAGCTGAATCTGGGCATCGCTCAAAATGCCATACAGTGAAGCGCTGGCGGCGTTGATCGACAGTCCGGCCAACGCATGACGCTCGGCAGTGGCAAAGTCGTGACGCGCTGCGGCAACTGCCGCCAAACCTGTGTAGGCGGTGAAGTTGTCGGTGTCGTTGATCGCCAGCGATCGGGCCAGCGCCTCGTCGGCATCCGAGTAGAGAGCCGGATCGGCGTTGATCCTCGCCTGCTCGACATAGTGAAAACCAAGTGTCGCCCATGACACATAGTCATTGGGCGCGGATTCGACTCGCGCCTTCAGGCGCTCGATGATCGCCTCGACTGATTCACCAGGGACCCGCCCGGGTGCGGCAACCGATTGGCCGACCACGATTGGTGCCAGTTCTGAGCCAGTATCTGACCGATCGCGAACGGCAATGCCGACAGCGCCAGCGCTGACCAGCACAAGGCCAAGGGCGACACCTCCGGACACAAGCGTGGTTCGTCGTTTCATGATTCAGTTTCCCTTTTCCTGGAATGTGTGGTGCCGAATGTGTGATGCGAAATGTGTGATGGCCGTGGGGGGCCCCCCCCCCGGGGGGCCCCCCCCCGTGGCGCCAAAAATATTTGTGCCCTACCCCCGGGGGTCCCCCACCCGTAAAACACCCCCAACGGCGAGTTATTGAACAAAAAAGAAACACAAACCCC
>JANMTV010000125.1:0-2155 GCA_031390905.1 Ilumatobacteraceae bacterium | reverse complement strand
GAGACGGTTGCTGCTGGTGGTGGGGCTGGCGTCGGCACGCAATCGTACGGCTATGACGCCGGTGATCGTTTGACTGGGTGGACGAACACGGCGAGCGCGACGACTGCCTATACGTGGGATAACAACGGGAACCGGTTGACGAACGGGGCAGTGGTGTCGACGTATGATCAACGGAACCGGTTGTTGACAGCGGGGACTGCCACGAACACGTGGACGCCGCGTGGGACGCTACGTAAGACAGTCGCTGCGGTCACGACGAATTATGTGTTTGATGGGTTGGATCGGATGGTGTCGGCTGGTGCGGTGACGTACACGTATGACGGGTTGAATCGGACGGCGCAGCGTGTTGGTACGACGACGGATCTGTTTTCGTATTCTGGTCTCGATACGGATCCGACCAGGGACGGTGTGACGGCGACGTCGAATCTGGTTGCGCATTCGCCGTCTGGTGAGCTGTGTCTGACTCAACGCGACAGTTGCTGGGTTGATTCAGACAGCAGCTGGTGGTTGTTGGCGGGTTGTTGTTGGTGATCGTAGTCATTGTTGGCCTGGGTGGTTGCGGTGCCAGTCGCGTCGTTGTTCGTCAGCGGTCTTGAGGCCGGCGATTCGGGCGGCTCGGATTTGTTCGCCGCGGCCTTCGTGTTCGTCGTTGGGGGTGATGTAGCCGATGGCTTCGTGGAGCCGGACGCTGTTGTAGAGCTGCCGGAGCCGTTCGAGTTCGGCGGCCAGGACGGCGGGATCGGTGATCGCCATGAGGTGGGGGTGTTCCCATTTGAGGTGCCCCCACAATGTTTCGATCCACGCCTGATCGGTTGGCGTTGACGGTCTCCCGAAGTGCTGGGCGATCGACATCATTGCCATGAACTTTCTGGTGTCGCCGGCGCGCATCTCGGTGCCGTTGTCGCTGATCGCCAGCAGCATCGGGATTTCGTCGTCGTCGGGGATCGGCGCATCGATGTCGGCGAGCCGTTCTTGCAGTTCGGCGGTGAGCAGCCCTTCGGCTTGGAGGGCTTTCAAGAACAGCACTCTCACCGAGACTGCGTTGGGTTCGGGGGTGAGGGTGACGGTGATCCATTTGCGAGACACCAGATCGATGATCCCGTACGCGTATTTCGAGGCGTGGCAGCGTTCGAACTGGGAGGCGTCCCAGCACCACAGCTGGTTCGGCCGCCACTCGGTCCACGCCGGCCATGACGTCTTGACGGTCTTGGGTGGTCGTGTTTCGCCTGCTAGATGCATGTCGTGGCGGGCCAGGACCCGATCAACGGTTGATGGTGAGACCCACACCCGGTTCTCATACGAGCCGCGGTGAGCGAGTTTGCGATGGGATCGGTCTGTGTCGGCCCATTCGTCGAACAGGGCCAGGATCTCGGTCTCTTCCCACTCGAGCAGCCCGTGGATCGGATGGCCACCCGACGCGGCGTCGTCGAGCGGCAGCCCGTTGCCGATCCAACCCCAACACCGCGCACGCCCGTGCCGGAGTCCAGCCGCCAGCAACGGCGGTATCGATGATCGAGAGCAGCTCGGCTTTCACGGCCCCTGGCACTCGGGCGGGGACCGGACCGGTCATCCCCAACCGGATTTTCCCCGAAGCACCGCCAACTCGACGGCTTGCTCCACGACCGTGCGTTCCAACCTGGCGACCTCGGCTTGCAAGCCGGCGATCTCGGTCTGGTCCAGCCTCGAGACCGACGGCTTGCCAGGTCGAGAGGCCTGCAACGCGGCGATCGCTCCGTCCCGGGCGACGCTGCGGATCCGGGTGATCACCGTGCGGTCCACACCGACCTCGATCGCCGCTGCTCCCTGGGTGATCTGCCCGGTCAAGATCCGCACGAACAAGTCGTACTTCTGCTCCGCGGTCAAGAACCGCTTCTGTCTGCGTGGCGTCGCCATCGGCGCAAGCCCCTTTCATGAGGGCCAATAACCATGCCAGATGATGCTTGAAAGAACGCGGAATCTGTCGCGCGAAGTCAGACGCAAAGCAGTGAACCGCTCCTACGTCGTCCCGGTTGTTTTGAACGTGACCCGGATTCCTGGACACGGGGTTATGACAGATTCTGTTGTCCGTGGTCGTGTCGACACTTGTCAGCGTACTCGGCTGGGGTGAGGTGATCGAGGCCGGGTTGGTGGCGTTGACGGTTGTAGAAGATCTCGA
>JANMTV010000119.1:0-22999 GCA_031390905.1 Ilumatobacteraceae bacterium | reverse complement strand
AATATCACGCGCCATGCCCGCACTGTAGGAGATCTAACCGAGATCGGTGGCGAGCAGGTCGTCGAACGTCTCGCGGCGTATCACGAGGCGGGCTTCGCCGTCAGCGACGAAAACGACCGGCGGGCGGGTGATTCGGTTGTAGTTCGATCCCATCGACTGGCCGTACGCACCGGTGACCGGGGTGATCAGCAGATCGCCAACCACCACATCAGACGGCAACTGCGCTTCGAACAGCAACACGTCACCGCTCTCGCAATGCTTACCTACGACGCGCGCCGACATGTCGCGTTGGGCGAATGGTGAGCGCGGCAAGATCGCCTCGTATCCCGACCCGTACAACACGGGTCGCGGATTATCGCTCATCCCACCGTCGACCGAAACGTAGGTGCGAATCCCGGGAATCGGTTTGATTGTGCCGATCGTGTAGAGCGTGACGGCCGCCGCGGCGACAATTGATCGACCGGGCTCGACACTGACACGCGCTCTCACGCCGAGCGCATCACACGCGTCGCGGAGCACGTTGCCCCACTGGGTCAACGTCGGGGCCTCCTCGCCCTCGACGTAGGCGACACCGAGACCGCCACCGAGCACGAGTTCGGGCAGCCCGAGAGGAGCGGCGAAGTTGGCCATCACTTCAGCGGCCTTACCGAAACTCGATGCGGAGAAGACATTCGAACCGATGTGGCAGTGCAGACCAACCAGGTTGACGCTCTGCGATTTCGTCGCCCGCTCGACAGCCTTGATGGCGTCGCCGTTGCCCAGGTTGAATCCGAACTTCGAATCGTCCTGGCCGGTGGCGATGAACTCGTGGGTGTGAGCGTGTACGCCGGGTGTGATCCGCAGCAACACGTCAGGCACGCGTCCGGCGTCCGACGCATGTAGCACGTCGAGCCGGTCGAGTTCGTCGAACGAGTCGACGACGATGTGATCGACACCGACGGTGATCGCCATCCGCAGCTCGTCGATACTCTTGTTGTTGCCGTGCATCACACATGCCTTGGCGGGCACTCCGGCCTGCAGCACGGTATGCAGTTCGCCACCCGTGGCGACGTCGATCCGCATGTGCTCGTCGTATGCGAGCCGCGCCATTGCTTTGCACAGGAATGCTTTCGATGCGTACACGGCTCGATCCGGGCCGAAGGCGGCGACCGCCTCGCGGCACCGGTTCCGAATGTGTTGCTCGTCGTAGACGAACAACGGCGTGCCGAACTCGGCCGCAAGGTCACGAATCGAGCAACCGCCGATCGTCAACCAGCCATCGTCGCCAATGGCTGCGGTGTCCGGCAGGAGTCGGGCAGGAATCGCGCTCACATCGCCTCCGGGGCTGCGATTCCGAGCAGGTCGAGGCCGTGGGCGAGGGTCATGGCGGTGACGTCGCAGATTGCAAGCCGGCTCGCCCTCGTGCGCTCATCGGCTTTCATCACCGGACAGTGTTCATAGAACGCCGTGAAGTCCTGCGCCAGGTCGAACAGGTACGTGCACAGCTTGTGCGGGGAGTAGCTCGCAAGGGTCTCACCGAGCGCCGTCGGATAGGCCAGTAGGCGGCGAGCGAGCACCTGCTCGTGGCGCTCCCCCAACGCGATTCCGATGCCGCGGACTGACTCGCGAGTGACCTCTGCGCGGCGAAAGATCGAGCAGATTCGAGCGTGTGCGTATTGCAGGTAAGGTGCCGTGTTGCCGTCGAACGCAAGCATCCGATCCCAGTCGAAGACGTAGTCCTTGACCCGGTCGGTCGACAGGTCGGCGTACTTCACAGCACCGATTCCGATCATGCGGGCTACGGCAGCGCGCTGTTCGGGATCGAGGTCGGGGTTCTTGGCGGCAACTGCGGCACCAGCCCGCTCGACCGCTTCGTCGAGTAATTCGATCAGCTTGACCGAGTCACCAGACCGACTTCGCAGCATCTTGCGGTCAGGGCCGAGCACGCTGCCAAACGAGACATGCACGGCCTCGGTCTGCGGAGTCAACCAGCCCGCCATTCGGCATACCTCGAACACCATCTGCAGGTGCTGAGATTGCGGTGCACCGATGACATACAGCATCAGGTCTGCCCCGCGTCGCTCGACGCGGTCCAACACACACGCCAGATCACTGGTCGCATACATGAAGGCACCGGTCCGCGACCGAACGATGAGTGGCAACGGGTCGTTCTCCCGATTCGTGAAGCCCGGCGGAAAGACCACCTTGGCCCCCTCGCTGTCCTCCAACAGGCCGACTGCTTCGAGGCGGTCGTAAGCCTGCGGCATCAGCGCTTGGTACATGCTCTCGCCGGCGAGATCGTCATCGGTCAGCAGAACGCCGAGCTTTGAGTACACCAGATTGAAGTAGTCGTTGGACATCGAGACGAGTCGACGCCACAGCTCGATCGTCGCCTCATCGCCGGATTGCAGCAATACGACTCGCTCACGCGCCCGGCCCTGGAACTCCTCGGATTCGGTGAACTTGAGGTTGGCCTGCTTGTAGAAGGCGTCGAGATCGCCTTGGGCGAGGCCCTCCGCGGCAACATCCTCTCCGATGTCGAGGAGATGCTCGATCAGCATCCCGAACGGTCGACCCCAGTCACCGATGTGGTTCTCGCGGAGCACCGTGTGGCCCATGAACTCTTGCATTCGAACGAGGGCGTCACCGATCACGGTGGTGCGCAAATGACCAGCGTGCATTTCCTTGGCGACGTTCGGCGCCGAGTAATCGACAATCACCGTCTTTGGGTGTTCGGCAGGAGCGATCCCGAAACGATCATCGAGTGCAACCTTGGCCAACTCAACAGCTAGGAACGACGGTTCGAACGTCAGATTGATGAAACCCGGCCCAGCTAGCTCGACAACAGTGCACACCCCAGCCAGCGCGTGGCTGTCGATCACCCGTTGAGCAATATCGCGCGGGTTGACACCGAGTTGTTTGGCGAGTGCGAGCGATCCGTTGACTTGTGCATCGGCACGATCCGACGTCCGCACCACTGGGTCGACATCGGGACGGCCTGCTATCTCGGCGAACACTGGAGCAAGTAGGTCAGCAACGATGGACAACGGATCAGACACGGCATCCATTCTGGCCGAGCGAACAGCGCTTCTCCACCGACAGTTCTCGACCGACAGTTCTCGACGACGGTTCCGACGGGCAGTTGATCGAAGTGCGAGCGTGAAGGCCAGACGCTAGATTCGAGACGCTGCTGTTTGCGGCCCCCGCCCTCGTAGCTCAGGGGATAGAGCATTGGCCTCCGGAGCCATGTGCGCAGGTTCGAATCCTGCCGAGGGCACTCATTGGACCGACGCCGAGGGTCGAAAATTCCGGCGGCGCGGACTTATGACTCTGGCAAGCCGAACGGAATGGTCGCATCCTCGTTGTAGGAACGCGATGCAATCTCGCTCGAACCGGAGGGACTGATGGCTGACGAACAGTATGAGATCCTCATCGAGGAACTTGACGAAGCGGCCTGCTGGCGTCTCGTATCGCGGGAAGCGTTCGGGCGGATCGGCTTCGTGCACGGTGGCGAAGTGATGGTGCTGCCGGTGAACGCGGTCGTGATGGGTAACCGAGTGGTGTTCCGGACCGCAGATGAGACCATGGTTGCCCTGGCGGGCAACGGGTCCGTTGTCGCCTTTCAGTCCGACTGCGCCGACCGAATCACCGAGACGGGCTGGAGCGTTTTGGTGCACGGTCGGCTATGGGACATCACCGACGCTCCCGAGACTGCGTCGTTCCACAAGCTATCCGTCAGGCCCTGGGTACCTGGGCCACGCAACCGATGGATGTCGATCGAACCCACGGCCGTCACTGGTCGCACGATTCATCGCAATCGAATCGTGTCAAGTCGGTCCAGATCGCACTACACGACGATCGACTGACCCGGCGACGATCTATCTGGACAGTTGGACAAATGTCTTGCCGGTCGAGAGTTTGATCTCGGTGCCGTCCCCGGCGACCACCACATACGCCGAGTATCGGTCGAGCCTCGACCATCGGCCCGAGATCGCCAAACCGTCTCGGTATACGACCACTGGGCCTTCACCTACCGTGATCGGTTCTGGGGAACGTTGGTCGGCTGCCGACTTCACATACTCGACGGTCATCACGACGACGTTGTCGGCGGAAACTCGATCGCCATCCACGTCGACGTGCGGTTGACCGTTTTGGCTGCGGAGATATCGGCCGGTCGTCGAGTCGAACGTCCATTTCGTCGTCACACCATCCATCGCAACAGTGGCCGTCGTCGCCGCCGTCGCTCCAGCCACCTGGAGCGCACTGGGATCATCGCTGAACGAGAACGGGATGCGCGCCGGACCGGCAAATGTTGCGCTGTCCCTCGCACACGCCGGGACGACGAGCAGATTGTGAGGCGCGTTCCGGCGTCTACTTCGGAAGAAGCAGTTACTCCGTTGTGCCGACAGATCCGCCAGCCATCCGTCGTAGTGCGCCTGCCACACCGCGTCGCTCACGCCAGGGTTGCCACCGGACCAGGCAAGGATCGGTCGATTCATGCCTGCGAGCACATCGAGGTCACCTGTTCGCGCCGACCGCACCGGACCGATCCGGTCTGGCTGGTTGGTCTGGTAGAAGGCGATGAACCGCGTGATCCCTTCGACGTTCTCCTCGAAAACGACATCCGCGTCGGCGAGATTCCACTGTGGCCGAGCCGACGGCGAGTTGTCGATCTTGACCGCCAGCGCTGCACGTCCGCGTGTCTCGGCATCGGTAGGTAGCCCCGTGAGCGCGGCGATTCCGTCAACGACGGGAAGTGGCTCGTAGACCCACCAATCGCGCGGCGCCGGAAGTCGTTTGGACTGGACGTTCGGCACCGCTTCAACGGTGACTACGGTCGTGCTGGTCGGGGTAGTGGTCCTGGTCGTGATAGCCCTCGTCCGGGGCACAGAACTCGTGGTGGACGAAGTCGTTGACGTGGTGGGCAACGTCGTTGACGTGGTCGGCACGGTGATCGGCACCGTGGTCGGCATGATGGTCGGCAGCGGTGCCGGGGCCGAGCTGAACGTATCGATCGGTTCGCTCGAGGCGGGCGAACCTGAGCAGGAGGAACAGGCCGCGATCACCGCCAACACGACGATCGACGCGACCGATCTACGCCGTCGCTCGTCACGAATGGTCAATCGATTCACGCCGACCTGACGTTAACCCTGATCGCTTCCGAGTCGGAGTCGGAGTCGGAGTCGGAGTCTGTCAGTCCCCGGGCGCGCCGAAGCGCCCCGAATGTCGGGGTCTGCCGTACTGGGGTCGAACCCCATTAGCACAGTGTTGGTTGGTGTTGTTCTGCTGGCTCGGTTCGTCGGCCAGGTCGCCGGCTGGGTTCCCGGTCGATGGTTGGTTCGGTGTGCCAGATCGTGCCGTCTGGTCGTCGCCAGGTGGCGACACGGCCTGCGGTCATGGTCAATCGCCAGCCGCCTTCATGAACCAAATGGTGATGTCTTTCGCATAGCGGCAACAAATTGTCGACGGATGTTTTGCCGCCGTGACGGAAGAACTCGATGTGATGCATCTTGCAATCATCAACAACCGTCCGACATCCTGGATGAGCACACGTGCGATGCATCGCCCGTAACGCTTTGCGTTGCGCCGCGGTCGCCGTCCGAACCGATTGTCCGACATCGAGGACTTCGCCGTCACCGGCGAGTACGACCGGGAACACGTTGGCGTCACAACACAACCGTCGCACGGTCGAGACAGGGATCGGTATCCCGTTATCCAGTTCACAAATACTGTTGGCGTGCAACCCGTCAGAAATCGTTTGATAGTCGATCAACACACCGACTTGTGGGACACGACTGACAGCATCACCTGTGGTCGTCGTGGGGGCGACAGTGGCGATGAACGCCTCAACTTGGAGTTGATCAAACGGTGTGTCTCCGTCGGTCTGTCGTCGCGACGCCAGATTTGCGTTCACGGCGGTCCACAGTTCGGTGTCACGCACAGGGTCCAACGACAACAACGTTTTGTGCATCCCGGTCAGCTTGTCGGTCCACTTCCTGACCGTCGAGTTCTTGCGTTGCTGATCCAACTCGTCGACATCAGAGTTGGCGCATGCTTGAGCGGCGATATGGCGTGCCAAGTCGCGACACCCGCGTTCGAACACTTCGACCCGCTGATTCCCGGCATCGGCGAGCAGATCAGCTTCACAAGCTACGAACTCGGCCAACAGTTGATCATTCAGGTTGCGGGTCGCAGCAGCCAACGCATCAACATGCGCTGCCGACACAGAACCAGCCGCCAACGCGTCTTCGAATGACGGCATCACCCCGCAGATCGTTTCGCGCTCAGACGCCGTATGCGCATCCTTCGACGAACAACGCCCAGCATCGCTCAACAACGCCGCAGCCGATTCGGAGTGACCCTGAGCGGCGAGTTGTCTCGTGCGGCGACTGACCCGAACCTCAGCCGCCGCGCACCAACTCCTGACCCGACCCAACTGTGTGACGAACCCGGCCAGTTGATCGCGGTCCATCACATCAGGATCACCAGCCAACAACACATCGAGTGTGTTGCGAACTCCGTTGTCATCCATCGCGCACCTCCCAAGATTGCTCCGTTGACAGCAACCATATCGAACATTTCAACGCGATGCAACACATGTACGTTAGGATTAAGTTAAGTTTTTCAGGAACGGCCGAACCGGAACGTGTCGTCAGTCGGCCAAAAGGGGCGCGATCAGAACCGAGTTCGGCTACAAATCGTCGTCGAAGCGGCGGCGGCGATACATTCGGGTTACCGACCTGACAACATCGTCAACTTTGCTGGCCGCGGCTCGCACAACCGGAGGAACCCATGACGAGCGCAACCACTCAACAGATCCCAATTGTCGACTATCTGGTGCTCACCGAGGGCGATCCGCATCTCGTGGCCAACCAATGCACTGGTTGCGGCGCTCGATACTTCGACCGTCGCAACGCATGCGCCGGTTGCTTCGGGACCGACTTCGCCAAGGTCTCGATTGCCACCGACGGCGTGCTGCGGTCGTTCACGATCGTGGCGTTCGCCGCCCCGGGAGTCGTCGTGCCGTTCATCGCCGGAGTGATCGACTGTGACAGCACCAGCGTGCGGGCCAACGTGATCAACTGCCAGCCCGACCCCGAGCATGTGCTACTCGGCATGCCGGTGCGGCTCGCCACCTATTCGATGGGTGCCGACACCAACGGCACCGAAGCAATTGGGTTCGGCTTCGAACCCGCCAACTGATCAGGAACGAAGGGAAGTATTGCGATGAGTGCAAGCGACGAGATTTGGATCCTCGGGATTCACATGACCAAGTTCGGGAAGCATTTCGACAAGGACATCGTCGATCTCGGTGCCGAGGCGATCTTCGGAGCCTTGGCTGATGCCGGCGTGACGATGCGTGATATCGGTGTGTTTGCCGCCGGCAACCTGCTCGGCGGCGGCGGGATCGGTCAGCAGCTTCAGAAGCAGGTCGGCCAGACTGGCATTCCCGTCTTCAACGTCACCAACGCCTGCGCCACTGGCGCGACCGCGCTGCGTACGGCGATCATGGCGATCAAAGCCGGTGAAGCTGACTTCGGTTTGGCTTGCGGTGTCGAGAAGCTGGCGGGCGCCGGCCTGCTCGGTGCGGGTGGCCAGTCCAAGGCGGCCGGCGACGAATGGGCGCCGACAGGCCGATACGGGGCCGTGGCCCCGGTCGACGGACGGATCGGAACCGAGACGATGCCTGGTGTATTTGCCCAGATCGGCATGGAGTACGGCCACAAGTACGGCGGTGCCACCTTCGAGTTGTTCGCCAGGATCAGTGAGAAGAATCACAGTCACTCAACGCTCAACCCATTGGCTGCATACAGCAAGGCGATGTCGCTCGAGCAGATCATGGGCGACGTGATGATCGCCTACCCGAACACGCGGCCGATGTGTTCGGCCAACTGCGATGGGGCGGCGGCTGCCGTCGTCGTGAGTGGCGCCAAGTTGAAGACGCTGTCGCTACAACAGCAGCGCCGGGCGATCAAGGTGTCGGCGTCGATCCTCACCAGTGACCCGTGGCAGGAGGCCTGTCAGGTGCTTCCCGATGTCAACACGCTGACCCGGTCAGCGGCCAAGCAGGCGTACGAGCAGGCAGGTGTCGGCCCAGCCGATCTCGATCTGGTCGAGTTGCACGACTGCTTCGCCACAGCCGAGCTCGTGCACTACGACAACCTGATGTTGTGCGACGAGGGTGACGCCGTCAACTTCTTCAATTCCGGTGCCACGTGGCGAACCGGCAAGACGCCGGTCAACGTGTCAGGCGGTTTGGAGTCCAAGGGTCATCCGATCGCGGCGACCGGTATCGCCAATATCTGGGAGGTCTGCCAGCACGTCCGTGGTGAGGGTGGCAACCGCCAGATCGAGGGCGCAAAGGTCGGCCTTGCACACGTGATCGGACTCGGCTCGGCATGCGGAATCCACATTCTCGAGAAGGCTGCTGCTTGATGCGACGCACCGTCGCCCAGATGGTGGCCGAAGCCAAATCGCGTATCGAGGAGTTATCGATCGAACAATTGCAGGCCGAGATCGTGGCCGATGCGGTGACCATCATCGATATTCGAGATGTGCGTGAGCGCTGGGATCGGGGCGCAATTCCCGGTGCAATTTCAGCGCCGCGCGGCATGCTCGAATTCTGGTTCGACCCTGACAGCAAGTATTTCCGCGAGGGCTACGAGTTCGACACGCGTTACGTCGTCTACTGCGCAGGAGGCGGCCGCTCTGCCCTCGCGGCAGACGTTCTGCAGGATCTCGGCTACGACAACGTCGCTCACCTCACGGTCGGCTTCAATGGATGGGCGGCGGCTGGTTGCGCCGTCGAATCGATTGAGCCCGACGAGAAGTGGACAAGGCGAACATGAGATGGCACCTGAACCGATCGCGAATTTTGACGGTCTGATCGCGGTTGTCACGGGCGGCGGAACTGGCATGGGGCGAGAATTCACCAGGCAGCTCGCCGCCGAAGGTTGCCATGTGGCGATCTGCGACGTGTCGCAGGAGAACATGGACGAGACCGTGGCGCTGGCGCTCGACCAGGCATCAGCCGGCACACGCGTCACGAGCTTGGTCGCCAACGTTGCCGAACGCTCCGCACTCGACGCGTTCGCCGCGCACGTGGCATCCGAGTTCGATGCGTCTCACATCAACCTGCTGTTCAACAACGCCGGCATCGCCGGCGGGGCGAGCACCGTCAATGACGACGAAGCCAACTGGGACCGCGTCTTCGGAGTGTGCTGGGGCGGCGTCCTCAACGGCACCCGTGCGTTCCTTCCGATGCTGAAAGCGTCGGATCGCGGACACGTGATCAACACGAGCAGCATCAACGGGATGTGGGCGTGCCTCGGGCCGTACGGAGCTCATACCGCTTACAGCGCTGCCAAGTTCGCCGTTCGGGGGTTCACCGAGGCGCTCACGGTTGATTTCCGTGTCAACGCGCCGCACCTCACCGCCTCGGTCGTGATGCCAGGGCACATCGGAACGGCAATCGTTCGCAACTCCTACAACCAGATGGGCGTCGACCCGAAGGATCTGACTGACGAGTTCGTCGCTCAAATCCGTGTCGACCTCGGCAATCGTGGAATCGACGTGTCGGCCGCTTCCGACGAGGACCTCCGCAACGTCGTTGCCTTACGAGTCGATCAGTTCGAGAACGCTGCCCCCACCTCGGCCGAACGGGCGGCGACGATCATCCTCGACGGGGTTCGGGCCGGTGAATGGCGGATCCTGGTCGGCGACGATGCCCACGCCCTCGACAGCCTGCTGCGCCTACGTCCTGATGACGCCTACACCGAAGAGTTCCTCGCCGTGCTCAGCGCCCAAGGTCACTTCACCGGATTGATTGTCTGACGTTTGATCGTCTGACGATAAACGCCGCCATGCCGATCCGCGACGTGTCAACATGGCGGCGATGCCCGACCTGATCGAACGATTCAAAGCGGGCGACCCAGAGGCCGTGCGCGAGGTCTACCGCGAGCATGCTGGATCGGTGCTGACGGTCGCGCGCTCGATCGTGCACGACCGCGAACTCGCCGCCGAAGTCGTTCAGCAGACGTTCGTGAAGGCGTGGCGGGCGTCCAAACGGTTCGAAGGTAACCGAGACCTGGCACCCTGGCTGTACTCGATCGCCCGCCACACGGCGATCGATATGCTCCGATCGGAATCGAAACCAACCCGCGGTGGACATGCGCCCGAGACCGACGTCGGGTTCACCCCGACGACGTTCGAGGCGACCTGGGAGCGGTTCGAAGTTCGACGTGCTGTCGATGCGCTTCCGGCTGACGAACGTGAGGTCGTACGGCGTTCACATATCATGGGTTTCACTCACGAGGAGATCGCAGCTCAGCTGCAGATTCCGGTCGGCACAGTGAAGTCGCGATCCGGTCGGGCGCACAAGCGTTTGGCGTCAGCACTTGCCCACCTCGTTGCCAGCTCGCCCATCACCCCGCCCACCGGCCCGCCCGCGAACCAAGCACGGCCTGGAGACGTATTGTCAGGCGAGGAACAATCATGAACGACCACCTGGATTCCGTGGAGGAACCAACAGCCGAAGAACTGGCGACACTCGATGCGCTTCTATCGCGCCCCGATCTGTGGGACGAACTTCCGATGGGCCTCGAGCAGTCGATCGTTGCCGCCATCTCGGCCGAGGCCGGAACCGTCGTGTCGCTCGCCGATCGGCGAACTGAGCGTCAGGCCCGGAGGAGTATCCCGTGGTGGGCAAGCGCTGCTGCGGCCGGCGTCTTGATCGTCGCAGGTATCGCAATCGCCGTGCAGGGTTCGGGAACGCCCGAGCTAGCCGGCACCTTGATCGAACTGGCGGGTACGGATCTCGCTCCCAGCGCCTCGGCGTCAGCGACGGCGACCGCAACACCAGCCGGCTTGAAGTTGATCCTCGACACGAAAGGTCTCGCAGGTGCACCTGACGGCTTCATGTACGAGGCATGGATCGGGAACGGCACGATCCGAGTCAGCGCCGGCACATTTCACCTCCGCGGCGGCGACGGCCCGATCGAATTGTGGGCGGGTGTCGACGACCCAGCCTTCACGATCCTGTCAGTGACGCTCGAACCGATCGACGGGGTCGCCGAGTCGAGCGGCCAAGCCGTACTCAAAGGCGAAATCCCCAAGTAGTCGGCGGGAGAGTCAGGTCGAGGGCCGGTCGAGGCGGGCGGAAAGGCCGGTCGGCGCGAGGACGCAGTAACTCTCGGTGAGGAGCTCGGCGACCTCTTCCCAGTCCGTGTGCTCATCGATCGACATGCCGACGATGCCAGCTCGCCAGCGTGGCCTGAAGAATGGGTGACCGTGCGCTGTGAGGGCTTCGAGTTCGAGCCCTTCGGATTGGAACGTGAGAATCGTTGCCGGGCCGGCAGTTCCAGCGGCGTTGACGTAAGCGGGCGGCCAACCGTTCTCGATCACGAGGACATGGGCGAACGTCTTGTCTCTCACCCGCCAACTCGTCCCCGTCCACGCCTGCACCTCGACCACATCTGGAAGTTCCGTACACATCAGTCGGACACGGTTGACAATGACAGCAGAGGGCTGAGAACGGTCCTTCGTCAAGACCTCCATTCTGACAGGCACTTCGGGAACGAAACCACCTCGAACGATGCCGGTCCGGCTGCACCTGACACACTTCGGGCATGGAGTTTGTGATCGCACGGAATCCTGAGGTCAACTCCTCGCTGCCGTACTTGATTCGGCTGCCGCTCGGTCCGACCGGATTGGCGCTCAAGGTCCGTGACACCTGGCCGCGTACGGCAAAGGTGTACTGCCATCGGGCAGACGAATGGCCCGACGAACTCGAGATCGTCGAACGCGTCAGTGTTCGGTCTTGCGTGCGGCGCGGACCGGCGATCGATTTGATCCTTGATCGAGGACGCGAAAACCGGTCACAGTTCGTGTTCACGATCGCCCGCGGGCGGGAGATGATCTTCTGGCAGAGCGCACGAACTGCGAAGCAGGCGCGACCAGCTGTCTCCCTGCCGACCGCCCGCGCCTCCGGCCAGGTGCTGGAGATTCTGGTCGACAGTCATGAGCGCTACGCGTGGACGTTCTCAAGCCAGCAAGCCACGACTCGAAAGGTCGCGCTTCCAGCAGGCGACTACGCCGCAACGCTCAACGGGCAAGTGATCGCCAGCGTCGAACGCAAGAGCCTTCCTGATCTGGTGGCGACGCTCACGAGCGGCAAGTTGCGCTACTTGCTCGCTGATTTGGCGGCGTTGCCGCGTGCGGCTCTCGTCGTCGAGGATCGCTGGTCGTCGGTGTTCAAACTCGACCGGGTGCGCCCGTCGGTCGTCGCCGATGGACTAGCCGAATCGCAGGTCCGCTTCCCGACGGTACCGATCGTGTTCTGCGAGACGCGACGACTCGCCCAAGAGTGGACGTATCGCTTCCTCGGGGCTGCGGTGTCTCATCACGCCGATCACGAAGCGGCCGCCGTTCTCGAGCAGCGTTTGCCGTGTGCCGGGCCGGTCCCTGACCGAGAACCGACAGTTGCCGAGGCGCGTGCCTGGGCGCTCAGGGCTGGTTTGGTTGTACCCGATCGCGGTCGGTTACGCCCAGAGATCTGGGCGGCATTCCGGTCGGCTGTACGGTCAGGCGATGGCGCGCCTTCGTCCTGATCGTTCGAAGCGATCACGAGGGCACATCTCGCAGGTTGCCTGGCGCCACATCGTCAACGATCGGCCACCTGTCGGGGTGCTCAGTGTCGAGCAGATCGAGACGATCCATGAGGCCTCGCTGCGGCTGCTGCGTGATACGGGGATGCGGGTCCTCGAGCGATCGGCGCGTGAGCGCCTTGCGCGGGCAGGTTGTGCGGTCGTCGACGACCGAGTCCGATTCGATCCCGACATGGTGATCGAGACGATCGGCTCGGCACCCTCATCGTTCACGTTGCGAGCTCGCAACGCCGCCCGGTCGTTGACGATCGGCGGGCGTCACCTGGTCTTCACCGCGATCGGTGGGCCAGCGTTTTGTTCCGATCTCGACCGTGGCCGCAGGCCCGGCACGTTCGCCGAGCAGTGCGACTACATCCGAATCATTCAGTCGCTCGACATCATCCACCAGGAAGGCGGTGGGCCGTTCGAGGCGATGGACCTTCCGGCTGAAACCCGGCACCTCGACCTGATGGCGGGACTAGCCCGGCTGCTCGACAAGAACTGGCAGGGCGTCGCGTTGGGCCGCGATCGTGCAGCTGACTCGATCGATATTGCCGCCATCGCACTTGGCACCGACCGCGATGGACTCGCCGACCGACCCGCCGTGATGGCGATCGTCAACACCAACTCACCGCTATCGCTCGATATCCCGATGGCCGAAGGGCTGACGGAGTTCGCTGAGGCGAATCAAGCGGTGTGCCTCACCCCATTCACGTTGGCGGGTGCCATGGCGCCGGCAACGCTTGGCGGTGCACTCGTCTTACAGAACGCCGAGGTGCTGGCGGGTGTCGTACTCACCCAGCTGGTTCGAAAGGGCGCGCCGGTGATGTACGGGTCGTTTACGTCGAACGTCGATCTGCGCAGCGGTTCGCCGGCATTCGGGACACCCGAGTACACGAAGGCGGCGCAGGCCGGCGGCCAACTCGCCCGCCGCTACGGCCTGCCGTACCGTTCGAGTAACACCACCGCGGCAAATGCCGTCGACGCCCAGGCGGCGTACGAAAGCGCGATGTCGCTGTGGGGCGCGATTACCGGTGGAGCCAATCTCGTCAATCACGCCGCAGGCTGGCTAGAGGGTGGCTTGACGGCATCGTTCGAGAAGTTGATCGTCGATGCCGAGATGCTGCAGATGATGGTCGAGTACCTGCAACCGATCGTGGTCGACGAGGACTCGTTGGGGTTGGCGGCGATCGACGAGGTCGGTCCGGGCGGCCACTTCTTCGGTTCGCCACACACGATGCAGCGGTACGAAACGGCGTTCTACACACCTCTCCTGTCGGACTGGCGCAACTTCGAATCGTGGGTTGAGAATGGCAGCGAAGACGCCACCGTCCGAGCGAATCGAATCTGGAAGCAACTGCTCGCCGAGTACCAACAGCCAACGATCGACGCAGGTATCGACGAAGCCCTTACCGAGTTCGTAACGAGGCGCAAACACGAACTCGGCTCAACATGACCACTCCCAGCGTCAACGGTCCGAAAGGCAACGCCATGCCCAACCGATTCGAGACGATCGGCGAATACATTGCTTCACTACCGGCGGATGTTCAGCCGATCATCGAACAAGTCCGACAGACGATCCGCGAGGTAGCCCCCGACACCGGGGAAACGATCAGCTACAACATCCCGACGTTCACATTGAACGGTAGAAACCTGATTCATATTGCGGCGTGGAAACACCACATCGCGCTGTACCCAATCCCCGAAGGCGACGAATCGATCGAGTTGGAAATCGCCCCGTACCGCGTCGGCAAAGGAACGCTGCGGTTCCCGCTCCGACAGCCAGTTCCCTTCGATCTGATCGAACGTCTCGTGCCGTTGTACATCGAACGCAACAGCGATCCGGCATAGCCGCGCTACTCAGTCGGTCGAGGGCCGGTCGAGCCGAAGAATCCTGTGCTGCGGATCGTTGTGATGCACGTGCATCACCGAAACCATGTGCAATGTCAGCCTCGAACAGAGCGTGACGAAGGTTGGTCACCTTCTCGACACGGCACGACTCACATCGGGGCACAACGTTGCCTGAACGGCGTGGCATCGAGTTCACGATGCGGCAACGGAGGGAGTGCGTCAGTCAGCAACAACAGGTCGACCAGCAACAAGGCCTCGTTGCTCGATGGATGTCGGTTTGACCGGTACGCCATGGAAACTTGTCAATCAGGTGACGTTCGGGTGGCAGCCGACCCGGTGACACGCAACGGTAGTAGGACGATGAACTCGGTGGTTGCCGAGTCGGCCAGACGAATCGAGCCGCCGTGGCGTTCGACGATGTCACGCGTGATTGCCAACCCGAGACCAGAACCTCCGGCATCGCGGGTGCGCGCCTCGTCAAGTCTTGTGAAGCGTTCGAAAACGTGGATCCGATCATCACGAGCAATCCCCTCCCCATCGTCACACACCGTCAGCCGTGCCTGCCCATCCTGCTCGGCGAGTGTGACGGTTACTGTGCCGGCGGCGTGGCGTTCCGCATTGTCGAGCAGGTTCTTCACAGCTCGCCGGAGCTGGTCGGCGTCACCGGTCACGTGGGCTGCGGAGACCCCGTTGGAGTCGATTCGCACGCGGCCACGCTCGCTCATCGAGCGCAATTCGTGAAACACGATGTCATCGAGATCGACGGCACCGGCGGTCATCTCTGACGCTGCACCGTCGCTCCGTGCCAACTGAAGGAGGTCATCGACGAGGTGTTGCAGCCCGATCGTCTCGGCCAGGATGCTGCGCTCGGTCCCGACTGCATCGGCCTGTTCCGGGTTTGCCAGATCAACTTCCAATTCGCTGCGCATGCGAGTCAACGGACTGCGCAACTCGTGCGACGCATCGGCAACGAATCGTTGTTGGCGTCGCACGGCATCTTCGAGGCGGTCGAGCGTCTGGTTAGTCGTGCGCGCAAGCCGATCGATTTCGTCACCTGTGTTCGGTTCTGGCACTCGCGCTCCGAGGTTCGACTCGCCAATCTCGGCCATTCGGACACGGATCTGCTCGACAGGGCGCAGCGTTCGCCCGGTCAGCCACCAGGTGAGTAGGCCGAGCACAAGGATCACGGCGGGCACGATTCCGGCCAACAACTTCGACACGATTCCCACTGGATCGTTGACGTCGTCGTAGTTGATCCCAACGAGCAATGTCGCAGGACCGCTCTCGATGTCGATCACCCGAATCAGGACTCTGAACGTCTCGGGCCGACCAGGGATCGTGCGTAAGGTTCGGATACCCGGTTCGAACGACGCAATCGGTGCGGCACCAGACAGGTTCGACGACGCCGTCACAATGACGCCGTTGACGTCGACCAGTTGCACGAGCAAGTCCTCGTCGACCGCCAACTCCTCGGGCGCTGCGCCACCGACGACGGCTTCGATCGTGGCGGCCCGCTGTGACAGCCCTTCGTCGAGATTGTCGGTGAGTTGGAAGCGCAGCACTCCCACCATCAGCAACGAAACTGCGACGAACACGCCAGCCGCGAGTGCAACCGCAATTGCGGTGATCCGAAAGCGAATCGTCCGCGACACGCCAATCAACCCCCGTCGACCGCAAGCCGATAGCCAGCCCCTCGCACGGTTTCGATTGCCTGACGACCGAACGGTTCGTCGATCAACGAACGCAGGCGGCCGATATAGACCTCGACAATGTTGGCATCGCCGGCGAAGTCGTATTGCCATACACCATCGAGGATCTCGCGCTTCGACATCACCTGACCGGCCCGTCGGATCAAGAACTCGAGCACGTCGAACTGTCGAGCGGTGACGGTCACTTCAGTCTCGCCGCGCCACACACGACGAGCTGCCGGGTCGATCATGAGGTCGCCCGCCTGGGCCGGAGTTGGCAAGCCGCGGCCACCCACACGCCGGAGCACGGATCGGACCCGCGCAACCAGCACGGGAAACGAGAACGGCTTCGTGAGATAGTCATCGGCCCCGGTGTCAAGCGCTTCGGCCTCGTCGAGATCACCATCCTTGGCGGTCAGCATCAAGATCGGCGTCCAGTTACCAGCGGCACGAAGGTCGGCGCAGATCTGATATCCGTTACGACCGGGCAGCATGATGTCCAAGATGATCAGGTCATAACGACCTTCGGTTGCCAACCACAATCCCTCGGTACCGTCGAAGACGACCTCGACGGTAAAACCCTCTGCCTCGAGTCCGCGCTTCACCGCAGTGGCGATTTTCACATCGTCTTCGATGACGAGCAGCTTCATCGTCGACCCCCTTCTCAGGTTCCAGACCGGAGCGCGTCGACTGGGGTCAAGCGGGTAGCCCTGATCGCCGGATACGTGCCTGAAACGAGGCCAGTGAGTGCTCCGACGACCGGCGCCAGAAACGGTGTCGCCGGATCGAGCACGGGCGTCCACGATTGGTATGCCGACACGATCACGACCACGAGTGTGCCCAGACTCGCCCCGAGCACTCCGCCGACGAAGCCGATCGTGGTGCTTTCGAGTAGGAATTGTTGGCCAACGTGACGACGTGATGCGCCGAGAGCGCGGCGCAATCCGATTTCGCCGGTTCGTTCGATCACCGAGACGAGCGTGACGTTGGCAATCCCGATCGCACCAACCAACAGCGAGACCCCACCCAGGATCAGAAACAACAGGTTCAAGTCGTTCTTCACGGCGTCGCGCACGCGTTGCGGTTCGGGCGGAGCAACAACCTTGAGGCTGGTCGGATTGTCGGGGCGCAACGCCAACGCAACCTGGCTGGTAATCAGCGACGTTGCCCCGATGTTGGTCTCGACGACCACGAGCCCCGGGGAGACCAGCCGGAAGTTCTGCCGCGCCGTGCCCTCCGGAATGATGACAGCACCGAGCAGATCCGGTTGCCTGGCGACGCCCTCCAGGATCCCGATCACCAGGTACAGGTCGTCACCGATCGTGATCGCCGGGAGCTGATCGACGCGTGTGATGCCGAGCCGCTCGGCGGCATTCGGGCCAAGCACAGCGACCTTCTCGTTGCGATCGGAATGAATCGCGTTGATCAGTGTTCCGGTTCGAACGTCGGCGCGGACGGCGTCGAACAGACCCGGCGATGCGGCCGACACGGTGAGCTTGAACTCTGTCTGGTTCTGCGGATCACTGAGCGGGGACGATGCCACCAGACGTGATCCCACGTTGAGCGTGCTCAAGTTGCCAACGGCCGCCACGCCGTTGAGTCGCAGCAGCCGCGTCGGCGCATCCCATGGCAGCGCGCTCGTGGCGGTCGAGATAGCTGTCGATGTGCTCGACGCCGACGGTTTCGGGCTGATCACGATCTCGGTCGCGGCGAGTTCGTCGAACCGGCCGACAATCCGATTCCCTGCAGTGCGTGACAACCCGAGCGTCGCAACCAGAGCCGCCAATCCGACGACTGTGCCAAGCACCGTGAGCGCCGTGCGTCCCGGTCTGGCAAACAGTCCGGCAACAGATTCGTTCGCCAGGTCACGTGTCGTCATCCCGGATGGTGCCACGAGTGGCGTCGGGTTCTGGTGCTTCCGAGCCATCACGCCACTTCCGTCAACACGCCATCGGTGATCCGCACGTGGCGACCAGCCCGGTTGGCGACATCGGCCTCGTGTGTGATCATCACGATCGTGATCCCATCCAGGTTGAGCGCCGCCATCAGGTCGAGCACCGAGGCAGTCGTCGTCGAGTCGAGGTTCCCGGTCGGCTCGTCACACAGCAACAGTCGCGGTGAGCCCATCAACGCACGGGCGATTGCGACACGCTGACGCTCGCCGCCAGATAGCCGTGTTGGCAAGAACTGCGATCGATGCGAGAGGCCAACCTGCTCGAGCGCCGTGTCGGCTCGGGCCCGCCGATCCTCTCTCGGTGCTTTCCGATACACATCAGCGAGCATCACATTGTCGATCACCGAACGTTGACCGAGAAGGTGGAACGACTGAAACACGAAGCCGATCCCCCTGGAGCGCAGGCCCGCCCGTTGCTTGTCGGTGAGGTCTGACACCTCGATCCCATCGAAGCGGTACGACCCAGAGGTGTGAACGTCGAGGCAGCCGATGATGTTGAGCAAAGTCGACTTGCCAGATCCCGATGGACCAACGACCGCCACCCACTCCCCCTGTTGAACCTTTAGGTTGACATCAACCAAGGCGTCGACCGGTGGTTCAGACTCGAAGCGTTTACCCACGTCGCGCAGATCGATCACCGGCGCTACAACGCCATCAACTTCATCAATCGTGGGCTCATCCACTGGTGGCTCCGACGACGACCAGATCGCCTGCTGTCAGGGTGCCGTCGATCGCCCGGATCTCGACGAATCCATCGGCCGACAGGCCGGGCTCGACAGTGATGAACTCAGTGGAGCCGCCGGAGTCGCGCTGAACACGTGACGATCCGTCAGTGGCCAGCGTCAATGCACTGACAGGGACCGCGAGGACCGCCTCACCGCTCGACTGAACCGGAATCGTCAACCGCACCGATGCGCCGACAAGGTTCGTCGGCGGCGACGCAACGGAAATCTCGACGTACACGTGGAAGCCGTCGACGCCGTTGGTTCCAGGCGCTGCGGCGACGATGTTGACTGTTCCGACGGTCGCGATACCAAGGTCCGGCTCGTCGATACTGACCGTCATGCCAGGCTTCACCAAACCGGCGTCAGCAACGGCCAATCCGGCATCGACGTGAACGAGGGCATCGGTCACGGTGAGGATCCCACCCGTCGCCGGATCGCCGGTCCCGACGAGTAGTTCCGAGACTCGCACGGGTGCGCTGGCGACGAACACAACCTCGTCGGCCGGAACCTGCACACCGGCTTGGCGTCGTACAAGGTCGGCCTCCCGCGCCGCCAACTCGGCAATCGTCGTACGTGACTGGTCGGCCAGCTCGGCGTTCGCCAGTGCTGTTTCGGCTGCTTGCACAGCACCGGCGGTGACCGACACGTCAGACGCGGCGTCCGCCTCGGCGGCAGCTGCCTCGTCCTTGGAGCGCTCGCCTGCGAGCCGCACCGAACTGAGCTGTGCAGTCATGATCGCAACCTCGGACGCGGCGGCGTCAATCTCTGCTGCCGTCGGTAACACCGTGGCAAGCAGCGAGTCCAGTGCAGCCTGCCTGGCGGCCAGATCGGCGCTGGCAACATTGTCGGCTGCCGACGCCTGCGCACGGGCAGTCTCGAGCACACCTTGTGCTCCGTCAACCCGGGCCTGCGCCTCAGCCACCGACTGGGCCCCGGCGACGCGGACGTTTGCCGCTGCTGCCTCAGCGGACGCCAAGTCGGCATTGGCGAGGGCCAGCTGGGCTGCGGTTGAAAGCGGATCGGCGACGACTGCGTCGCGTGCGGCTTGCTTGGCAGCGACGTCGGCGGCGGCCGCCGCATCGGCAGATAGAGCCAACCTGACGGCCGCGTCGAGCTGGTCGGGCGCCCTATTGAACGCTGTCTGAGCGTCAGCGACGGCTACGAGTCCGGCTTGACGCACGGCGGCATGGTTGGCCTGTGCGGCAGTCAGATCGGCTCGGGCCGCAGCAACTTCTGCGGCCGTGCCCCGCTGCACAGGGGCACCGCCGCGCAACCGGTCGAGCGCCGCCTTGCGTGCAGCGAGTTCTGCTTCCGCGGTCGCAGTCGATGCCGCCGCCTCAGCCGCCGCTCGATCGGACGCCCGCGACGTCGTCGCAGCGTTGCGGGTCGCTCGTGATGCAGCCGCCTGAGCATCCGCAAGCGCCGACCGGGCCGTGCCGACAGCGTCGGCCGAGGCCAACGCATCAGCCCCCGCCGCCGCCAGCTCGGTCTCTCGGGTGCGGACCGCTGAAAGCTGATCCGCAGTCGCCGTGAACGGTGAATATCCGTTCGCCGCATACCAGTCGGTGACGGCTTGTTCAGTGGCATCGTCGTACAGACCATCGATCGGACCGACGTCGAACCCGAGACTGGTCAGCCCCTCCTCGAGTTGTTGGACGTCGTCACCTGAGAGGCCAGGCCCGAGGTCGCGCGACATCGGCCGTTCTCCGATCAGTACGAACAGCGGGCGACCTGAGGCGCTCACCGCCACATCGCCTTCGTCCAGCTCGGCTCCGACCAGCGGCAGCTCGGCAACGAGCCCCGCGTTCGGTTTCAATGCAGACGCGGCGACTGACAACTTCTGTGGCGAACCGAAACGACCTGTTCCGCGCGTCACGACGTCGGTCGACAACACCCGCTCCTCGATGGGAACAAGGATCAGCGACGGCTCAGGCGATGCGGTCCGCGAGGCAACCTCGGCTGGTGACGTTATTTGTGAACCGACCACGAAGCCGACCACCGACGTGGCGACCACCACTGCAATCGCACCTGCAACCATCTTGCGCCGATCCACGGGTCCTCCTGACATGAACGCACTGACTTGAACGTACTCCTACCGATCCCTTCCTGACTGGAGGCTGAACAGAACCTACGCTGAGTCAGCTAGCGTTCAGGAACCAGAAGGCATCGTCAGGGCCGACCTCAAACATCAGATCACTGCGAAGGAGTTCGCCCATGTTCCGTACGACCGCCCACAGCGCAACGACCAGCGTTATCACCAGCGCCGGCCGATATCGGGTTGCGACGATCAGCGCAGCTGTCGCGCTCGTGTCGTTCGCGACAAGTTGCGGCAGCGAGAACGGCTCGTCGGACGCCGCTTCTGACATCGCCGGTGGCAGCGCACCAGAAGAGTTTGGACTCTCGCTCACGGAGCTCACGACGAGGATCGAAGACACCGAACGACTGATCGGCACGTGCATGTCTGACGCCGGGTTCGAGTACGTGGCGCTCGACTTCGCCTCGGTCAAACAGGCAATGGACAGCGACCAAACCGCAACTGGCGTCTCGGATGAGGACTACGTCAAGCAGTTCGGGCTCGGGGTCACGACGCAGTTCGACAAGCCGCTGGTCGTGTTCGGTGCCGGCCCCACGAACAACACCTACCTCGACGGCCTGCCCGAATCGGATCAGGTCGCGTTTCGTCGAGCGCTGTGGGGCGAAACGCCCGACTGGAACCACGCACGGGCGCTCGAGGAGGAGGACTTCTCCGAAACCGGCGGATGTACGCGTTCGGCCGCACAGCAAACGTACACGGCCGCTGAACTCGGTGGAACGTACGTAAACCCAGGCGACATACTCGTCGACCAGGATCCGCGCATGATTGCAGCCATCAAGGAATGGTCAGACTGTATGCGCGCCGAGGGATACGAGTACGACCTTCCCGATCAGGTCAATGATGACCTCCTGGACCGCCTCGAGGCGATCACCGAAGGTCAGGACCCGGCGACGCTCACCGGCCCGTCGCTCGACGCGCTGAAGGAACTGCAAGGTGAAGAACTGGCGATCGCCGACGTCTTCGTCACATGCGAGGAAGAGATCATCGAACCGGTCCAGGCGACCGTCGAAGCTGAAATCTACGGAGACTCACCGACCTGAGGCGGCACATCACCAGCGATTCTTGACGATCTCTCAGCGATCCCGTCAAGGCGGGATCGTGTTCGCTTCGCCGTCACTGCGCCGACGTGACGTGCGCCGATCTGAGGGCGGCGCGATTCCAGCGACCGACGGAATTCGGCCTTGAGCACAGCCAGGCGAAGGCCAGCAACGCGACGCCGAAAGCCACGCCAAGAGTTCGGTGAGGTGCCGAAATCATCGGGTACTTGTCAACTGCGACGACCGTAAGGTGCAGGACGGCGACGCCGATCACGGCGCGATTCAGAGCCCCTTCAGTGGTGGCGACGATCAACACGGCAAGCGACCACGGGAGGCCATACATCAGCGTGTGGGCACCGGTCGAGGTCAGCAACGCGCTGCCCGGGTCGTGGCCCATCACCAACGGAACACCGACCACTGCTACGAGCGACAACGCGACCGCAACCGGACCGAGCCGGGGCAGCAGGACCGGCCAGAGCGTCACCAATCCAGCCGCCGCCGCCAGTGCGCCCGCCACGGCGAGTACGACGGCCATCAGGCGCAGGTCATCGAGGTTCTTCGCCGAAATGTTGAAACCGCCGGAGGTGTACCACCTGCGGTGCGCGGTGACGCCGGTTCCAGCGAGTCCGACGCCGGCGACGGCAGCCATTCCCCCTCCAGCCAGCCGAAACTGAACCTCGGTCGACGTCAGGAGCAGACCACCGAGCGCACAGGCGACGACGAGCACGAAGGCTGCGTGGTCGTAGACACTGGTTGTTGACCACCCGCGCGGCCCTCCCCAACCACCCGTCGCACGAATCGCAAGCGCAAATGTCGCAGCCAGCGAGCCACCAACGACGACCGCCGGTATCGCCAGACGACGCCACGTGGTCACGGGCAGAAGTATGTCACAACAGTTCCGGGAGCGTGCCCAGCACTGCTCGAGCGGGAGATGCCGCCGTGCAATTCGAATTCTTGTGTTCCGCACGCGTCGACCCTGCGCAGAACGACACTACATACGAACCGGGTAGGTTCTGACCACGCGCC
>JANMTV010000117.1:0-17082 GCA_031390905.1 Ilumatobacteraceae bacterium | reverse complement strand
TTCGACATCACCAGAAGTGACGCCCCTAAGCACCTCGCGTACGGCGCCGGGCCCCACTTCTGCATCGGCGCCACGCTCGCACGACTCGAACTGAGAACCTTCTTCGAACGCTTCATCCCTCGCGTGCGATCGCTCGAGATCGCCGGTGACGTCGAACGCGCCAAGACCACCTTCGTAGCCACCTTCAAGCACCTCCCCATCCGCATCGACCTCGACTAGGGCGGGCCCGCCACTCGCGCCGACGTCGCGCACAGCGCGTTGCTCGCCCCCGCTGTTGTACGTCTGCTGCACAACCCGCGCGCTGATCCGCGCCCACAGCGCATCTGACCAGCTCAGCCACCGATCTCATCCGCCTGAGGAAGCGCCGCTGCGCTCGCGCCAAGCTCGGGCGCGGTTGGTACGTCAGCGAGATCGGGGATTGGTGGCTCATTCGACTCTGCCGACATATTCCGATCGTTAGGCGACGGATTCCTCCGGCAGGTGAATACGACCTCATCCCTGGACCCGGCCGGACGCGTCGAACCCGTCGGCCGGATCGCAGTGTCTGAGAGCCGGACCCTCCAACCAATAAGCAACCCGTACCCGCAATGTCTCCCGTCGGTGTACGACTGGTCGGAGCGCCACTCAGTCTGTCACGATGTGAAGCCGAGCCGAGACGAGTGATGGACCTCCCGACCCTACGAAGTACCGATCGCATCCTCACCACCCACGTCGGCAGTCTGGTGCGCCCGGATGATCTCGTGGCCGCCCTCAAGGCGCGTCGGGCGGCCGCCGACGACACCGATGATGCCGAGTTCAATACGTTTCTGGCCCACAGCGTCGACGAAGTCGTGGAACGGCAGGCGCAAGTCGGAATCGATCTCGTCAGCGATGGAGAGTTCGGCAAGACGATCAGCTGGTCGCGGTACATCCTCGAGCGGCTCGACGGTTTCGAGGACCGGCCCGACCCCACCGACGGGGCCAAGCATCCGAAGCGTCCGCTCGGGCCGCGCACCGACATCGAGCAGTTCCCGGAGTTCTACGCCGAGTACGACAGTCACCAGGGGTTCGAGGAATTGATGCGCAACCCGGTATGCGTCGGCCCGATCTCGTACGCCGGTCACGACGCACTCCAACGCGACATCACCAACGTCAAGGCGGCGCTCGCCAACGCACACCGCGCCGGGCACGCCGTCGAAGCATTCCTGCCGGTCGTGGCTCCTGCAAGCGTCGCCTACAAGCGACAAGATATGCACTACGGCTCAGAGGAGGAGTACGTCTACGCCGTCGCCGAGGCGCTGCGCGAAGAGTACCGAGCGATCATCGACGCCGGGTTGATGCTGCAGGTCGATGACGCCCACCTGACGATGATGTACGACAACATCGTCAATCCTGGCACCCCCGACGATTTTCGTCGCTGGGCGCGCTTGCGGATCGACGCCCTCAATCACGCCCTCGACGGGCTACCTGCCGAACGCTGCCGTTACCACATCTGTTGGGGCAGCTTCAACAGCCCACACGTCGGCGACGTGCCATTCCGTGAGATCGCCGACTTGGTGCTTTCGGTGAACGTCAGCGGGTACGCCATCGAGATGGCCAACCCACGCCACGAACACGAGTGGCGGGTGTGGGAAGATCTCGACCTGCCGGATGACAAGGTTCTGATTCCCGGCGTGATCGCCCACACGACCAACGTCGTCGAGCACCCGGAGTTGGTGGCGGAAAGGATCACCCGCCTCGCCGGGCTGGTTGGGCGCGAACGAGTAATCGGCGGTACGGACTGCGGCTTCGCCCAGGGCCCGTATGTGCGGCGCGTGCATCCGACGATCATGTGGGCAAAGCTCGACGCCCTCGTGCAAGGCGCCCGCCTCGCTACAGAGGCGCTTTGGTAAAGCATCAGCACCGGCAGGGGCTGGATCAGTCGTAGGTGTTGATCATGCGGACGCTGAGCGCCAGCATCAGTGCTCCCGCAAGGGCGACGACGAGAAAGCCGAGGCCAAGCACCGACCAGTCGAAGCCGTCGAGGATCAAGGAGCGGACTGCCTCCATGATGTACGTCACCGGGTTGATCGTGGCGGCAATTTCCATCGGTCGGGTGAGCAGTTGGCGGGGGACGAAGTTCGGAGTGAGAAACAGCAGTGGGAAGAACACCATGCTTGCCCCTTGGGTGGCGGCCGCGCTGCGTGTCTTGATCGCGATGAGCTGCATGAATCCGCTGAACACCACAGCCCATAGGGCCACCAACACCAGCAATACAAGGAACCCTGGGATGCCGCTTTCGATCCGGATCCCGAACGGCAAGGCGATCAGAACCATCACGGCGGCGATCCCGACGGTCTTCACCAACTCGGCATACAAGCGTCCAGCGACAATCGCCATCCGTGAGATCGGCGTAGCACGCAGCTTGTCGAAATAGCCGCCCTCAATCTCCTCGACAAGATACAGCGCGGCACTGCCGAACGATGCCGAGAGCAGCAGTGAACTGGGCAGTTGGAAGGCGGCGTAGTTCTGACCGGCCAGGAACGGGGTGTCACCCGACGGAAAGATCCTGGCGGTCTGGCCGACATTGACCACCAGAAAGAACAGCGGAATGAACATCGTCGGGATCAACGAGTCAGGAGTGCGGAGTGACTCGCGTATTGCGCGGTTACCGAGAATCAGTGATTCCTTCATGATCAGACCTCCTGCACGTCGCCGGCTACCCGGTCGCGGGTGCGACCGGTGGCATCCATGAACACGTCTTCGAGTGTCGGTTCCGTCGCCGAACCGGTGCGGGCTTGCAGTTCGGCTTTCAACTCGGAGGGCGAGCCGTCGCGGACAATCCGTCCGGCGTCGATGATCGCCATCCGATCACAGAGTTGGTCGGCCTCTTCGAGATATTGAGTCGTAAGGAATACGGTCGTACCTCGTTCGTTGATCCGGCGCACCTCATCCCACACGGTGAGCCGACTCACGGGGTCGAGGCCAGTGGTCGGCTCGTCGAGGAACAACACCTCCGGTTGGTTGACGAGCGCTGAGGCGAGATCAAGGCGTCGCTTCATGCCGCCTGAGTACCCCTTGATCCGCCGGTCGGCAGCATCGGTCAACTCGACCAGTTCAAGCAACTCCTGCGCCCGCTCAATGGCATCCGAACGAGACAGCCCGAACAGCCGGGCCTGCAACACCAACAACTCGCGACCTGTCTGACGAGGATCGAGCCCCACCTCCTGCAGCGCCACGCCAATCTTGCGGCGAGCTCCATGTGGGTCTGCCGTTACGTCGATGCCGGCCACCCGTGCCGTCCCGGATGTCAGGGTCATCAGGGTGGTCAGCATCCGCACCGTTGTCGACTTGCCTGCGCCGTTCGGCCCCAGGAATCCAAAGACCTGCCCCGGCGGGATCGCCAAATCAACCCCACATACGGCTTCGACGTCACCGTCCTTGCCTGTGTAACGCTTGCGAACATCGATTGCTTCAATCGCCAAACCCATCAACCGTTTCCCTTCGTCATCCGTTGTGCGATCACCATCTCACATCTTGCGGACAGATTCTGTCCGCTAATTGGTTCCGCCGAGGTGGCCCGAGCGGCGGGCGTTGAGCCTGGGCTTCCCACGGAGTTGTACCCGGCAGCGACTCCGCTGGAACCTGATGCACCGTTGCAGTTGTTACGCACCGGCCGTTCGCTACTCATCTCCCACTAGGGACAGCGTGAGACGCCCGGCACACACGACAAGAAACGCGGCGCAGCCGCGCCGCCTGCGAGCATGGGCCGATGGACGACCCTCTTGAGCGAATTGAGCAGCTCGAGCGGAGCGTGAAGCAACTCGAGTCTCAACTCGCATACTTGCGCAACCGGATCGAGATCTCACCAACGCTTGCGCCACTTGCGCGGCCCTCCCGGGCGGTCGCAGCGTGGCCAGCTCCTACGCCGAGGTCCGCTGCGCAGCCGTACAGCAGCCAGCCCACGACCCATCGAGCCGATTTCGAGTTCGATAGTGAAGCCGTCTTGAAGTGGGGTGGAGTTGGTCTCGTGGTTCTCGCCGTCGGCTTCGCGTTGAGCACAGCCATCAGCCGTGGTTGGATCGGCCCCGAACTGCAACTCGTCGGCGCTCTGGTCGTGGCTGCCGGCCTGATCGGATCCGGTCTGAGACTGCGGACCAGTCGTCCGGCATGGACTCATGCATTGTGTTCGGGGGGTGTGCTGGCCCTGTTCACGACCGTTGCATCGTCACTGTTCCTCGACCAGTTCAATGACGATGCATCGTTGATCTGCATCGTTGCGATCGGCCTCGGGGCGTGCGTTTTGTCGCGATTGATCCCATCGGAGTGGCTTGCTGGTGCCGCCTTGCTTGGCGGATTGACCGCCTGGTTTGTCGTCGCCGACGGGAATCTTCCCGTCATGACCAGCTCGATCTGGGTTGCGGTGTTGATCGCCACCGCAACCGCGCTTTGCGTTGAGCAAGGCTGGTTCACCGTCCGGCTCGTGGCTGGCGCCGCCGGATTGATCGTGATTCTGGTTCTGGCCGACGAACGTCACGACACAGCCGAACAGGTAGCCGTGCTCGTTGCTGCGGCGCTGCTGTATAGCTCGTTCGTCCGTGTGCCAAGCATCGGCGACCTCAGTTCCCCTGTTCAGCAGATTGAAGTCCAACTGGCGGCGACCGCAGGGCCGTGGGCGTTCGCCGCGATTGCGTTCGCCTTCGACCTCGATGACGATGCTTCGGTTGGTTCCGTCGCACTCGGTGTCGCGGCGGCGACCGCGCTTGTGGCGTACGGGGTCCGCCGCTGGATTCATCAAGCCCACGTCGTATCGCTGCTGATTGGAGCAAGCGTGTCGCTGTCGATCGGCCTCGCCATACTCCTATCGACTACGGCCACGTTTGTCGCGCTAGCGGTTCAAGGCGTCGGGCTGATCATCCTCAGCCGAACGCTGGGCAACAGCATCCGTGTGGTCATCAACGCCGCCGCCGCGTTGGTGATCGCGTCCGTGTTCGATGTCGGTGACATGGTCAACGCCTGGCGCTACGACGATTCCGTTGGCGACGACGTCATCCACTTGGCGATCATCGTTGCGCTCGCCGTCGCCGCGTGGCAGACCAGGCATCGGGACGTGCAGCGGGTCGGTGCTGTCGTCGTTTTGGCGATGTTGCTGGTGTGGCTCGGTTCTGTGTTGGTGCACCTACCGCAGGGTCAGGCCGTCGTGTCGGTATCGTGGGCGGTTGTCGGAACCGTGTTGCTGGTCGTCGGCGCTGTGCGTAAGCGACCCGACATCGGGATGGTGGCGTTGATCGTGCTCGGCCTCACGGTCGCCAAACTGCTCACGGTAGACCTTCAGGAAGTCGATCGCCTATGGCGTGCAGGCCTGTTCTTCCTGATCGGTCTGGCATTCCTCCGACTCGGCTTCCTACTCCCCCGACTCACCGGCGGCCGCACCGAACCCGACGCCTAGAGGATGTTGACTGCCCTCGCGATCACGAGCACGACCGTGGCGAGCGAGACGATCGATTGGATCATCATCGTCATCTTGGCCCACCTCGCCATCGGCAACGTGTCGGTCGGACTGAAGGCCGCGGCGTTCGTGAACGACAGGTATAGGTAGTCGACGAATTCGGGTTGCCAGTCGGCGGGTGACAGGTCCGGAGCTGTCATCTGGGCAAACAGAAAGTCGGGATACGGGTTCAACGCCTGGGCTCGCGCCGCAGGCCCACCGCGGTCGAGGTTCCAGTACCACATCCCGAACACGATCACGTTCGTCGACCAGATTGCACCACCGGTCAACAGCAGGGTGGTCGCGCTGCCATCGAACTCACCCTGTAGGAGAGCCGAGATCAGGCGTCCCGCTGACCCGGCATTGGCGAGGCTGATCACGGCGATCAGCGAGATCATCACAACCCTTAACTGCGGCGTGTGCTTCGTGATCCGGTGAGGATGAGCGACCACCATCGCCAATCCGAGCATGCCGCCCAACGTCGGCAACAGCCAGGTCGGCGGAATCTCGTACTGATTGGGGAGCATCACTTGCAAGGTCGTTGCTACGGCTACCGCGATTCGAACCGGCCACGCCGACTCTCCGTCGGTCAGGCGTCGCCAAGCCGGCACGATTGCCGACGTCGGAATCAACTTGGCGGGAAACGCGAGCATCCGCTCGATGTCGCCAAGCACGCCGCGTTCGTCGTCTGGCACCTCGCCAGGTGCGTGATCGTCGTCTGCGGGCATTCGGCGAGCGTAGTTGGCTGTCGATGTAGCGTTGCCCCTGCTCGGGCGTCAGACGGTTGAGCCACTTCAGGCAACTCTTCAATTTGGTGATCGGCTTGGAAAAATGCTTTGACGTTGTAATAAAGTGCGTCGGTCCGAACCGAACAACGGGGGTAATCCATGGGGGAACTGACAGGACGCGTCGCCGTCATCACTGGCGGTACCCGCGGCATCGGCCGCGCCATCGCCGAAGGCTTTCTCGCCGACGGTGCCAACGTCGTGATCAACGGCCGCGATGCCGCCAAAGGCGAACTGGCGATCGCCGAGATCGGAGCGGGAGAAAGCGTACATTTCGTGCAGGGCAATGCCGCCATGCGCGAGGACTGCGACCGGCTGATCGCCGAAACCGTGGCGCACTACGGCCGGATCGACATCTTGGTCAACAACGCCGGAGGTTCGTCGAACAACGCGCCCGTCGCCGACCTCACTGACGATGCGATGGATAACGCCCTCAAGCTCAACTTGTGGAGCACGTTCTGGTGCAGTCGCAGCGCGCTGGCCCACATGATCCCGCAACAGTGGGGCCGGATCATCAACATATCGTCGCTCGAAGGCAAGGTCGGGAAGCCCGGCATCGCCATCTACGTCACCGCCAAGCATGCCGTCAACGGTCTCACCAAGTCGATGGCGCACGAGGTCGGAACGCTCGGCATCACCGTCAACGCGCTCTGCCCGGGGGCGATCGAAACCGACATGATGAAAAACGAAGGCACGAAGGCGGCAGCCTCGATGGGTATGGCGTACGAGGACCTGTTGGCGTGGTTCGCCAGCGAGTCAGCGATCAAGCGGCTCAACGAGGTCGAAGACGTCGCGTTGGTCGCTTCGCTGCTGGCCTCCGAGGCTGGGGCCGGCATCACCGGATCGCTGATTTCGATCGACGGCGGCTCGGCGCCGTACTGACCAACCGCATCGACCCAACCGCATCGACCCAACCGCATCGACAAGGAGATAGTCATGGGAAAGCTTGAAGGAAAGGTTGCCGCGATCACCGGCGGCACTCGTTCGATTGGCCGTGCGATCGCTGACGCGTTCGTCGCCGAGGGTGCCACGGTTGTGATCAACGGTCGCGATGCAGCGAAGGGTCAGGTTGCACTCGACGAGATCGGTCAGCCTGAGCGCACTGCGTTCTTCGCTGGCGATGCTGCCAAGCAGGCGACTGTCGAGGGACTGATCGACTTTGCGATCGAACGGTTTGGGCAACTCGACATCATGGTGCTCAACAGCGGCGGTGTTCTGAATACCGCTCCCGTTGCTCAGATGACCGACGAGGAATGGACGCTCGAGGTCGACTGGAACCTCAACCACGTTTTTTGGGGAATGCGCCGGTCGTTGCAACACATGCTGCCTCGCGACAGCGGGCGGATCCTCGTGACGTCGTCAATCGAAGGCAAGATCGCTAAACCCGGTATTTCGGGGTACAACGCAACCAAGCATGCGGTCAACGGGTTGGTGAAGTCGGCGTCGAAGGAAGTCGGGACCACCGGTATCACGATCAACTCGATTCTGCCTGGGTTGATCGAAACGGACATCGTGCGCGAAACCGGGCCCGACAGCGCCGCCGCGATCGGGATTAGCTACGACGAGATGGTGGCGTTCTACACGAACGAATCGGCGATCAAGAAATGCAACACGGTCGAGCAGGTCGCTGCCGTGGCGGTGATGCTCGCCTCCGACGCAGCTCGCAACATCACCGGCTGCATGTTCCCGGTCGATGGCGGGACCATGCCGTACTGATGGCGCACGTGATCGCTGATCACACAGGTCGCCCACTCGATGAACTGATTCGTCTGGACGGGCGCGTGGCAGTCGTCACCGGCGCAGCGCGAGGGCTAGGCGCCCAGATTGTTCGGCGTCTCGCCGAAGCTGGTGCCAGCGTCGTCGCCGGCGACATCGACGTCGCTGGTGTAACAGATCTTGCGAACGAGGTCAGTGCAGTGCCCGGTCGTGACGTGATCGGCGTCGAACTCGACGTGTCGCGGCCGGAGAGCATCATCGCCGCAGCCGATCTCGCCGTTTCCAAACTCGGCAAACTTGACATCTGGGTCAACAACGCCGGAATCTCCTACGCCACCGGTCCGGCGACCGATGTCGCAGTCGAGTTCATCGACACGATGTTCGATGTCAACATGCGCGGGTGTTACCTGGGTGCCCGGGAGGCCGCCAAGCGGATGCCCGACGGCGGTGTTGTGATCAATCTGGCGTCGACCACCGGGTTTCGGGCGAGCACAGGGATCAGTGTCTACATCGCCTCGAAGCACGCCGTCGTCGGGATAACCAAAGCACTCGGTTTGGAGTTCGGGCCGTTGGGAATCCGCGTGCTCGGGATCGCCCCAACCGTGATCGACACGCCGGGAGTTCGAGAGGAGATGCAGCCGTTGCTCGACGCAGGGGTCGACGTCGCCAAACGAGCAAGTGCCAACCCGCTTGGTCGGATGGGAGTCCCCGACGACGTGGCCCGCGTCGTCGTGTTTGCGGCCAGCGACATGGCCGCCTTCATGACCGGATCAACCCTGGCCGTCGACGCCGGCCGCCTCGCCTAACCGGCCCGATCAGTCGAGTTCGTCGACGAGCTGGGCGACCCACTTGTGGAGATTTTGGTTGCCGACTTCGTTGCGGCCGAACCGGAACACGTCGTCGGCCAGGGCCGGTAGCCGACGGCCGATACCGATCACGGTGACGAAGTCCTCCTGGTAGGTCACGTCGGCATACCTCTGACGTTTCGCCTCTGCTTCGGCGACTGCGGCGTCGTCGGTTGGCGGATCGCGGAAGTATTGGTGTTGAATCACCGAGCACTCACCGACGGTCGGACCGGGGAATAGCCGACTCAACATGAGGCCGGTGGTCGGGTGCCCGGATATCGAAATGTTCGGGAAGACATAGTGCACCATGCTGAAGGCGGCGTACATGTCCCAGTCGGCCGGGGGTGTGTCGCGCAGTTCGAGGATCGGTTTGTTGGCGAAGCCGATCCGGACATGTGGGCCGTACAGGTCGTACGTGTTGCGGTTTGTGATCGACTTGGCGCCGATCGAATTCCGGTGCAGATAGCCGATGTGATAACCGTCGAGGTACCCGTCAGCGGTCGCCTTCCAATTGCCGCTCGGCAGCTTGGTTTCGACGTCGTACCGGTACAACTTGTCGAGCTCGAGAATTTCGAGCGCCGACACCATATCGCCGAGCCACTCGTCGATGTCGAGCGTGGCGCCCTCAGTCAGCACGGCGAAGATAGCGCCGGCTCGCTCGGCAGTCGGGTACTCGACCAGGCCCTCGACGTCGAGCCCTTCAAACGCGTCGCGACCGGTATGGCCGACCAGCTTGCCGGCCGTGTCGTACACCCAGGAGTGGTAGGGGCAGGTGAATCGGCGAGTGTGTCCGAAACACTCGGAAACGACGGCCGCTCCACGATGCCGGCAGGCGTTGAGGAACGTCCTGGCGACTCCGTCGTCACCGCGGACGATGACGATCGGACGTTCGGCGATGTCGAGCGTGGTGAAATCACCGGCCTCGGGGATGTCACACGAGAGCGCCGCCATGATCGGACTACGCCGGAATGCGGCTTCGACCTCGCGTTCGAACAGCGCAGGATCGCGATACTGCTGTGCCGGCACATTCAACATCGCATTCGCGTAGTCACCGCGTTCGGCGTCAACATTCGCCAGCACTCGCTTACCCAGTTCAGTTAACGGCATCGCCACCATCTGAAACCTCCAGTCCTACGTCGGTTGCCATAACTGTAGTCGAACTGCAGAAAGACATCCACTAGCGCGGCTTCGCAGCGCGAGCCAGGTCGGCAAACGATTGATCGCGATCGACCCGCGGTTCGCCAGGCAGCCCGAGCACCCGCTCACCGATGATGTTGCGTTGGATCTCGTCGGTACCGCCGGCGATCCGGTATCCGGGGGCACCGAGCACGTGCTCGTTCCAGGCGAATGTACCCCACTCGCTGGTATCGGCTGTGAGTGCCGCTCCAAGCAACTGACCGACAACAGTGCTGGTGTGATTCATCGACTGGGTCCACATCAGCTTGCTGATCGAACCACCGGGCCCCGACGAGCCGGTGGCCTTGGCTTGCGCGGCCGCCCGCGCCCGCGTCCACTCGCGGACCTTCTTCATCTCGTAGGCCCGCGCCAGTCCCTGACGAATCAAACGATCGTCGGTGCGCCGGAGGTGACGGGCGAGCATCACGAGTTCGTCATACCCGCCTCCACGTCGACTCGAACCGGACGTTGCTCGCTCGTGGCCAAGCACGGTCAACGCAACCTTCCAACCGTCACCGACCTCACCGATCCGCATGTCGTCGGTGAGCCGCACGCCGGTCAGAAAGACCTCGTTGAACGATGTCCCACCCGACATCTGCTTGATTGGCCTGATCTCCAACCCTGCAGCGTCGAGCGGAACGATGAACGCCGTCAACCCGGCATGCTTCGGAACGTTTGGGTCGGTACGACAAATCGCGAATCCGTACTGCGAGATGCGGGCGGTCGACGTCCACACCTTCTGCCCGTCGAGCACCCACTCGTCGCCGTCGAGCACCGCCTTGCACGACAGCCCGGCGAGATCGCTGCCGGCCCCTGGCTCGGAGAACAGTTGGCAACAAAACTCGTCGATCTGGAAGAACTTCTGGCACCACTGCATGCGTTGCGTCGGCGTGCCGAACTCCTCGATTGTCGGCGCAATCAGCTTGCTCGTCACACTGATCACCTCGTGATCCCGCGGGACATCGAACTGGGCTTCGAGTTCTTTGAATGCTGCGTCGTGACCCTTGGTCAGCCCTAATCCGCCGTAGTCACGGGCGACGGCGATCGCACCGAACCCGGCGGCGAGTTTCGCTCGATGCCAAGCCTGGTATTCGGACAGGATCGCGCGTTCCTCCTGATCGGTGGCGTCGTGGAACACAACGACGGAAAACTCTCCGTCACCCCATCGTTGTTCGACATCGGCCGAGCGTCGCGAGGCCCGCGATTCCAGCCATGCTCGCGCCTGCTCACGAAATGCCGCAATCGGCTCGGTACCGGATGTCATGGGGTGGCCCTCCTCGATCGTTTACGTTCGGTTTCCGCTGATGGTTTCTGGAGTGCAACACTAGTAAGACCGACTCCTTGATCGTCAATGGAGCCGGGAGAGGAGCTGTCATGGATCTCGGACTTGCAGGCAAGAAGGCGATCGTCACCGGGTCGACCAAGGGGATCGGTCGGGCGATTGTCGAGACGCTCCTCGACGAGGGCGCCTCGGTTGCGATCTGCGCCCGCGATGCCGAGGGCGTCGCCGAGGTGGTCGCCGAGTTGAGTAGTCGCGGTGCCGTTTGGGGTCAGGCAGTCGATGCCGCCAACGGCGACTCGCTGCGCGCATTCGTTGGTGCCGCGATCGAGCAACTCGGCGGGCTCGATATCTACGTCCATAACACCAGCGGAAAGCCGGCAAAGTCGCTCGACGCCTGGCAGAACAACATGGATATCGACCTGATGGCGTTGATCCACGGCAGTGAAGCGGCGTCGGCAGCGCTCGCCGATGGTGGCGGGTCCCTGATCAGCATCAGCACCTCGGCCGTCGGCGAGCACTTTGCCAGTGGATCCAACAGTTACAGCGCGTTCAAGGCCGCCGTCACGAACTGGACGCTCGGTCAAGCACAGGTGCTTGGTGCTCGCGGGGTTCGCTGCAACGTCGTGTCTCCTGGCCCGATCTGGGTCGACGGTGGCGACTGGAATCGTGTCAAGGACGGCAAGCCGGAATTCTTCGCGGCGACCGAGAAGTTGCACCCAATGGGTCATCTCGGTGATGTGTCGGACGTTGCCAACGCCGTCGCCTTTCTTGCCTCCCCCGCCGCCAAGCACATCAACGGAGCCAACCTCACTGTCGACGGTGGCTTCATGAAGCGGATCAATTTCTGATGATGGTGCCCGGACGGCGAATCGACGTGGTGTTCGTCGTCGGTGGGCTATATCACGACTTCGATTTTGCTCGGCTCGAACTGCTCAAGTTGCTGGCCGAGCACGACGAGTTTCGAGTACGCGTGCAACCCGACTACGAGGATTCGACTGCGATTTCGAAGGCTCAGATCCTCGTCAGCTACACCTGCGACGTGCGTCCGTCAGAGCAGGCTCAGCGAGAGATTCACGATTGGGTCGAGCATGGTGGACGCTGGGTAGCGCTGCACGGGACCAGCTCGGCACTCGACTCCACGCCGGACGGCTGGGCTGCACCGCGCGGCATGCCGGTATGGGTCGACACCCTTGGTTCACAGTTCGTCGCCCATCCTCCGATCCAGCCGTATCGTGTCGACAACGTCGCCGTCGACCACTGGTTGGTCGCCGGTGTCGAGCCGTTCGAAGCAACCGACGAGTTGTACCTCAGCGACTATCCCAACCGGGCGGCGCTCGAACCGCTGCTGCAGACGACCTACCAGGGCACCGCGCGTGGCTTCGTCGACGGCGACTGGACCGACCGGGAACCCGACCACCTAGTGATGTACCTCCGTCCGCTTGGCGACGGAGCCGTGCTGTACAACACACTCGGCCACTGCCGGAGCCACTACGACATGGTTCCGGTGAAAGACTATTACCCCAACGTCGACCGCTGCTCATGGGATCTTCCGGTCTTCTACGAACTGCTGCGACGGTCATTGCGCTGGGCACGCGGCGCAACCGCGTGAGCACGATCAAGGACCTGGAGACCTGATGGAACTGACACCCGCACGACACCTCGACATGCTCCGCAGCATGATCCGCATTCGGCTGTTCGAAGAGACCGCCGGCAAGCTGATGGAGGCCGGCAAGATGCCCGGCTTCCTACACCTGTATGTCGGCCAGGAAGCGGTTGCCACCGGCGTCTGTGAGGCGCTGCGGGTCGACGACTACATCTCCTCGACCCACCGCGGTCACGGCCACTTGGTCGCCAAGGGCGGCGACTTGTCGCGCATGATGGCTGAACTGATGGGCAGGGCCGGCGGCTACTGCGGGGGCAAGGGCGGTTCGATGCATATCAACGACCTCAAGCTCGGGATGCTCGGGGCGAATGGCATCGTCGGTGCCGGCGTGCCGATCGCTGTCGGCGCCGGATTTCGTAACAAGTACCTCGGCACCGACCAGGTGTCGGTCGCCTTCTTCGGTGACGCCGCCACCAACATCGGCGCGTTCCACGAAGCAGCCAACATGGCCTGCGCCCTACACCTGCCTGTCGTGTTCATCTGCGAACACAACATGTACGGCGAGTACACGCCGACCGAGAAGGCGATGGTGATTGCCGACATCGTCGATCGCGCCGCCGGGTACGGCATGCCTGGCGTGATCGTCGATGGCATGGATGTGCTCGCCGTGCATGAAGCGACGCTCGAGGCGGTGGCACGTGCCCGCCGCGGCGATGGACCTGCGCTCGTCGAGGCCAAGACATACCGCTACTACAACCATCACGGGATCCAGAACCTCGGCCTCAAGTACCGACCAGACGCCGAGGTGTTGGCCTGGAAGGAACGCGACCCGATCTTCAGCTTCGAGCAGCGCCTGCTCGACGGCGGGATCGCCACTCGCGACGAGATGGACGACGTGTGGGCCGGTGTCCGAGCCACGATCGAAACCGCCATCGAGTTCGCGGATTCGAGCCCGTTCCCTGAACCTGAAGCGCTGCTCACCGGTGTCTACACGCGGAGCAACTCATGAGCGACCGCACGATTTCGTATGTGAATGCGTTCACCGAAGCGATTCAGCTCGAAATGGAAGCCGACCCCGACGTGTTCATCGCCGGTGAAGACGTCGGAGCGCACGGCGGCGTGTTCCACACGTTCGACGGCATCCAAGCCCGGTTCGGTGAACGGCGCGCCGTCGACACCCCGATCAGCGAACAGGCGATCATCGGGCTCGGCATCGGTGCCGCCTTGACCGGGCTGCGTCCGATCGTCGACTTGATGTTCATGGATTTTGTGCTCGTGGCCGCCGACCAGATCGCCAACCAGGCGGCCAAGCTGAAGTACATGTTCGGCGGCAACGCCAAGCTGCCGCTTACGATCACGACCACCGGCGGCGCAGGGCTGTCGGCCGCCGCCCAGCACAGCCAAAGCCTCGAAGCGATGTTCTGTCACATCCCCGGGTTGATGATCGTGTACCCGTCGAATGCGCACGACGTGAAAGGCTTGATGGCGGCCTGCATTCGCGAGGACAACCCGACGCTGATGGTGCTGCACAAGCGGATGCTCGGCCAGAAGGGCATCGTGCCGGAGGGCCGCTACCAACTACCGCTCGGCGTCGCCAATGTCGCTCGCCAGGGCAGCGACGTGACGGTGGTGAGTTGGGGCAAAATGGTCAACGACTCGCTCGCTGCCGCAGACCAGTTGGCCGCCGAAGGGACGAGTTGCGAGGTCGTCGATCTGCGGACGCTGTCGCCCCTCGACATCGATACGGTCGTCACGTCGGTGCGCAAGACGAACCGCGTGATCGTGGCTCACGAGGCGGTCCGCTTCGGTGGCTTCGGGGCCGAGGTCGCGGCGCAGATCCAGGAGTACGCCTTCGATTATCTCGACGCGCCGGTCGGTCGCATCGCTGCACCATTTACGCCAATCCCGTTCACGCCGGCGCTCGAGAACATCTACCTGCCGGATGCCAACAAGATCGCCGCAGGGATCCGCGAGACGCTGGCTCGCCCCCTGCTGGCGACCTGAGCACCGGCCGCGTGTCCGTTCATCACGTGTCGAGCGTCGGTGTCGCCGTCAATCCGTGGGCGGGCAAGGATCTCCGCCGATTGCATGGGCCAGTCGGCCACACGCCCGATACCGCCAAGATCGGCATTGTCCGACGCGTCATCGTCGGCGCGCTCGAGGCAGGGGCATCGATGGTGTACCTGGCCGCTGACGTCGGACGGATCGCCGAACGGGCAGGGCGCGGCATCACAGGCGTGCAGCTGGTCGATGGTCCTGGCACAGGATCTCCGCTCGACACGCGTCGGGCCGCATCACAGTTCTGCGAACTCGGGTGCCGCGCCGTCGTCGTCCTCGGCGGTGATGGCACATGTCGAGACGTCGCCATCGGTTGGCCAGACGTGATCATGATTTCGATCTCGACCGGGACCAACAACGTGTTTCCACGGTTCGTCGATGGTTCCTCGGCCGGAACCGCAGCGGGCCTCGTTGCGTGTGGTCGAATCGAAACGGTCCTTGTCGCCCGTCGGTCGAAACGCTTACTGATCGAGATCTCGTCGGGTGAGCGCGAGCTCGCGCTTGTCGATGTGGCTGTCATCGCCGGATCGGCAACTGGTGCCCGCGCCGTCGTCGATCCGTTGTCGATCCGCGCTGTCGTGGCGGCGATTGCGTCTCCGATGAGCACCGGTCTGTCGAGCATCGCAGGCCGAATCGCTCCACTAGGCCCTGACGACGACGGCGCCGTTGTTGTCCGAACCGGCGGCGACGAGCGCCTCGTCAGGGTTCCGATCGTGCCCGGCCGGTTCGACCAGATCGCGATCGAATCGGTGGAGCCGCTGGCCGTGGGCGAACGGGTTGTGTTCGAGGGCCCGTGCGTGCTCGCCTACGACGGCGAGCGCGATCGCGTCGTGCCGGCGGATACACGGGCGGCGATCACGGTCGACCGGGCAGGCCCGCACGTCGTCGATGTCGAGCGCACACTTTGGATCGCCGCCGATCGACGGCTGTTCGACGCGACAACCGCATCAGCGGGCGAGAATGACCGCATCACTTCGGAGGCGAACCATGGCGATTGACGTACCCATGCCCAAATTGGGGCTCACAATGGAGGAGGCCACGATTATCGAGTGGCTCGTCGACGACGGCGCGGCGGTCGAGGTCGATCAGCCGATCATGCTGATCGAGACCGACAAGACCGAGACAGAGGTTGGCGCACCAGGTGCAGGACGACTGCATCAGATGGGCAAGCCAGGAGACGTCTTCACGTGTGGCACACGCGTCGCCGTCTTGTTGGGCGAGGGTGAGCAACCGCCGACAGCGGCTCCGGCCATTGCGGCACCAGCACGGGCGGCCGTAGCCGCACCGGCGCGTCCCCAGGCCATGACGATCGCACCGAACGTCGCGATCGATGCATCCGGACGGACGTTTGCATCACCGAACGCCCGCCGTCTCGCCGGGGAGCGCGGGATCTCGCTGGCCAGCGTGCGTGGGACCGGCCCGGGTGGCCGAATCGTGTCGGAGGACGTCGAGTCCGCCCCGACGGTCACTACGGGAGGGCAACATGCAGTTGCGACGGCCGCCGCCCGCAACCTGGCAGATCTGCTCGGCATCGACCTGGCCGCTGTTCCGGTCGACCCGATCGAACGCCGCATCACCCGCGACGGCGTGGCGCGCTACGTCCGCAACCGGCTAGCGGCGCCGCCCCAGATAGCGGCCGAGGCACCGATGCCGTTGTTGCAGGACCCGACCAAGGTGATCCGAATGTCCGGCATGCGCGGCACGATCGCCCGCCGCATGCAGGCGTCGTTGCGCGAGATGGCCCAGCTCACGCTGACGATGGACGCCGACATGACGGCCGTGCTCGCCGACCGCGCCGACCGCCGGCAGCGGGCGGAAACGACACCGTCGATCACCGACTACGTAGTCGCCGCCACGGCGCGGTCACTAGTCCGTCACCCGTACGTCAACGCACAGGTGACCGCCGACGGGATCGCCCTGCTGCCCGAAGTGCATGTCGGCCTCGCCGTCGCCGTCGACGGCGGCCTGCTCGTGCCAGTCATCCGTGACACTGCCCACCGAGACCTCGCTGACCTGGCGGCGGAGACGACGCGACTCGCCGAAGCAGCCCGCGCCGGCGCACTCGTCCCGGCCAACCTCGAAGGTGGCACGTTCAGCGTCTCGGCGCTCGGGGCCTACGGGGTCGACACCTTCACTCCGGTGATCAATCCGCCGAACGCAGGCATCCTCGG
>JANMTV010000115.1:0-9534 GCA_031390905.1 Ilumatobacteraceae bacterium | reverse complement strand
CCGTCGTTGACCAGCCAAAGCGCTTCGCGCCAGACAGCTTCGAGCAGGCGGTCGGCGATGTGGGCGTCAATTTCGGCGCGCACGAGGAGCGGGTGCATCCCAAGTGCGCGGTAGATCTCGATCGCTCGGTCGGTGACGGCGTGGTCGGTGCGCTCACCGGGGACGACCTCGACGAGCGGCAGTAGGTACACCGGATTGAACGGGTGGCCGACGATCAGTCGTTCGGGGTGGGCGAGTGGCTCGGCAAGCTGTGTCGGGCGGAAACCCGAAGTCGACGAGGCGATGATCGCTGTCGGATCTGCGGCGGCGTCGATCGCTGACAACGTGGCGTGTTTGAGGTCGAGCCGTTCTGGCACGCTCTCGATGATCAACTCCGCTGTTGCCACAGCATCCTCGATCGACGTACAGATGGTGAGCGACCCGACGTCGGCTGCAGTCGGTTCGAGGTCGAGTTCTCGCCAGGCACGCAAGGCGTTGGCGTGAACCTCTGACACGATCTGCTCGGCCTGCGGCGAAGGATCGTAGAGCCGTACATCGACGCCCCGAATCCTGAGACGAGCTACCCAGCCTGCGCCGATCACGCCGCACCCGACTGCAGCCGCCGTGCCGACACTTGGCCGCTCAACCATGTTTGGTGAGTCTTAAATCGGAACGGACCTCGTCAGGGCCTTTGAGCCCGTAGCCGATGCTGTCGAGGATTTCCACAGCGCGTGTCACGAGTTCGGCATTGGTGGCGAGCGTGCCGCGGCCGAGATACAGATTGTCCTCGAGGCCGACTCGGATGTTGCCGCCTGCAATCGCCGAGAGGGCGACGTATTCAAGTTGTTTGCGGCCGATCGAGAAGGCGCTCCACGTCCACGACTCCGGGACGTTGTTGACCATCGCCATGAACGTGTTGACGTCTGGCGGAGCACCCCACGGCACCCCCATGCACAGCTGGATCATGGCAGGGTCGTCGATCAGGCCCTCGGCAGCGAGCGACTTGGCCTGCCACAAGTGCCCGGTATCGAACGCCTCGATCTCCGGTCGCACTCCCAACTCCTGAATCTGGCGCGCCATTGCCTTCAGCATCGATGTGCTGTTGGTCATGATGTAGTCGCCCTCGCCGAAGTTCATCGAACCGCAGTCGAGCGTGCAGATCTCTGGCATCAGGCGGCGGACATGTTCGAGCCGTTCGCTGGCACCGGCCATGTCGGTGCCGACGGTGCTGAGCGGCAGCGGGTGCTCGACCGAACCGAGGGTCAGATCGCCGCCCATCCCCGCCGTGAGGTTGAGCACAACGTCGGTGCCCGACGCACGCACGCGTTCGACGACCTCGGCGTACAGATCTGGATCGCGGGCACCGGCACCGGTAATTGGGTTGCGTACGTGGATGTGAACGACCGCCGCGCCGGCTTTGGCGGCAGCGACGCAGTCGTCGGCGATCTGCTCTGGGGTGACGGGTACTTTGTCCGATTTACCGGCCGTGTCGCCGCTACCAGTGACAGCGCACGTGATGAATACAGAACTCATGGATGAATCCTTTCAGGGCAGTGTGGAGATCTCTTCGATGAGATGACTGGGACCGCAGGCGGCGAGGGAAGCGCCAGCGACGAGCCGCACGGAGGGAGCAGCCAAAGCGAAGCGGAGGCCAGTCCCGACCATCAAGCGCGACGCAGGACTCGTAGGCGTGAGTAGAGATCATCATGGTCGGCGTACGAGCCGCGGAGGTGACGCGAGCCGCCACTCTCGAAGGTGTCGCGTCCGTGCAGGATTCGTCGATTGTCGAACCCGACCAGGTCACCGGGCTTGAACGGGTAGACGAGTTGGAACCTCGAATCGCGAGCCATTGTTGCGAACACTCGCAATGAGTCGTAGGCGCGGGGCATGTCGGCATGGGACATGTGTGGTGCGCTGCGGACGGGATAGAACGCTCGTAGCGTGAGCGGTTGGCGCTTGCCGCCATGGTCGATAATCGGACCGATCCAACGATGTTCGGCATCTTTGGCGCGATTGCAGAAGACCCATTCGAACGTCGTCAACGCCTCGTAGGCATCGGGGTGTTCTGCCCGGATCGCCTCGACGACAGCCCACCCGTCAGACATGCGCGAGTAGCCACCGGCGACCGTGTTCTCGACACAGTGCAGGAATTGGAAACCTGGCGGCACTTCGCGGGTCGGCAGATCAGTGTGCTGCCCGAGATCGAGTCCGGTGTAGGCGGTGGAGTCGGGATCCTGCTTGGCCTTGACACTCCACACGAGCCCAAAGTTGGTGTCGCGGATCGGACCGACATGAGCGACGAGCCGCCCGACAAAGTCGAGGTCGGTTGGAGTGTTGACCAGACGGCAGATGCCGTACTTGATCATCAACGTCAGCCACTCTCCGAGCACCACGTCGTCGTCGAGGATGTTGGAACCGTCGATGGTCGGCGGCTCGCTGAAGTCGGCGCCGGTCCACATGGTCGGCTCGGGGAGGGCGCTCGACGGAAGATGCTGGTTGTCGGCGATGTGGCGCAACCAGCCAGGATGTACGCGGACGCGGCGACCATCCGCCCAGTCGATAGCGAGGGCACCGTCCTCATCGACTCGGGCGGCGATCAGGGCGAGCGGATCGGGGAGGTCACGAGGTTCGAGCGTCGATTCCCGACTCGATGGTTCCAGGCCGTATCCCTCGGCGTTCTCGGCGAGCCACAGTGAATACGCGTCGAACGAATCGCCATCTGGCCAGGTGACCGTCACGAAACCTGTCGTGCGGTCGACATGCGCTGAGGCAAGCGGCTGCCAGGTATGCGGAATGAAATCAGGTGTCAGCGGATGAGCGAGCATCGTCGGAGTTGCCGTTGAAGTTGCCGTTGAAGTTGTCGTCACGGTGACCTTCCGCACGTTGGTTCCGCGTCCTATTGAATAGGACGTCCTGTTCGTTGTACAATCACACTGTATGGCCGACTTCGGGGACACGTCAAGGCCCATCGGTCCGGTTCACCGAGCGTTCCAGTTGCTGCACCTCGTGGTCGCTGCTGACGAACCGGTTGGTGTTCGAGAATTGGCGCGTCGGGCGGGCCTCTCGAAGTCCACGACAGCCCGCATGTTGGGCATTCTCGGTGATCTCGGAATGGTCGAACGGACTCATCATGGAGCAGCCAGACCAGGTGCCGGCGTCGCCGCGCTGACCCGTCGAAGTGATCAGTCGCCAGCCGTGCTGCGTGAACGACTACGTCCGCTGACGATTGAATTGGCGAAGATGTTCGGTGAGAACGCGGCGGTTGGTATCGACGCCGGTGATGGGTTCATGTACCTCGCCAGTACGAGGCCGCAGGCCGCAGTCCAGGTTGCCGACCCATCAGGGGAGACGTTCCGCTTTCATCTCGTCGCCCCGGGAATTGCGGCCATGGCTGAATGGTCAGACGAACGCATCACGACGTATCTCGCAGGTCCCCTCGACGCTGCTACCAGTCATTCGGTCACCGATCCAGTCGCGATCCGAACGCGTCTCGTGGCAACCCGGCTCGTTGGATTTGCCTGGACCGATCAGGAGTTGGATCTCGATGTCAACGGCCTCGCCGCGCCAGTTCGTGATGATGCTGGCCGGGCGATTGCGATTGCCACGTTGTATGGGCCCGCCTACCGACTGTCCGCCGAGGCGTCTCCTGATCTCGGGCCTGCGCTCGCCACGTTCGTGACCGAACGCGCTCCGGCCCTGTTGGCGATGTGAATCTCACGCGCCGCTGACATCGCTCGGACGGGCTGGTCACTGACACCTAGTCTGCTCCAATGTCCCAACTGATCGACCTCAGCCATCGTGTCACCGAGGGGATGGTGACGTATCCGGGATTGCCGGTGCCGACGATCGGCACTCACCTGACCCGAGAGGCGGCCGAGGAGATCTACGGCCCTGGCGTCACATTTACGATCGGGATGATCACGATGTGCACGAACACGGGCACCTACATCGACGTTCCGTTCCACCGCTACGCCGACGGACATGACCTCGCCGATCTGCAACTGGAACGGGTGGCCGGTGTCCCAGCAGTCTGCATAGACCGTGTCGGGGAACGATCGATCGACCTCGACGCCACTGAACTTGTTGGGCTTGCCGGTCATGCCGTGCTGATCCGGACCGATCACTCAAGCCGGTTCGGAACAGACGCCTACATGGTCGACCACCCACACCTCACCGCGAACGCCGCCCAGCATCTGGTCGCTGCTGGCGTGGCGTGTGTTGGCATCGATTCGCTCAACATCGACAGCACCGACGACTGGCGTCGCCCCGTTCACAGCACCTTGCTACGTGCCGACATCGCGATCGTCGAACACCTGACGAACTTGTCCGCCCTGCCATCGCGCGGCTTTCGATTTACTGCCGTCCCGCCCAAAATCGAAGGTGCCGGAACCTTCACGGTGCGAGCATTCGCCAGCCGCGGATGAGGACCCGTTCAAGTCGCGCTGAACCCCTCTATGACGTGTTCAGCGCGACATGAACGAGGGTTGGTGAGGCGGGGAGCGTGACATCGAGAAGTTCCGTGTCACTGCTCGGTGCCGTGAGTCGGAAGGCGAGGCCTCCCGGGATGGCGACGCTGTCGCCGTCACGCAACTCGATCGGCTCTCCACTTTCGGCTTGGAACGTGACTTTTCCGACCAGCACGACCAGTTGAGCGAACTCGGTGTCTTGGGCCATCCAGCGTTCGTCGGTGGGTCCAGCGGGCCGGGCGACCCTTGCTGCGGCAAGGCCGTTGGTCGCCGCACCGATGCCGGTGTCTCGGTACTCCCAGCCGTCGACACGCCACGGCAGATAGGTCGCCATGCTGGCGATATGACGGACGAAACGCTGGCCACCGAAGTCGCGGCTCGGAAGGTCCAGACCGGTCGGCAATGGACACACCCAGTCAGCGATCGTTTCGTGCAATGACGGGCAACCGATCTCGATCACTTCCAGGCCGGCTGAACTCTCGAGCACACGATGACGGATCTCTGGCGGCTGCAATACGCAATCGCCGGCAACCATCACGAACGGCTCACCTTGATCCTCGTATACCAGCCGAACCCAACCCGACTTGACGAAGATCATCTGGAAGCGGACCTTGTGAAAGTGCACGTAGTCGGGAACGGGACCGCCATCGGGAATCGTGATGTGGGAGGCGATGAATCGACCACCCCACCGATCGGGGATCAAGTCGCGATATCGCATACCTGCACGCCCGACACCTTCCTCACCGCGATGGTGTGAGAAAGCGAGCGTCGGCTGGTTGAGGGGCAGTGCGAACGTCGTGGTGAACGGTCGGTACTCGATCAACGTTCCGCCTGGAAGCCGAGCCGGCAGATCGGGATTGTCGTCGAGCAGGTGAATCGTTATCGGACGACCGACTTCGCTACGTTCCAATCGCAACCGGATGCCGTGACCGGACACGATTCCCGTTGACGGCGAGTCGGCCGGATAGATCGCATCGATCCGAAATCCAAGTTGACTTGTGAGCACCGCCAAGTCATCGTCGAATCGGGCGGTCGGAACGACGACGTGAGCATCGTGAGTCATGATCCGACGCTACAGAAGTGATCCGATCCGGCGAGACGTGGATTCAGCTCCACCACACGCGATGCCTGGCCGCAAGCCCGCTCACGATGACGAGTACCAGGACTTCGACGACCTGTTCGATTGCACCCAGCACGTCACCCGCAATTCCGCCGATCTTGCGTACCGCCAGCCACACAACGCCGCCGGTTCCGACGAACGCGCCGGCCATCATCGGAACCACCCACCATCCGGCGACCACGCTGGCCAGGGCGACTCCAGCGCCGAGTCCGAGCACCACCGGCACTGCCCCGAGCGAGCGCGCTGAATCGGCCCCGAGGCCGCTCTGCGTTGCCGGTGGGGCGACCAACATCGCCCCCACGGCAGCGGACCGGCCGAGCGTGTGTGCGGCGAGCAACCCTGAAAAGACGGCCGCCGGTGAGGCAATCGCCGCAACGCACACGACTCGGAGTACTACCGAACTGCACAGGGCCGCGACGCCGTACGTGCCGTGGTGCGAGTCCTTGAGGATCTCGAATCGCTGCTGACGTGTCCAGCCGCCACCGAATGCATCGGCGACATCTGCGAGACCATCCTCGTGGAACGCGCCGGTGATCAGCAACCCAACGATCACCGCCAGCGCTGCCGCGGCGGAGGTTGGAATCAGCTCGCCAAAACCGACAGCAACACCGCCCACGGCCGCCCCGATCAACGCGCCGACGACCGAAAACCACGGCACGACTCGGTAGTGCTCGATGGGAGATCGCAGACTGACAGGAATCCGCGTGAGGAACTGAATCGCTCCGATCAGCCCGATCATGGCCGCCAAGTCACTGTCCGAACCATTCGGTGAACGTCGCCACGTCGACCACGGCGTCGCACGCTGCGCGCACAAGTGGTACTGCCGCCATCGCCCCGCTGCCCTCGCCAAGCCGAAGGTTCAGATCGAGCAGCGGATGGAGACCCAAGTGGGCGAGAAGTCGACGATGCCCTGGTTCAGATGAACAGTGCCCGACGATGCAGTGGTCGAGGGCGCCAGGTCGTGCAGCATGAAGCGGCAGCACGGCAGCGGTGACGACATAGCCGTCGAGCAGCACTGGGATCGACCGCAATCGGGCGGCGATCGTTGCAGCTGCGATCGCCGTCAACTCGGCTCCGCCGATCTCACGCATGATCTCGATCGGGTCGCTGATCGCAGCGATCCGATTTCTGGCGAGCGTGACGGCATCTCGCTTGCGTGCCAAACCGTCGTCGTCGACTCCAGTGCCGCGCCCGACCCAATCGGCCGCATCGCCGCCCAATACACCGCATGCCAAAGCGGCAGCGACGGTCGTGTTCCCGATGCCCATTTCTCCGAGTACCAGTAGATCTGTGTCGATTCGATCGACCGCCGCGACTGCGGCGTCGACGATCTCGGCGAAGCGATGCTCGTCGACCGCCGCCTCGTAGCGGATATCGCCGGTCGGCGCGCCCACACCGACGTCGAGGGCAGTAACCGTCGCTCCGACTGACCTGGCGAGCGCGCTAATCGTCGCCCGCCCCTTGTCGAAGGCTGACAGCATCGCTGCCGTCACGGCGGTTGGGTATGCGCTGATCTCGCCACCGACGGCAACCCCGTGATCGGCGGCGAAGATCAGACCTGCAGGACGTCGGATCGACGGTGCCGACGTGCGTTGCCAACCAGCGATATGAACGGCGACGTCGTCCAGCCGGGCGAGCGCACCCGACGGTCGCAAGATGTCATCGGCGCGGGCTCGCACGGCACGTTCGGCGACATCATCAGACTCGGGAAGTCGTGAGAGTGCATCGTGGAACCAGGTTGACGATCTCATCGGAGTAGCTCGTTCGGATCGTCGAGGGCGAAAGCTTTGCCGGCGACCATGAACAGAGCATGGTCAGCGGCGGCGACCCATCGCTGGTTGACACGGCCGAGTATGTCGCGGTACTGCCTGGCCAGGAGGTTGTCAGGAATGATTCCGAGCCCGACCTCATTGGTGATCACGACAGTCGAGTTCTCTCGGGCGGCCAGTGCGAGCAATGCCGCGTCAGCCGCAGCAAGCACTTCGGATTCTGTGTGATCGTGATACAACAGATTGCCGACCCAGGTGGTCAAGCAATCGATGATTACGAATCCATCGTCCGCCCGGCCGATCGCACCGGCGAGATCGAGTTGCTCCTCGATCGTCTCCCACGTATCTGGCCGATCAGCGCGGTGACGTTCGATGCGGGCGTCAAGGTCGTCGTCGCCAGGGATCTGGGGGCCGGTAGCGATCACCGTGACAGAGTCCGTAGCGCGTCGCCCCATCGCTTCAGCCAGCGAACTCTTGCCGGACCGGGCACCGCCGAGTAACACGGTCAACATCAGTAGTCGATGCCGCGCTTGGCACGGATTCCCTGCTTGTAGGCGTGCTTGATCTCCGTCATTTCGGTCACTGTGTCGGCGATATCGATGATCGCTTGTGGTGCATCACGGCCAGTCACGATGACGTTGACTTTCTCCGGACGACCAACGATTGTGGCAACCACATCATCAATGTCGATCCAACCCCAAGTACACAGATATGTCAGTTCATCGAGCAGTACCAGCCGATGCTGACCGGCATTGATCAGGGATTTTGCCTCGGCCCAGCCCGCTGCGGCATGGGCTTTGTCGACATCGAGATTGTCGGAATCCCAGGTGAAACCGTCACCGAATGATCGCCAATCGACGCCCAACTCCCGACCGAGTTTCTCCTCCCCAACCTTCCAGTCGCCACTTTTGATGAACTGAATCACAGCCACGGGCCAGCCCATCGCCAGCGATCGCAGCATGACGCCGAATGCCGCAGAACTCTTTCCCTTTCCGTTGCCGGTGTTGACGATCACGAGCGATTTCGCCGAACGTAAGCCGTCTGGCCGCGGATCCTCCGTCGGGACTTCGGTCGTGTCGATAGTCGTGTCGATAGTCGCGTCGTCGGCTTGATCGGTCATGTTGGCGAGCATAGAGGTGGCTGTCAACTGCTAGTGTTGCGTCGTCACGAAGTTGAGCGAAGTCCGGTGAGATCCCGGCACTGACCCGCAACGGTGGTTCCAGCCCTGAGTTGGACGAGTCCGGTCGACCTGCTTCGTGCGTAACCAAACCCTCGAGGCAAGGGGCGGTTGGCAGGTCGGCAACGGCCTCTGATCCACTTTTGTCCTCCCAACGTGGAGGAATTTCCATGCGAATCAAATCAGTGGTTGGCGTTCTCGCCGGCCTTTCCTTACTCGCCGCGGCATGTGGTGATGACGACGTTGTCGAACCGGCAGCCGAGTCAGCAGCTGAGTCAGCTGAATCCGTGACTGCTGTCGAATCCGAGTCGGCGCCAGTCACTCCAGACACAGATCCGGCAACGACCGAGCCGGCGGAACCTGGCGTCCCGACAGCGATCATTTCGCTTTCACCGACTGCAACCGAGATGGTGTATGCGATCGGCGCGGGTGAGCAGGTGCTCGCTGTCGACGACTTTTCGAACTATCCCGAAGCAGCTGCCGCCAAGATGCAGGGAATCAGCGGCTTCGAGCCAAACGTCGAGGCGATCGCCGGGCTCGAACCGGATCTGGTCCTCACTGACGGCACGAACCCTGACTTTCTTGCGCAACTTGACTCATTGGGCATCGCCCATTGGGAAGGTATGGCGGCTTCGAGTTTCGACGAGATTTACTCCCAGATCGAACAGCTCGGTGCCGCCACCGGGCACGTCGGTGAAGCCGCCGAACTGGTCGGTCAGATGCAGGCCGACATCGAGGCGGTCGTTGCTGCGCTTCCGGTGCTCGAGGTTCCGTTGCGTTATTACCACGAACTGGATGCGACATACTTTTCGGCGACGAGTCAAACGTTCATCGGCTTGGTGTATGGACTCGCAGGGCTCGAAAATATCGCCGACGCTGCTGCTGGGGACGCTGGCCCATATCCGCAGCTGACCGCGGAATACATCGTCGAAGCCAACCCCGACCTGATCTTCAATGCGTGTTCGAAGTACTGCGGTGAGACGCCGGAGACGATCGCCGCCCGTCCGGGTTGGGAAGCGATCA
>JANMTV010000113.1:0-3577 GCA_031390905.1 Ilumatobacteraceae bacterium | reverse complement strand
TTCTTCGATCATGACGCCCTGGCGGGAACCGCCGCGGTCGGCGGCCCAATGGTGTGGGGCGTCAGCCCTGAACTTCCCGGTACCGGCCTCGGTGCCCTGTCGCACGCGATGCGTCACGTCGGCAAGGTCGGACGACCTGTGGGTGGCAGCGGGGCGATGCCGGAGGCGATCCGTTCGGCATACGAGGCTGCCGGAGGGCGGGTGCTGACGGGCGCCCGGGTCGCCGAAATTCTGTGCGAAGACGACGCCGTACGCGGTGTCAAGCTGACCGACGGGAACGAACACCGGGCACGGGTGGTCATTTCGGCATGCGACCCACACAGCACGTTCCTCGAGTGGCTCAAGAACCCGCCGCCAGTCGCCACCAAACTGGTCAATCGCTGGCGAAACGTCCCTCACCACGACGGGTTCGAGTCGAAGATCGACGCAGTACTCACGACTCCGCCGATCCTCCGATCAATCGGGCAGCAAACGGCCTCGACGATGGTGATCGCACCATCACTCGCCGAGATCGACGACGGGTATCGGCTGATGCTGCAAGGCGAAGTGCCGGAGCGGCCGGGTCTGCTCGTCAACGTTCCGACCGTGCTCGACCCATCGATGGCACCGCCTGAGAATCCGAATCGGCATGTGCTCAGCCTCGAAGTGCTGTATACGCCGTTCCGCCTCAAGGGTGGTTGGCCGAACTCCGGCGAACCGGCTCGCTGGCTCGAGCGATTCTCCGACCTGTGCGAACCTGGATTCCTCGATTCGATCGTCGAATATCGGGCGATGACGCCCGATATCTACGAACGCGATTTCAACCTCCCTGCCGGACACGCGACCAGCTTCTCCGGTGGGCCGCTGGCCGTGTTCCGCCGCAAGGCTCCCGAACTCACGCACTACGAGACAGCAGTTGCCGGACTGTTCATTACCGGCGCCGCTACATTTCCGGGTGCCGGAATCTGGGGTGCTAGTGGCAGAAACTGCGCTGTCGTCGTGCTCGACCGACTCGGCATCCCCTAACGGCTGCGCCAAGCTGCGGAATGTAAATCACCGTGTTGTGGTTTGCTAAAGACAACGCCCCGCTCAGGGCGAAACCCAGTTGGGCGAACATCATCGGAAAGGCAACCATGAACACCGGTTCCCTCAAGCTCGGCCGAATCTTCGGCATATCAACCAGTATCCATTGGAGCGTCGGCCTGATCGCCGTGATGCTCGGCACCAGCCTGAGTCGTGAGATCGGATGGCTGGCAGCGTCACTCGGCGTGCTGGCGTTCCTGACCTCGATTCTGGTTCACGAGTTCGCGCACGCGCTCACCGCCCGACGATTCGGTGTCGGCACAACCTCGATCCAGCTCTGGGCGCTCGGTGGAGTTGCCAGGCTCGAACGCGAAGCTCCGACAGCGAAGGCGGAAGGCTGGATCGCAGTTGCCGGCCCGTTCGCCAGTGTGTTGGTGTCAGTCGCCAGCCTCGGAGGGTGGTTCGCCTTCCGTGACAGCAACAGCGCTGGCGAGATTGTCGCGATGTTCGGTTGGCTCGGCGTCATCAACGCTTCGCTGGCGATCTTCAATCTCCTGCCAGGCGCCCCACTCGACGGTGGGCGAATCCTCAAAGCGGTCCGCTGGTCGATTCACGGCAACCGCCATCGCGCCTCCCGCGAAGCCGGTCGGGCCGGTAGCTATCTGGGTTGGATGATTGCCGGGCTTGGCGTGTTCCTGCTCCTGCGCGGCGAGTCAGGTGTCTGGTTGATGATCACCGGTTTGTTCATCGCCACCAATGCCAAGGTCGAGATCGCCGCAGCTGAACTCGGCGAAAGGCTCGACGGCGTCAAGGTGCGTGACCTCACCTGGTTCGGCGTTGCCGCTGCTGGAACCGACATGGACGCCGACTCGATGCTCTGGCAGCGCGGCCGCCTCGGTCAAGCCGGTGGCGTCACGGTCAACGACGACCTCGGAATGCCTCAGGGACTCGTGCTCGAGGAACAGCTCTGGGCGGTTCCCGCTCACGACCGACCGTGGGTGATGTTGACTCAGTTGATGGTCCCGTTCGATCGAGTCGCTCAGGCCGGACCCGACGAGGACCTGTCATCGGTACTCCCCCGCCTCAACCCCGCCCGCCCGGCGGTTACCGTCTGGCAAGACGGAAAGCTGGTCGGACTCGTCTCGCCCCGACGCCTCCGTGAGCGCCTCGGCGCAGCGCACTAGCCGTTACAGACAATTAGGCGTCGCGGACAGCCCAGTCGCGTTTCGCGACCGGCGGCTTGTCGCTCCATGGGAAGTTGATCCACAGATCAGTTCGCTTCCACACGTAGTCACATTTCACCAGTGAATGTGACTTCTCGTAGATCACCGCGGTGCGAACATCACCGACCTTGCCTTCGCAGAAACTATCGACACTCTTGAGCGTGTGCCCGGTGTCGGCGACGTCGTCGACGATCAAGATCCTGGCGTTGTGCAGATCGACGAAGTCGGGTGCGGGCGGCATGATCCGAGGCACTTCGAGCCGCTCGTCGACGCCCGTGTAGAACTCGACATTCATCGTGTACGTGTTCTTGACTGACAGCGCATACCCCATCGCCCCACCGATCAGCAGCCCACCCCGTGCGATCGACAGGATCATGTCAGGCTCGTATCCGTCATCCGCAACCAGTTGAGCGAGTTCCCTCGACGCAACCCCGAACATCTCCCACGACAAGATTTCGCGCTCTTCAGGCATGGCTCGCAACCATACCCGCCGTTCCGTCGGCCCTTGACCGTCGGTGGACTGATTTCATGCAGACGGTTGCAGGCTCGGGGCGCAGGCGATGTCTTGGGGGCGGACGGGAACGCGGTTGAGTTCCGTCGATCGACCAACTTGACGTAGAGCGTCGCGGATGGCGGCAACGATTGCCGGCGTGACGGAGATGCACGGTGGCTCTCCGACACCTTTTGCCCCGAGCGGAGCATGTGGGTCAGGTTCTTCGATCAGCGATGCAAGCACCGGTGGCATGTCGAGCATCGTCGGCAACAGGTAGTCGGTGAAGCTTGCGTTGCGGATCGTTCCGTCGATCTGAATGATCTCCTCCATCAGGGCCAGACCGAGTCCCTGGGCGATGCCTCCTTCGATCTGGCCCAACACTGATAGAGGATTCAACGCAACGCCGACGTCCTGGGCCGTCGCCACCTGGACGACTTTGACCAACCCGAGATCGGGGTCGACGTCGACGACGGCACGGTGTGCCACGAAGGCGAATGCGGTATGGCAGTTGCCTTGACCGTTCTCGTCGAGTTCCTCGGTCGGTGGATGGCGGTACTCGGCGGTCTCATCGAACACGATGCCGGCGGCGGCTGCGGCAACTGGGACGCGAAGCGTTCCAAGCGTGTCGATCACGTCGGTTCCTTCGATCGCCAGTTGCCCTTCCACGATCCCGTGTTCGACACCGACGTGCTCGAACAGACGGTCACGCACTGCAGTGCATGCGGCGGCGACCGCTCCGCCACTCATCCACGTTTGTCGTGAGGCCGATGTGGAACCGGACGACCCAACTTCCGTGTCGATCCGGTCGATCACCACGTCGTCGATTCCGAGGATCGTGCGTGCGATCTGAGCGGCGATC
>JANMTV010000096.1:0-2650 GCA_031390905.1 Ilumatobacteraceae bacterium | reverse complement strand
TGCTTTCGCTTCGGCGGCTGAGATTCCGGCGTTGCGGAACAGGACTTCTGCGGCGGAGACGTCAAGCTGATTGTAGCGTGACAGTACTCGTGCCTGGAAGTGGTCCATCCAGCCTTGCACGACACGGAACGTCTGAAGTGTCGAGACGACCTCGGGCATCGTCAGTGTGGCGGGGTCGGCGTGGATCAGCGATGTGAACATCGCTTGTGGATCGGCCGGCCGTGACATGAGATTACACTATCAGACGTACGTACGTGATGCAACACGTTTCCAAGATTTCTTTTTGAGTAATCTCAGAGCACTCGGTTGACGGTTTGCCTGACGGTGCGTAGCGCCACTCGCGAACACGCGTGTGGTCAGGGTGTGGGGTGTCAAGAAGCAACGTCACTGACACCACCAGCGGGAGTCACCGAACGGGTTGATACGTGATCGACGGGGACCGGTTCAGTGACGGTCTCGTTCAGTGACGCCGCACAGGCGACCGCCGGGGCGTCGGGTACGGCTACGGCGACGTCAGCATCGGTTGGTGTTGGCGGGCACCTCACGTTGGTGTCGAAACCGGCACCCGCGGGCGGTCTGACGACGACGGTCACAACGCATCGGGATAGCTATTCTGCTGGTGGTGATAGCGGGGATGTCGTGTTGGACACCAGCAACGTCGTGATCGAGCGGACGTTTGGGTTGCCGGGTGGTGTGATCGTGCAGGATCGTGGCCCGACCGCCGATGTGTGGTCGTATCCGAACGTTCACGGCGATACCCAAGCGGTCGTCAACCTGTCTGGTGTCAAACAAGGTGCCACGCTCACCTATGACCCGTTTGGTAGCCCGCTGCCGGGGACTGTCGACAACCAAGCCGGCGAATACGACAACGAATGGCTCGGCCAGCACCCACGCCCCTCGAACACCAAAGCGGGGTTGCGCCCGATGATCGAAATGGGAGCCAGGATCTACGACCCGACATTGGGCGGGGCGACTGAACCTGATTGGTGCGATTGATCATCACCAAACTCCGGCGAACCCCGTTCGCGTTCTCGTTCCAGTATCTATCGTGGTACGGATGGTTCGTAGCGGCCATCTGCACTGCGTCGTTCATCGATCGTCCGCATGCGGGGATCGCGATCTTCGGCGGATTGATGTTGTTGGGAAGTTGTGTGACGTTGTTGTTTGGTGTGTCGATTGCCGGCGACGTCGTCCGGTATGGGTTTCGTTGGCGTCGAAAGGTTGTGCCGGCGGCCGATATCGAGGCAGTGTTCGCCGGTCGAATAAAAGGCTTTGGACCTCGAGGATCTGATGCCAAGGGTTTGGTGCTGTATCTGGCAGGCGGGCGAGAGGTCAGAATCAACGAGAGCCAATCCTGCACACGGCGGCGGCTCGCAGCGTGGGCCAGGATGCTTCGGGAGGTCAACGAGAACATCGTCGTCAGAACGGATCGCGACGATGCAGCACGCGGTCACGACAAGAGCGGGCGGACGAACCCGTGAGACGAGCGGAGTATCCGCCCGGATCGGCGGTTGAGGATCGACTCGTAATGGGCATTATGAATCGAATCGTCAGACTCCTTCGTCGCCTGCGGAGCATTCGCCGGACGTCGAATCACGATCAATAAAAGGGATGCTTCGGAACCGACTTTGACGGCCTGGTGACGTTTGTCCTGGGAAGACGAGCCGTGTCAGGTGAGGTGCGATGCTGGCCAAGCTGGATTCAGTGACGTTCTCGCGTTGTCCGCCCGGTGCCCGTCACCGCCCCCACGGCAACGCGATTTCATCGCTAGCCGCTTCTCCGTCGGTCCTCATGTAGCAACATTCCTACACTCGTCGAGGAGGTTGATATGACTGCACGAACGGTGACGAGTCGTGATTTCAATCAGGACACTGGACGCGCCAAAGCGCCGCGCGAGACGGGCCGGTGTACATCACCGACCGAGAGCAACCGTCGCACGTGTTGCTGACGTTTGAGGCGTACATCGAACTGGCGACTCACAGCATCGCGATGGCTGACCTGCTCTCTGCGACGCCCGGCATCGGTGATACCGAGTTTGAGCCGTCGAGGTCCCGCGATCTCCCCGAACCGATGTCATTCGACTGATGTACCTGCTGGATACGAACGTCGTTTCTGAACTTCGCAAGTCTCGTTCGGGAACGGCCAACCCGGGAGTCGTCGAGCGGAGCAGTGCGATTCCGGCGTTGTCGATGTTCATCTCCGTGATCACCCTGTTCGAGCTCGAGCATGGAGTGCTCCAAGCGGAACGGTCAGATCCGACGAAGGGAGCAATCCTGCGGCAATGGCTCGACCATGAAGTCGTGACAGCGTTCGCTCACCGGGTACAACCAGTCGACCACCAAACTGCGTTGCGAGCAGCAAGTCTGCACGTGCCCGACCCCGTGCCGTACGCTGAGGCCCTGATCGCTGCCACAGCCCTGGTCAACGATTGGGTCGTGGTCACGCGAAACATCGAAGATTTCAGACGCTTCGACCGGCTCGAAGTTCTCAACCCGTGGAGCTAATCCGTTGGGCGGCGCGTTATGCGTCTACGTCTATGGGAGGGGGCGGAGGTGCGGCGCTACGAACAGGTCGCTGGCGGGGCTTGCTCCGGTGATCGCATCGGCGGCCAGGATCACTGCTGCGGCGGTGTACGACGAGTGCTCCTCGG
>JANMTV010000095.1:0-4584 GCA_031390905.1 Ilumatobacteraceae bacterium | reverse complement strand
TGGACCACCGAACATCATCTGTTCGACGACGGTTACATCGCGCAGCCGCTCGGGTTCTTGGCTGCTGTCGCGGCTCGTACCAAGCGGGTCCGGCTCGGCACCGCGATCGTGATCGCACCGCTCCACCATGCCGTCGAGATCGCCGAGCAGGCTGCGCTGGTCGACATCCTCTCGAACGGTCGGCTCGATCTCGGGCTCGGCGCCGGTTACCGCGTCCCCGAGTTCGAGCTGTTCGGTGTCGATCTGGCGAACCGCTACACCGCCACCGATTCCCGCGCCCGCGAGATCCGCCGGATGTTCGCCGAAACACAGCTCACTCCTCCACCGGTACAGAGCCGGTTACCGATCTGGATGGGATATCAAGGCCCGCAGGGTGCGCGTCGCGCAGGGCTTCTTGGGGAGTCGCTGCTCTCAACGAACGCACAGCTGTGGGAGCCCTATCGCGCTGGCTTGATCGAAGCCGGCCACGATCCCGCGGCCGGTCGGATGGCAGGCGGCCTGCAAGCCTTCGTCACCAACGATCCCGAGCGGGATTGGCCGATCGTGTCGGAGCACCTCCGCTACCAACTCGACTCGTATCGGCGGCACATGGTGCAGGGCACGGGTCAACCGGTGCCTCGACCTGTCGATCCAGACAGGGTTCGCGATCGCGATCTGAATGGGCCACCACTGTCGGGTTTCGAGTACGGCACGCCCGGCGACGTGGCCGCCGAAATCCTCAGATCGGTCGGTGACGCTCCGGTGGAGGAGGTGTTCATTTGGGCATCGCTCGGCGGTATGAGCGACGAACTGACCGCCCAACACGTGCACACCATCTGCGCGCATCTCCGCCCGTTGCTGGTCGACGCATAGCGGAAGAGCGTTCCGCCTCTAGCGATTTACGCGACGGCCATATGGGCGTACCATCGATGCAATGAGCGACAAGATTTGGACCCACTCCGGCGACTCTCATTTCCTCGAGCCGGCTGACCTGTGGCATCAAATCATGCCGAAGGCACAGGCCGACAGGATGCCGCGAACGGAGATGATCTCTGACGACGAGGAGCTCGTCACGGTCGACGGTAAGAGCTTCACCCGCGCGGTCCCGAAACTGATGACCGCCAAGGGTGCGACCGGCGAGACGATCGTCGAGATGTCCCATCGCCCGCCCGGCTCACGTGACGCCAACCTGCGCCTGCTCGACCTCGACGAGGAGGGCGTCTGGGCTGAAGTGATGTATCAGTCGATCGGGCTGTGGTGCTCGCTGATCGAGGACCCGCAACTGATCCGCGACGCTGCCCGTGCCGAGAACGAATGGTTGGCGAGCGAGATTCAATCGATCGCTCCCGACCGGCTGGTTCCCGCCGCATTGATGCCGGTACTCGACGTCAGCGATGCCGTGGCCGAATGCCTCCACGCGGCCGAAATCGGTCTGCACATCATCAGTATTCCGACAGGCAACCCCGAGGGCACCCGCGACTACAACGACAACTCCTGGGAACCGTTGTGGGCGGCGGCGGCGGAGACCGGGATGGTCGTCGGTTTTCACATCGGCACCGACGGTGGCGATCAGGCGGCTGCTTTCTGCGGGCCGGGAGGGGCGATCCTCAACTACGTCAACACCACGTACGGGGGCCAGTTCGCAGCGATGAAACTGGTGTCAGCCGGAGTCTTCGAGCGTCATCCCGATCTCAAGGTGTTGATCTCGGAGGGCGGGGCGACCTGGGTTCCGTTCATCGGCGACCGGATGAACGAGGCCTACCGTCAACACGGCATGTTCGTACGCCCGCAGCTCCAAAAGCTGCCCAAGGAATACCTGTACTCGAACGTGTATGCCAGCTTCCAGCATGACGAGACCGCACCGGCGGCGATGTCGGCGATGGGCTATCGGAACGTGATGTTCGGCAGCGACTACCCGCATCTTGAGGGGACCTACGGCCACACGCAGAAGACGCTGCACGAGCTCTTCGACGACGTCGCCCCCGAGGTCCGCGCCCGGATCACCCGCGGCGCGTTCGAGGAACTGTTCCCCCACGTGTCGGCACCACCCGCCGAGTGAGCGGGCGACTCGAGGGTCGCATCGCGCTCGTCACCGGTGCCGGGCGCGGCATCGGTCGGGCGCACGCTTTGGAACTCGCGTCACGGGGTGCAACCGTCGTCGTCAATGACCTGGGCACATCACTTGACGGCCGTGGGTCAGACCCGGGTCCGGCCGAGTCGGTCGTCGCAGAAATTGAGTTTTTGGGCGGGCGTGCCCTTGCCGACACCACCGACATCGGCTCGATCGCAGGAGGTCGTCAGGCCGTCGAGCGAGCGATTGCAACCTTCGGCAGAATCGACATCGTCGTCAACAACGCCGGATTCGCGCACGGCGGCGGCACGCTCGAGCAACCCCTGGATGATCAGCTCGATCGACTACTCGATGTTCATTTCAAAGCCGCGATCGGCACGATGTCGGCGGCGATCCCCGACATGCGCCGGCGGAGTTGGGGGAGAATCATCAACACCGTCTCCGAGGCAGCTCTCGATGCCAGGTTTGTCGTTGCGCTGGGGTACGGAGCGGCCAAGGCTGCGCTGTGGTCGGCGACTTTGGCGGCGGCAGCAGAGACGGCCGACTCCGGCATTACCGTCAATGGCATCTCGCCGGGGGCGCGGACACGGATCAACGCCGACCTGCTCGACGCCGGCTTCCGACAGGGCTCCTCTGCGTCGCTCGAACTCGACCCTGCTGACGTCGCGCTCGTCGTCGGCTACCTGGCATCTGATGCGGCCGCCGATATTACGGGCCGGATCGTCCATGCCGCCGGCGGCCAGGTTCGTGAGTACCTCACCACCCGCACGTCGCGTAGCGATCTGGTCGAACGGCTCGGCGCCACCTACGCGCAATGACGAGTCGATGGTCCCGGTGCGATGCCGAGCGCGCGCAGCACGAAAGCGATCGTGTTGTCAATCGCCGATTCGATGTCGACTCCGGGGGATTCAGCGAGGGCCTGGGTCATTTCGCCGCCGACAAGGGCGTAGATCAAAGGCGCGTCGCGATCGGGAGCGCACCACGGGAAGTCCCCCGAAATCACACCGAGTGCCAGCGCGTCACGCAACGGTGACATCAGCAGTTGCGTGCCTTCCTGCAACTCACTTGGGAACCGCCGGAACAGGCCCTGCTGGGAACTGAACAGGCGCGCTCTAGCGACCCGGCGGGGGTCGCCGGCGGCGCCGATCACGGCACGGATCCAGACGCTCACCTTGGCGACCGGATCACTGGCCTCGGCAACGGTGGCGCGGAGTCGTCTTCCTGCACGCGACATTTCGTCGCGTAGCAACGCCAGCAGCAGTTCGTCTTTGTCGGCGAAATGTCGGTAGAAGGTTCGAGCCGAGATGTCGGCTTCGTGCAGTACCCGCTCGACTTTGAACCCCTCGAAGTTCGTTCGTTCCAGCACACGCCATGCGGCTTCGATGACGAGCCGCAAGTCGTCATCCATCAGCTGCCTATCTGGCTACGGATTCCGACGGGTAGAAACCTGATGCCCATCGACGCAACGCGGTAAAGCCCCTGACCTCGTTGGCTGCCCAAGCCGGTCGTTCGACGTAGCGCTGGTGCTCCCAGATCTCGATGTCCCGCGGGAGTTGATGCGTCGCTTCGTGCATGCGCTTGGAGAGTCGGCCGGGCTGATCGTCTCCGGACGCATGCTCGAGCCAGACCGTCTGGAACATCTCTGATGTCGTGTCGTCAATTGGTGTCGTGGCCAGCACGATGACGATGTACGACGATGTCGATCGTCCGAGCGCAGTGAACGACATCCCAACTCCCACCTGCAGAATGTCGAGGGCCTCGCCCGTGGAGCGAGGGTGATCGGCCACCCAACTGGCACCAAAACCGAGCTTGACGCGGAACAGATGACCGTCTGGTTCGCTTGCCACGATCGTTGGTATTGACGGCGACTGATGCACCGTCTTGAAGTGGGCGGGGTCCGCCGCATTGTCGAGCACGACAAAGGGATCGAGCGTGCGAGGCCCGAACCGGATCTGGCCGTCAGGATACGACGGGTAGTAGGTCCGTTGGCTGACATCGCCACCGAGTGCGTCGAAGACGTCAGGCGGATCCCACGATGGTGCAGATCCGTCGTAGTGGTGCCACACGTAGACGATTTCGTTGCGCTCGGCGATCGGCCACGTCCGAATACGAACTGCCCGATTGGGTCGATCCTGATAGGGAATGTCGACGTTCTCGCCGTCCGCGTTCCAACTCCAGCCGTGGAAGGGGCAGGTCACACAGTCACCAGCGAGCGTTCCGCCGTATCCCAGATGTGCGCCCATGTGGGCGCAGTACGCATCAAGGGCGCTCACTAAACCCTGCTCTGTGCGGAACACTACGATGTCGGTGCCGAAAAACTTCTTGGTCACCACCTCCCCCTCGGCAAAGTCGTTCGACCATCCGATCTGGAACCAGCCTGCCGGCCTCATCATGTTGGGCGGTACGGTGCTCATCAGCTACGTGGTGGCCAGACGTGGGGCAGTTGATGCGGTGCGCGCGGGTTGCCGGAATAGCTCAGCTCGACGTCTGGCACGACCGGATACCGAACTACCGGATCGCACCTGACGTCGAGC
>JANMTV010000093.1:0-23926 GCA_031390905.1 Ilumatobacteraceae bacterium | reverse complement strand
GGCGATGTACTCGAAGAAGTTGATCACGAACTCCGGCTTGCCGCTGAAGTGCTTGCGCAGCTCCGGGTTTTGTGTGGCGACGCCGACCGGGCAGGTGTCGAGGTGGCACACGCGCATCATCACGCAGCCGGACACGACGAGTGGCGCGGTCGCGAATCCGTACTCCTCAGCGCCGAGCAGGGCAGCCACGATCACGTCTCTGCCAGTCTTGAGCTGGCCGTCGGTCTGGACCACGATCCGGTCACGTAACCCGTTCAGCAACAGCGTCTGCTGCGTCTCGGCGAGACCAAGTTCCCATGGACCTCCGGCATGCTTGAGCGAGGTCAACGGCGAGGCGCCGGTGCCGCCGTCATGCCCAGAGATCAGGACGACATCGGCCTTGGCCTTCGACACACCAGCGGCAACTGTACCGACACCCATTTCGGCGACGAGCTTGACGTGGATCCGCGCCGATGGGTTGGCGTTCTTGAGGTCGTGAATCAGTTGCTTGAGATCCTCGATCGAATAGATGTCGTGGTGAGGTGGTGGGCTGATCAGGCCAACACCCGGCGTCGAGTGACGCGTCTTGGCGATCCATGGATACACCTTGTGGCCGGGGAGTTGACCACCCTCCCCTGGCTTGGCCCCCTGCGCCATCTTGATCTGCAGATCGTCAGCGTTCGTCAAGTACTCAGATGTCACACCGAACCGACCGGACGCAACCTGCTTGATCGCCGATCGACGTTGCGGGTCGTGCAGGCGGTCGGCGTCTTCACCACCCTCACCGGTGTTCGATTTGGCACCGATCTGGTTCATCGCGATCGCCAACGTCTCATGCGCTTCGGCCGAGATCGAACCGTATGACATCGCCCCGGTCGAGAACCGCTTGAGGATCGTCGCAACCGGTTCGACTTCGTCGATCGAGATCGACTCACGATCACCGGCGAACTGGAACAGCCCGCGCAGCGTCGCCAGGTGCTTCGACTGGTCGTCGACGAGTCGCGTGTACTCCTTGAACACGTCGTATCGCTTGGCACGCGTGGCGTGCTGCAATTTGAACACGGTGTCCGGGTTGAACAGGTGGTACTCACCCTCTCGGCGCCACTGATACTCACCGCCGAGTTCGAGCTTGCGGTGCGCTCGCTCCGCCGGTCGCGTCGGGTTGGCGACCGAGTGACGAAGTTGCACCCCCTTGGCGATCTGATCGAGTGAGATGCCTCCAAGCCGACTAACGGTGCCAGTGAAATATGTGTCGACCAGTTCAGAGCCGAGCCCGATTGCTTCGAAGATCTGTGCACCGGTGTACGACGCGACCGTCGACACTCCCATCTTCGACATCACCTTGAGGACGCCCTTACCGCACGCCTTGATGTAGTTCTTGACGGCCTTGTGCGGGTCGATTCCAGCCAGCCCGTGCAGCCCTTCGGCGATCAGATCCTCGATTGACTCGAACGCCAGGTACGGGTTGATCGCCCCGGCGCCGTACCCGACGAGTAGCGCCATGTGGTGCACTTCGCGGGCGTCCCCGCACTCGACCACGAGACCCGCCTTGGTGCGCTGTTTGGTGCGCACCAAATGGTGGTGCACTGCAGACGTCAACAGCAGAGATGGAATCGGGGCGTCAACCGAGTCGGCGTTGCGATCAGAGAGCACGATCACTCGTGCGCCCCGATCAATCGCTTCCGTGATCTCGCCGAAAATCTCGTCAAGCGCACGCTTCAGCGCTGGCCCGCCGCCGGTAACGCGGTACAGACCCTTGACGACGTAGGCCTCGAGACCCGGATACTCGCCGTCGTCATTGGCGTGGATGATCTTGGCCAACTCGTCGTTGTCGATGATCGGGAACGGCAACGAAAGTTGCCGGCAGCTTTCGGGACCAGGGTCGAGCAAGTTCGCCTCCGGCCCAATTGTCGACGACACCGCCGTCACCACTTCTTCCCGGATCGCATCGAGCGGCGGATTCGTGACCTGAGCGAACAACTGTTGAAAGTAATCGAACAGCAGCCGCGGCCGGTTGGACAACACAGCGATCGGCGTGTCGGTTCCCATCGAACCGAGCGGCTCGTAAGCATTCTTCGCCATCGGCGCAACGATGATCTTGAGTTCCTCGTGCGTGTACCCGAACATCTGCTGGCGTCGGAGCACGCTGTCGTGACTGAAGACCACATGCGCGCGCGCAGGGAGATCATCGAAGTCGACCATGCCATTGCTCAGCCAGTCGCCGTACGGTTTCTCTGCGGCGAGCGACTTCTTGATTTCCTCATCGTCGATAATCCGACCCTGGCTGGTGTCGATCAAGAACATCTTGCCTGGCTGCAAACGGCCCTTGATGATCACCTTTGCTGGATCAATCTCGAGCACCCCAACTTCAGACGCCATGATCACGAGATCGTCGTCGGTCACCCAATACCGGCTCGGGCGCAAGCCGTTACGATCGAGCACGGCACCGATCACGGTGCCATCAGTGAAGGTCACGCTGGCAGGTCCGTCCCAGGGCTCCATCACGCTCGAATGAAAGCGGTAGAAGGCTCGCCGATCGGCGTCCATCTCGGCGTTGTTCTCCCATGCTTCTGGAATCATCATCAGCACCGCGTGGTGCAGCGGGCGACCGGCAAGGTGGAGCAATTCCAGCACTTCGTCGAATCGTGCGGTGTCGGACGCACCATCTGTACAGATCGGGAACGCCTTGTCGAGGTTCGGAAGCAGTGCGCTGGCAGCCATCGCCTCACGCGCCCGCATCCAGTTCTGGTTGCCCTGGACCGTGTTGATCTCGCCGTTGTGGGCAATGTAGCGGTACGGGTGGGCCAATGGCCACGAAGGGAACGTGTTAGTCGAGAACCTCGAGTGCACGAGCAGCAGTGCGCTCTCGATGCGTGAATCGGTGAGGTCGCCGAAGAACTGACTGAGCTGTGGGGTCGTGAACATCCCCTTGTAGACGATCGTTCGAGCCGACAGTGACGAGAAATAGGTCGTCAGGTCACTCGCAAGTTCGTGCTCGACCCGCTTGCGGGCAACGAACGTCTTACGATCGAGATCGATGCCCGCTGAACCGTCAGCACCCGAAACGAATAGTTGCTGAAATCCGGGCATTGCAGCCAACGCCGTCTTGCCGAGACACGTTGGATCGATGGGCACGTCGCGCCAGCCAAGGACGACGAGCCCCTCGTCAGCCATGATCGCTTCGATCGTCGCTTTGGCCTTCTCGGCCGTCTCCACCTCGGGCGGCAGGAATGCAATACCCGCTGCGTATGCACCCTCGGCGGGAAGTTCGAATGAAACCGTCGCTCGGAACAGCGTGTCGGGGATCTGGATCAAGATCCCGGCACCGTCGCCGGTGTCGGCTTCGGCACCGGTAGCACCGCGATGTTCCATGTTCGTGAGCGCCAGCAAGCCTGTCTGAACGAGCGCGTTGGATCGGGTGCCCTTCATATGAGCAACGAACGACACACCACAGGCGTCGTGTTCGAATCGCGGATCGTAAAGCCCCGAAGGGCCGGGTGTCGTCTGCATATGGCACTCCACGTAAGTCGGGGTTTGGCTTGTGGGAGTCCGGGACGACGTTGGCCCGAAGTTCGAGACATGTTACGCCATCGAGCGACCAGCGCAACCTCGGGTTCGAGGCATTCGAGCCCGATTGAGTCGAGGTGTGAGCGCACAACTCGTTCGCCCGGCGCGATACTCACAGGGACCGGCCATCGGTCGTAGGAGAAGGAGCGTTGATGGATGAGTTCGAGATCACCTCCAATCCCCAGGAACCGGACGCTCCCCGTCGACCGCTGCCGCGCTGGCTGGCGATTCTCGGCGCCGCCTCCGTGGTCGTGTTGATCGCCGGCTTGATTGCCTGGGTGGCGAGTCGTGGCCAAGACGAGAGCGCTGATTCCCTGACGGCTGGCGAGCAGACGACGTTGCCGGTACCGATCGACGCGTTGACGACCCCATCGACCAGCACATCGACCCTGACGGCTCCAGTTACCGAACCGGTGACCACGACGACCACGATCATTCCGACGACGACGACTACCACCACGACGACGACCACGACGACGACCACGACGACGACCACGACGACCGTTCCAACGACCGGACCATCCGGTGAGTTATGGACCGCCAAGTCGGCGTACTTCGACAAGGCGTTCATCATGGAGCGATCGGTCACCGAGGAAAGCCTCACCGCGTACGACGGTCGCGTCGAACAAAGTGGTCTCGTGGTTCGCTGCGTTGCGGTGGTCCAGGCCGGTCAGGAAGGCTGGAGTGAATGGTGCGCCGGACCGACCCAGGCGGCACGGTTCATCGTGCTCGAGGGCATCAACCCCTGGCTCGTCGAAGTGGGCGAAGCTCAAGGAGATATCACCTTGAGCCGGCTCGACCCGGCATGGTCGTTGCTCGCCAATGGTTGCGTCGAGCCCGTGGTCACGCTCATCTCCGCAGCGAATCTGGGCCCGGCCGTCACCACGGGGATGATCTGCGTCGCGGATGAGGCGTTCCTGGTCCACAGCGCCGTCTTCTTGCAATCCGGGCCCCCGGACGGCGGCGGACTACTGCTCGAGCACGGACCTGAAGGTTGGAACACGTTCGGCGGCGGAACGTCATTCCCCTGTGAGAACGCGATCAACGACGGCGTCGACCGGTGCGTTTCGTTCGGCGTCAAGTACGAGATGTTCGAGGCCGCACTCCCGATCCCGCCACTCTCGGTGGTACGCAAGGTGACCGATTTCGTACACGTTCGAGCCGAGACAGCCACCGTTCGGGGCTGGGTGGATGACGAGATCGACCCGGCCGTGCTCGAGGCAATCGTGATCGAGCAACTCGTCGACCCAGACGCTGAAGTCGTTGCGACGGTGCGACGCGCTGAACGGTTGGGCCACGGCCAGGTCAACCTGGTCGTCATCGAGGTCCCGGCGCTCGATGATTCCGTCAGGTCGACGACGTGGGCGATCTGGATCAGCACGTTCGACGACGACGAACTCGACCCGATCACGCGAGTGATTGCTTGGGATACATGCGCCCGCGGGCTGGCCGACTCATCGACCTGCGTGTAAGTATCGCCAGTCGCTCCCGGCCAGCCGGTCGCCCGGTTCAGTTCGTAAAGATCGGGGGTCGTTTCTCCAAATTGGAGGTGATCGCTTCAACCTGATTTGGTGATCCGATCTGCGCAAAGATCACTTCCCGCTCAGCCGCGAAATGCGCCGCGGCACCGTCGGCGAACAACCGGTTGAACAGTGACTTTGCTCCTCGGATAGCACCTGGACTGCGTCCGGCAATTTCACCCGCCATCGACATCGCGTCGTCGTACGGGGTGTCACTCAAACGTGTTACGAGACCCAGTTCGAACGCTTCAGTCCCGTCAAACAGGCGTGCCGTATACGTGAGTTCACGAGCAATATCGGACCGAACGAGCCGCGACAGGGCGAACGTTCCAGTCATGTCGGGCACGATCCCCCAATGGACCTCACGAACCGACCATTGCGTGGCCGGGTGGGACATCCGGATATCAGCGCCGAGCGCGATCTGTAGTCCACCGCCAAGTGCGTGGCCCTGCACGGCGGCAATCACCGGTACCGGTAGCTCCTGCCACACCCAACAAATCTGCTGTGCCAGATGCGTGATGCCACTCTCAGTCATTTGTCCGGGGTTGCCACGGCGACTCGGATCCTGGATACCGCCGCCTCCTGCCATGTGTCCGAAGATCGAGAAATCGAGCCCGGCGCAGAACGACTCACCCTCACCCGACAACACCACAACGCGCACGCTCGGCTCCGACTTGAGCCGCTCACCAGCCTCGGCAATCGCCGCGAACTGCTCACCGTCCAAAGCATTTCGCTTGTCCGGCCGATTGAACCGGACATCAGCAATCCCGTCGACGATGGAAACGACTACGCGGTCTGACATCGGCCGAGTCTGACAGGAATCATCCACACGACTATCGCCAGAGACCTCGGCCTGGCACGGCAGGCACATCCGGCTCATCCGCCGGCCGGATGAACCAACTCACCGACCACGACTACGGTCTCGGTCGTGACCGGCACCCCACCCCCGCCTCCGCCTCCACCATCTGGCCCGCAATCGTGGCCGCCGACGCCCCCACCGGATCGATCGGGCCAGGGTCCATATCCGGGGTACGACTTTCCGAACCGAATCGACCACCCGTCAGGTACCACGGTGTTGGTGCTCGGGATTCTCAGCCTGGCAGTGTGCAGCATTCTCGGACCGGTTGCCTGGATCAAGGGCACTAGGGCACTGAACGAGATCAGGGCAAACCCATCGGTCACCTACGGCAATCGCGGTTCAATCGTGGCTGGCCGAATTTGCGGGATCGTCGCCAGCGTGTTGCTGATCCTCGGGGCGCTATTCGTCGTCCTAGTCGTTGTCGCAGTCGCCGCCCGCGGTAGCGCATAGCCGCCGACGGCAGCACTGACGCTGCTACTCCACGAGTCGGAGGCCTGTCGGCGATACCGATGGGGGGTCATGGGGGAGGTCGACGACGAACTCGGTTCGATGGGCAGGGAACAGGTGCTCGCTGAGCAGCACTGGCCGACCCGTGACATCGGTGGTGAGTCGTCGACATTTGAGCAGCGGCGAGCCGACCGGGACCGCAAGCAACTCGGCCTCGGCGGGTTCAGCGGAGTCAGCACCGATCGTTTGGGTCGCACCATGCAGTTCGACCGCCAACAGCTCGTAGAACGGGTGCCGCTCCACGTCGTCCATCGACAGTTTCTGGGCCAGTTCGGCCGGGCACCACACGGTCACAACAGCGAACGGTTCGCCGTCAGCCAGGTTGACTCGCTTGACCCGAAGCACCTTGGTACTGCCGAGCGCCGCTTCGACGTGCGCTGGTGCATCGACGAAGGCGAACTCGACTACATGTCGCCGAGCCGCCCTTCCACTCGCCTCAAGCTGGGCTTCGATTGTGCCAAGCCGTTCGAGACTCTGTCGCAGCGGTTCAGTTGCGACAAACCAACCGAATCCTTGCCGGGAAGCGATCAACCCCTCGTCGCGCACGGTATCGAGCGCCCGGCGGACGGTCACCCTGCTGGCCCCGAACGCCTTCGAGAGGTCAGCTTCACTCGGCAACACCGACCCGGCCGCTGACCCTCGCGCTTGCTGGCGAAGTTGCTCGGCAATTTCCTGATATCGGATCGATCTCACCACCAACCGCCGTTCTGTATGCCAGAGGTCAGGCCACCGGCAACGTCGCGCTGATCGTCGCGGAGGGGATTGGTGGTTTTCATCAACTTGTATTATAGTTGTCTACATGACCGTGAGTGCCACCACCCCAATCGAACTCGTCGAAGGCGTGTACGCCACGCTTCCGAGCAACGCCGAACTTGGCCGCAAGCGGCTGGGGCGTCCGCTCACCTTGACCGAGAAGACGTTGATCAACCATCTCTCCGATCCCGCTGACCAGGAGTTGGAGCGTGGGGCCAGTTACGCCGACTTCCACCCAGACCGGGTCGCCATGCAAGACGCCACCGCCCAGATGGCACTTCTGCAGTTCATGACCGCTGGGTTGCCTGAAGCAGCCGTGCCGTCGACCGTGCATTGCGACCACCTGATTCAGGCCAAGGTCGGTGCGGTGATCGATCTTGGTGTGGCGGTCGACACCAACCGTGAGGTCTACGACTTTCTCAAGAGCGTGTCGGCCAAGTACCAGATTGGCTTCTGGGGCCCGGGTTCAGGCATCATCCACCAGGTCGTCTTGGAGAACTACGCCTTCCCTGGCGGGATGATGATTGGCACCGACAGTCACACACCCAACGCCGGAGGGCTTGGAATGGTGGCAATCGGTGTCGGTGGTGCCGATGCGGTCGATGTGATGACCGGGTTCCCATGGAACGTTCGCTGGCCGAAGGTGATCGGTATTCGGTTGACCGGCACCTTGTCGGGCTGGACAAGCCCCAAGGACGTGATCCTCGAAGTTGCTCGCCAACTCACGGTCGAGGGTGGCACAGGCGCGATCGTCGAATACCACGGGCCTGGCGCCGACTCCATTTCCGCCACCGGCAAGGCAACGATCTGCAACATGGGTGCCGAAATTGGTGCCACGACATCGCTGTTCCCGTACGACGAGAACATGTCGCAGTACCTCAAGGCAACCGGGCGCGAAGCAATCGCCAGCGCAGCCGACAGAGTCGCCGACGACCTGCGCCCTGACGATGGCGCGCTGTATGACCAACTGCTCGAAATCAATCTTGACGAACTCAAGCCGTTGATCAACGGCCCTCACTCTCCCGACCGCGCCCACAAGGTCGGTGCCGCCGGTGTCGGCGCACAAGCCCGCGCCAACGACTGGCCACTTGAGGTCTCGGCGGCGCTGATCGGGTCATGCACCAACTCCTCGTACGAGGACATCACCCGCGCCGCCTCGATCGCACGCCAGGCCGCAGCTCACGGGATCATGGCCAAGACCGAACTCCTGATCACACCCGGTTCCGAACAGACCCGAGCAACGATCGAACGCGACGGTCTGCTTGCCGACCTCGAAGCGGTCGGTGCCATCGTGCTCGCCAACGCCTGCGGGCCATGCATCGGTCAGTGGAGCCGCCCCGCTTCGGTAACCGGACATCCCAACACGATCGTCAACTCGTTCAACCGCAACTTCCCGAAGCGCAACGACGGCTCGGCCAACACCCTGTCCTTCGTCACCTCGCCTGACACGGTGATGGCGATCGCACTCTCAGGTCGGCTCGATTTCGACCCGACGACCGACACGATCACGGCCCCGGATGGCACCGAGGTGCGCCTCGAAGCTCCGGTCGGCCAAGTCCTTCCCGACGCCGGCTACGACCCTGGCGAGGACACGTTCACCGCTCCCCCGGCCGACTCGAGCGGCGTCGACGTGATCGTCAGCCCAACCAGCGATCGCCTCCAGTTGCTCGATCCATTCAACGCCTGGGACGGGAACGACTACGTCGATCTCCCGATCCTGATGAAGGCGCGGGGCAAGTGCACCACCGACCACATCTCTGCGGCCGGACCGTGGCTGAAGTTCCGAGGGCACCTCGAAAACATCTCAGGAAACCTGTTTGCCGGCGCGGTGAACGCCTACACCGGCGCATCCGGCACTGGGATCGACATCACCGATGGCGAGACGCGTACCTTCCCTGAGATCGCCAGGCGCTACCACTCGGCAGGCATCCGGTGGGTGGCGATCGGCGATCGCAACTATGGCGAAGGTTCGTCACGCGAGCATGCTGCGATGGAACCGCGGTTCCGGAATGGCGTTGTGATCCTGGCCCGCTCGTTCGCCCGGATCCACGAGACCAACGCAAAGAAGCAGGGTCTCGTCCCGCTGACCTTCGCCGTCCCCAACACCTACGATCTGATCGACGAGAGCGACCGGATCAACGTGCTCGACCTGCCGCCGGTGCCTGGTCGCAACGTCCGCTGTCAGATCGTCAAGCCTGACGGCACCACGATCGACTTCGAAGCGGTGCACACCTACAGCGACGAACAGGTCGAATGGTTCAAGGCCGGTTCGGCACTGAACATCGTGCGTCAAAAGGTCGCCGCCGGAGAAGCCTGATGGATCTGCGGGAGGCGATCCGGACGACGGGCTCGGTGCGCGAATTCGGCGACCAGCAGGTGGCCGACGAGATCCTCGCCGAAATTCTTGACGATGCCCGATTCGCGCCATCGGGTGGAAACCGTCAGCCATGGCGAGTCGCCGTGATCATTGATCGATCGATCCGACAACAACTGGCTGACCTGATGCGACCAACCTGGGACGAGTACGTAGCCGCGACGCGGGAAGGCTCGGTGCCATTCAACTCGATCGATTACCGACCTCCAGCGAAAATCGCAGCGGCATTCAACCCACTACTCGACCGAATCGACACGATTCCCGTCGTGCTCGCCGTCGCCGCCGATCTGCGACTGATCGTCGCCTCCGATCACGAGCTTCCCAGAGCAGCGATCGTTCCAGGTGCATCGGTCTATCCGTTCTGCTGGAACCTGCTGTTGGCGGCCCGCGCCCGCGGCATCGGAGGCGTGATCACCACGTTTCTGTCACGAGCCGAACCGCAAGCACGTGACATCTTGAAGCTTCCAGAACATCACGCTTTGGCGGCGACGATCTTTCTCGGCTACCCGGTTCACCAGCCGACCAAGTTGAAGCGCTCCGAGGTGGCCGCGTTCGCGTCAATCAACGCATTCGGCGGAACGGCATTCGGCTGAATCGTTAGCGTGCGACTCAAGTTGCTCGATTCCAGCCTCCGATTCGGTCTGGAATCGCAGCTGTTGCCACAGCCATCGACGGTCTGGAAACAGCCGGTTGATGACACGCCATGTGCTGATCGCGGCGAGCACCAATAGTCCGGCGGCGGCCGCATCGATCCACCAATGATTCGCCGTTCCGATAATCGACAGCGTCATCAGGATCGGGTGCAGCAATGCGGCCCATCGCCAACGCGACCTGAATATGCCGATGATCGACATCGCCTCGATCATCGCCCACCCGAAATGCAGCGATGGCATCGCGGCAATCTGGTTGGCGGCCCCGTCGAGCGCATTGTCGCCATAGATGCTCGGGCCGTATTCGCGCATGGTGTCGACGAAGCCGTCCATCATCCGAGGTGGGGCTAGTGGGAACAGGAGGTGGATGATCAGCGCCGCGAATGTGGTGAACACCATCAAGTTGCGCACGCCTCGGTGGCGCTCAGGGTGCCGCACGTAGAGCCACAGCAGCATCCCTATGGCAGCGGGAAAATGAAACCAGATGTAGTAGTGGTTGAGGAGCTTGATGATCGTCGGGTTGTCGAGCAGCCACCGTTGGATGTTGTCCTCGAACGGCAGGCCAAGCCAGCTTTCGAACCGGACCACGTCGCGAGCGTTGGCGAAGGCGGCCCCAAGGTCGGTCCGGTTCAATGTCCGGATCGCTCGATACACGGCCAGGAGCGCGGCACATAGGACGATTTCGAACATGAACTGGCCGCCGTAACGGCTCCGCCACCAGGACGCGCCAGAACGACGAGCGCCACGTTCCCCCGAAGACACTGCCGTACTCATGTCGAACTCCTATGACAAGAATAGTGGTCTAGCCTCATCGGTATCCATCGTTATTTGCTGAAATGACCGATTTCACATCGACCGAATCGAGTTTCACGTGGACCACAGACTGATTGCGCCGATTGAGATCGCCACCGAGCCGAACCGTGCGGCAGGCGAGCGCGACACGTTGGTCGCCTTTGTCGACTACTTCCGGTCCGTGTTGGTGCGCAAAGCGGTCGGTTTGACTCAGGGACAGATGAGTCAGCGGAACGGCGCATCGACGTTGACGATAGGTGGGCTACTGAAGCACTCGGCACTGGTCGAGGACCATTGGTTCGAACATACGTGGCTCGGGCACGATGAGCCAGAACCGTGGGCTGCAGTCGATTGGGAGACGACCCCAGACTGGGACTTCGATTCAGCCCGCCACGACGAGCCGACAGAGTTGCTTGCGCTGCTCGAGGAATCGGTCGCCAGGAGTCGCGCAGCGATCGCCGACTCGTACGACCTCGACGCCCTTGCGGCGCTTGAATCCCGGCTCGGTGAGACCTCGCTGCGCTGGATCCTCGTTCACATGATCGAGGAGTACGCCAGACACTGTGGCCACGCCGACCTGATTCGCGAGCACATCGACGGTCAGACGGGCGACTGACGGCAACCTCGGCTGGTCAATCCTTGCCAGGGCGTCTGGTTGATTCCTTGTCAGGTTCGCCCTTGTATCCGGGCGGATAGGTGGCGGCCAGCTCTTCGGCAGTCGGCTTGCGTTTCACGCGAGCCTCGGGCGGGAGCAATTTGGTGATCGCTTTCATGATTCGTTTGGTATCGGCATCAAGGCTCTTGTACCTCAGGTCGATCGGCTTGCCCACCGTCGCCGACACATGTGGGGCATCGGTCAGATTGAACACCTTGGGTAACCGTGACGAGCGCGGCCACACCTTCTCGCTCCCCCAGATGCCGACCGGAACGATCGGCGCGCCGGTCAGCTGAGCGAGACGAGCAGCGCCCCAGCGACCCTTCAACTCGGTGTCGAAAAATGCCGGACCACGCGGGATCGTTCCCTGCGGCATCAAACCAACCATCTCGCCACCGTTCAGGGCTGCGGCGGCGGCCTCCAACGGGCCATCTGCGCCTGTCCCACGGTCAACACGGATCCCACCGATCGCCGCCGACAGGTGACCGACGACCGGTATGTCGAATACCTCCTTCTTGCCAAGGAAACGGATCGTGCGGCCGGTCTTGGCGATCACCATCGAGATCACCATCGGATCGAAGTACGACCGATGGTTTCCAACGATGATGACCGGCCCTTCGACCGGAATGTTCTCGACACCTTCGATGTGGAAGTGGGCGAACGGCATGGTGGCCGGCCGGGTAAACATCATCAGCAGCTTCTGGAACTCGAGTCCGACGACCGGAACCTTGCGCACGCCTGGTGACACATCGAGGTTGAGTGTCGGCCATCGGCGGGCCGCCGCCATGAACACCATGCGTGGGTCCGGATTGACGACCACCGGGTTGCCGACCGCTGCCAACAGCGGCGTGTCGTAGACGCTGTCGGAGTAGGCGAAGCTCTCCGCCAGATCAATGCCACGCTGTTCGGCCCATTCGCGCACCGCTTCGAGCTTGCCCGACGACCAGACGAACGGCCCGATCAACGAACCATCGTACGTATCACCGTCGTCTTCGACCCCGTACCTCGTGGCGATCACGTCGTCGAGGCCAAGCAGATCGGCGAACGGTTTCACCAGGTCGTACGGCGTTGTGGTGGCGAGCACGATCGGACGCCCGGCCTCTCGGTGCATGGCGAACACCGATTCAGCAAAGGGCTGCACCATCGAGACCAGCCGCGCCGCAACCCCCTCGGACGCGATCTGCACAGCGGAGCGCGAACGGCCCTTCGCCAAATTGACTGCCTGACGGGCAATCGCCATCGACGGCAGGGTCTCTCCAATCGTGTTGAACAGCCCAAACAAGAACTTCTCACCGGGAATGTTCCGGGTCACGAGGCCGGCGGCTCGCATTGCGTCAGAAAACACTTCACCGCTTGCGCCTCGAAGCAACGTCCGATCCAGGTCGAAGAATGCTGCTCCGTTTGCACCGGCAGGATTGGCGCGCTTGCTCACATCGGCAGACTACGACAACCGCTCACCCGACTTGCTAGACCGCTGACCCGACCGCTCACCCGACCGCTCACCAGGGAGTCGAAAACGGGAAACGCCCCGATGGGGGATCGGGGCGTCTCAACCTTGGAATCCCATCGGTGGGGGGACCGATTACCGGGATTCCAGCGATGCGGTACTTGGGGGGTGTACTCGCTTCGTTCTTACTTGTGAAAGTATGCACATGCTTGTGTGCATCTCGCAAGTAGAACTTGATGATATCTACTATCACTTTTAATGATAGGGTGACGGTCGTCACAACGTGCCACTCTGGCACTCCGATGACATGGGGAACTCCATGGATGTTCGACAACTCGCAGCCATTGTCGCCGTCGCTGATCACGGCACGTTTTCGTCGGCTGCACGTGCGCTCTACACCGTGCAGTCCAACGTTTCCGGGCATGTCTCCAAGCTCGAACGCGAACTTGGTGTCGTGCTCGTCGATCGAACCAATGGCGGATTGACCGACGAGGGTGAACGCGTCGTCGAACGTGCACGCCGAGTTCTGCACGAAATCGACGACATCGCCGCCGATATCGCCTCCCTCGATGACGACGTCTCCGGCGACGCCCGAATCGGCGTGATCGGAACAACGGCACGATGGCTGATGCCCCAGTTGCTGGGCGCTGTCGAACGTCAGCATCCGCGAGTTCATCCGATCGTGAGTGAGGGCAGCACGACGACGATCGTTCCCGGCGTACTGTCCGGCCAACTCAACGCGGCGATCATTCACCTCCCGATCGACGACCCGGAACTCGTTGTCGAACCACTGTTTGCCGAAGATTTGCTACTGCTCGTCCACAGCTCCCATCCGCTTGCCAACCGAGAGATCATGTCGCTCAAGGAGTTGGAGGACTTTCCATTGCTGCTCCCCCCGAAGGGCGCAGCGCTCAGGCGGGTGCTCGATCGTGCTTCCGCCAGCGCCGGGGTCACGTTGCGAGCGCAAGCCGAAATCGACGGCGTCCGACTATTGGCATCGCTGGCGTTCGACGGATACGGCGCGGCGATCGTTCCGGCGACCGCCGCCCCGAAACAGATCGAAGGCAACTTTCGTCGCGTTGCTGTGCCAGAACTCCCCCGCCGCGTCGTTGCCTGGGTTCGCCGACGACGCCCAGCACCAAGTGCCGCAACCACGGCCGTGGCTGCGATTCTGTCGCAGGTCGTCGAGATGTACGCCACCGATCAACCTGGCGTACATCTCGGGTCGGAAGCCTTCCCACTGCACCGAGCCGTCTAGCCTTCGCCCCAATGGCGCTCGACGAACTTGACCTAGTCGCCCGACTTCCCGGGCCAATCAACGCACGCGTCTGCATGCTTGGTGACCGCCGAGTCGTGTGGGTCGAGTTCGACGAGAAGGTAGAAGCCGCTCCGCTCACCCGGTTGATGACGCAGACCATGGAGGCCGGTGCCCGAACTGCGTTCGAGGAGGGTCTCCCCTTCATCGCCGTAATCAGCAGTGCCGGTGCCGACATCAACGAGGGAATTGCCTCACTCGATGGTTGGGGCCGCGTGGCGCGTGCGCTCACCAAGTGCTCTGGGGTTGTACCGACCTTTGCGATCCTCGACGGCCCGGCCGTATCGGGTCCAGCGCTACTGCTCGGTTTGATGGACTTCACGATCGTCACGGCAGCTGGTTATGCGTTCGTCAACGGGCCTGTGATGGTGCGTCAGTTCACTGGAATCGACATCAGCAAGGACGAGCTGGGAAGCCCCGACAGCCTCGAGCGTCATGCCGGCCTGCCGATTGCGGTCGTTCCGAATCGCCAGGCCGGAGCCGACCTCGTCGAGGAGTTACTCGGCTATCTCCCGAGTCACGTTGACGACGACCCGCCCCGATCGCCGAACAGCGACCCCGTCGACCGACTGTGCCCCGAAGCTGGCGAGCTGATCCCCGAAACGTCGACCGGGAGTTACGACGTCCGCAAGGTCGCAGCAGCAATTGTTGACGAAGATTCACTGCTCGAGATCCGGGCCCGGTGGGCTGGCAACGTCGTCACTGCGTTCGCCACGGTCGGAGGGAGGCCTGTCGGAATCGTCGCCAATCAGCCGATGAACCTTGCCGGGACGCTCGACATCCCTGCCTCCCAGAAGGCCGCTCGGTTCGTCTCGTTTTGCGACGCCTTCAACCTACCGATCATCACGCTGGTCGATACTCCAGGTTTCTACCCCGGCAAAGATCTCGAATGGCGCGGGATGATCCGCCACGGCGCGCAACTCGTGTACGCCTACGGTCGAGCAACGGTGCCACGGATCTGTGTCATCCTGCGCAAGAGCTATGGCGGTGCCTACATCGTGATGGATTCGAAGAAAATGGGTAACGACGTGTGTCTGGCTTGGCCGTGGGCGGAGCTGGCCGTGATGGGTGCCGGTCAAGCTGCCGCGATCCTGCAACGACGCGCTACCGACGACGAGCGTGCGGCCTTCGAAGCCGACTACTCCGAACGACTCTTGAATCCATACGTAGCGGCCGAACGGGGTTACGTCGATGCAGTTATCGACCCCGCCGAAACTCGACGCGAGATCGCCGCCGCATTACACATGCTGGAAGACAAACGCGAGCGAATCCCGACAAGAAAGCACGGCAACACGCCCCTTTGAGTGGTCGGGACTGGCCTCCGCTTCGCTTCGGCTGCTCCCTCCATCCGCATCGTCGGGTTCGGGGACTGAACACGCTGGCCTCCGCTTCGCTTCGGTTGCTCCCTCCATCCGCATCGTCTGGTTCGGGGACTGAACACTCTGGCTTTCATCTCGTTTGGAGTAACGGCTCACGTGCGTCGTTAGGGCGCATCTCGCCCTGCGCGGTACATTGGCTAGCGGGGAGTAAGCCCCGTGCATAACGCCGTGACACGAAGGAAGCAAACGTGCCCGAAACCATCACAATCACCGACGACCGGACCGGTAAATCGGTCACCGTTCCGATCACCGGAGGTGTCTTTCCGGCGAGCGCCATCCGAGAACTCGATCCTTCGCTGTTCATGTACGACCCGGCGTACATGTCGACGGCGGCGTGCAAGTCAGAGATCACCTACCTTGACGGCGACCACGGAGTGCTTCGGTACCGTGGCTACCCGATCGAACAACTCGCCGAACACTCGACGTTCATTGAAGTCGCCTATCTGTTGATCCACGGCGAACTTCCGACCCAGGTCGAACTCGACCAATGGACCTTCGATGTCACACACCACACGTTCATCCACGAGAACATGCGTAAGCGCTTCGTCGATGGGTTCCATTACGACGCTCATCCGATGGGAATGTTCGTTTCGGCGATTGCCGCACTCGGAACGTTCTACGACGACTCCAAGGAGATACACGATCCGGCAAGCCGCAGCAAGCAGATCTTGCGCTTGATCGCCAAGACGCCAACGTTGGCAGCAATGTGTTACCGGTTCTCGATTGGCCAGCCTTACAACTACCCGAACAACGACCTGACCTTCCCGGGCAACTTCTTGTCGATGATGTGGAAGGTTGGCAGCGAGTACGAAATCAATCCTGTGCTCGAACGCGCGATGGATGTGCTGTTCATCCTTCACGCCGACCACGAACAGAACTGCGGCACTACCGCGATGCGCGTCGTTGGCTCCAGCCACGCTGACCCGTACTCGTCGGCGGCATCGGCCGCGAGTGCACTCTACGGCCCGCTGCATGGAGGCGCCAACGAGGCAGTCGTTCGGATGCTGACCGAGATCGGTTCGATCGAGAACGTGCCATCCTTCATCGAAGCGGTGAAGGGCGGCAACGGACGCCTGATGGGCTTCGGTCACCGGGTCTACAAGAACTATGACCCCCGCGCGACGATCATCAAGAAGACCGCTGACGACGTGTTCGACGTGACGGGTAAGAACCCGCTACTCGACATCGCACTCGCACTCGAAGAAGTCGCCCTCAAAGACTCGTACTTCGTCGACCGCAAGCTGTATCCGAACGTCGACTTCTACTCTGGCCTGATTTACCAGGCAATGGGCTTCCCAGTCGACATGTTCACCGTGTTGTTCGCGATTCCTCGTACCGCCGGATGGCTCGCGCACTGGCAGGAACTGCTGACCGACAAGGATCAGAAGATCTCGCGGCCGCGCCAGTGGTACATCGGCCCAGACGAGCGCGGATACGTCGCAATCAACGATCGTTGATCAGGGTGATCGGCGACTGATCGCCGCCAGCGCCGCGCCGACGGTCGTGAGTACCGTCGCTGCGGCCGCAGTGATCAGGCTTGCCCCGGTTTCCGGGAGTTCGACAGTGGTTTGCGGCACCGCAGCCTGTGCGACAGCCTGATCGAACGCATCAGGCGGGATCGGTGGCTCGCCGACGGCCACAACGATCAAGGGAGGCTGGGCGATCGGCGGGATCGGCGGCAGTCCGACAGCAACGACGATCGTCGGCGGTGGGATCGGCGGCAGTCCGACAGCGACAACCGGTTCGGTCGTGACCGGCTCGACCGTCACAGTCTCATCCGGAATCGGCTGAGCGGCGTGGGCGATCGTTCCGAACACACCACTGACTACAACGGTGGCGATGATCATCGCCACGGCTCGGTTGGTCCGGTTATCCGTCCGCTGTTGCATGCCACCAGAGTACGAATCGGCAGAGCACTGTGTCAGCGCCAAATTCACGGAATAGGGCGGCTTCCGATCAAGAGTCACGCTGTTTCCGCACCCTGCGACCACCACTCGCCCGATCTTCGCCACAGAGCGTGAGATCGAGTCACGGAACGAAGACCAACCCCTGTTCGACGCATACGCTCCAATCGATGGAATTCGCATGGACCGCAGACCAGTTGGAACTCCGTGAACGTGCCCGCCAGGTCGCCCGCGATGCGGTCGCCCGATACGGGCGCCACAACGACTCGTGGATCAACGGCTACTCCAAGGAGTTCGCCAAAGAGATGGGAGCCCTCGGCTGGATCGGTCTGACCTGGCCGAAGCCATTCGGAGCCGGTCGCCCTCCGATCGACCGCCTGATCATTGGCGAGGAACTGATCGCGGCTGGAGCTCCGATCGCCGCGATGTGGTTCGCTGACCGGCAAATGGGACCGTCGCTGATCTCGTATGGCCGCCCAGATCAGCAAGATGCTTTCTTGCCGGGGATTCTTTCTGGCGAGGCGACATGGTGCATCGGGATGTCAGAACCGAACGCCGGATCCGACCTCGCCGCCCTCTCGACGCAAGCGATCCGTGAAGGTGCCGAGTTCCTGATCAATGGCCAGAAAATCTGGACCAGCTTCGGAGCTGTCGCCGACTACATCTACCTGATCTGTCGGACCTCCAATGTCGGCCCGCCGCACGAGGGAATCAGTGAGATCGTCGTCCCGATGAACACCCCAGGAATCGAGGTCCGCCCGATCAAGGACATGACCACCAATCGACACTTCTCCGAGGTGTTCTTCACCGATGTCCGTGTTCCGGTCAGCAACCTCGTCGGGATCGAGGGCAACGCGTTCAAGCAGACGATGAGTCAACTCGAACACGAACGCGGCGGGATCGACAGACTCGTCTCCAACCAGGCACTGTTCCGTTTGGCCGTAGAACGCGCCGACACGAAGGATCCGATCGTCCGTCAAGAGATCGCCGCCCTCGAGACGGGGTATCGACTCGGCCGGATTCTCGTGATCCGCGAAGTTCTGCGTCAAGCGCCGAAAGGTTTCTCGGCTGCCACCAAATGCTTCTGCACCGAGCACCAGTGGCGCGTCTCGGAGTTCGTGTCACGCGTGTACGGTGCCGAGGCAACCGTATGGAACGACGTCGTACATGGGTTGCTGTACTCCCCCGGTTACACGATCATGGGCGGCACCTCGAACATCATGCGCAACATTCTCGGCGAACGCGTGCTCGGCCTCCCCCGCCAACCACGCTGACGAGTAACTTCCGAGATTGTGGGGAACCTGCTTGATCTCTCTGCTCGGATCATCGATTCGGGAGTAGTCGACGAGCCGGTCATGCGGATCAACAACGAACTGTCCGAAGTCGCCGACGGTTTGGCGATCGTCGAGAGCTTCAGCAATGTGGTGTTGCTGGCGACCGACGACGGCTTAGTTGCCTTCGACGCTTCCGGGGTGCGCACCGGTGCCGCCGTCGTCGATGCGATCCAATCGTGGACACCGTCACCGGTCAGCCGTCTCGTGTATACGCACGGCCATGCCGACCACGTCGGCGGGAGTGCCGCGTTCGCTGGCGCGTGGGGCGCACCTGACGTGATCGGCCACGAGAACGTGAACCGGCGACTCGATCGATACCACGCAACGAACAACTGGAACTTGCTGATCAACGCTCGCCAGTTCGGCGGGATCGCGTCAGATTTCAACCTCAGCATCGGCGCCGAGGGCGAATCCTTCCTACCGTCCGGAACACTCAGGACCGACGTCGAATTTCGTGACAGCCACGACCTCATCGTGGGCGGCGAAACCATCGAACTTCACCACGCAAAGGGTGAGACCGACGATCATCTATGGGCTTGGTTGCCCGGTCGGCGCACGGCCATGGTCGGAGACTTTCTGATTTGGAACTTCCCGAATGCCGGCAATCCGCAGAAGGTTCAGCGTTACCCGCTCGAGTGGGCCGCCGCACTTCGAGCGATCGTGGCAAAACAACCCGACCTGTTGATGCCCGCCCACGGTCTGCCGATCGGCGGGCAATCACGAATCGCTGAGGTACTGACGACGATCGCTGGCACTCTCGAACAGTTGGTCGCCGACGTGTTGGCAATGATGAACGCCGGCGCGACGCTCGACGAGATCATCCACACCGTCCAGGTACCCGCGGAAACGCTCGCCAAGCCATACCTCCGGCCGCTGTACGACGAGCCGGAATTCGTGATTCACAACGTCTGGCGCCAGTTCGGCGGTTGGTGGGACGGAGCGGCAAGTCGCCTGAAACCCGCACGCGACGCCGAGGTCGCTGGAGCCGTCGCCGAGCTTGCCGGCGGAACGGACGCGCTGGTTGATCGCGCCCAAGCCGAGGCACGAGCCGGAAACCTCAGACTTGCCTGCCACCTGATCGACTTTGCGGGCTGGGCCGAACCGAATGATCCCGAGGTTCATGCCGCCCGAGCCGACATCTACCGGCAACGACGTTCGGCGGAAACCTCACTGATGAGCAAAGGCGTGTTCGCCGCGGCAGCGCGCGAATCGGAGCGCGCGCTCGAGGTCAACTCCCCAGCGTGATCGCGATCACGGCCCCTGCGGCGACCAACATGCCGGCGAACTGGGATCGGCTGGCGCGCTCACCGTCGAGCGTCGAAGCCAACACGATCGTGCTCGCCGGATACATCGATCCGATCGCCGCGACAATCGTGAGCAGGCCCTCACGAGCTGCGATCAGGTATGCGCCGTGTGCGATCAAAACGAACGCCCCGACGAACACCCCAGGCAGCAGCACACCACGTCCGATCACGAACGTGTCGGATCGGCGCCGATGCCAGACGAACGCAACGCACACGAGCGGCAGACCCGCGAATCGCGAGAACAACAACGGCCAGAGCCCGGCATCGTCACCGGCTCGGGCGTAGGCGACGAACATCGTGCCGAAGGCACAACCGACACCGATCGCCAACCAGATCGTGCGCACCTCGACGTGCTGACCGGCGATCCCGAGCAGCCCGCCAATCAGGGCAACCGCCACGATCGCGCCGATGATGCCGACGACGGCAACGGTTCCCGGTCGTTCGCCCGTCGCGAATCCGACCGCGACCGGAACGATCGCCGCCACCACACCCGTCACCGGTGCGACCACAGTCATGTTTCCCCTCGCCAGCGCCGCATACAACCCGATCAAACCGAGGCTTCCGGCGAAGCCGCCGACCAATCCCCACGCCATCGCCCGATCGGTCGGGCCATCGTTTTCGAATAGCGGAACGGCGACCAGAAGCACACCGAGCAACGAGAGCTCGGCAACGAGCGTGACCAGCACTGCCGGGAACTTTCGGCTGGTTCGTCCCCCGACGTAGTCGGACACGCCGTAGAAGACCGCAGAAATGAGCGCCAGTGCGATCGCCACAGGACGGTTGTAGCAGGCACGCCTACCCGACACCTAGGAGACTGCTGAGCAAGTCTCGTAGCTGTCATCCGATTGTCACGTCGATCGGGAACCGGCGTCACGGCCAACGACGTCTGACCTACATGCAGCGAACCAACGTGAACATGTCAGTGGCCGTCATGGCGGCCTTGGGGATATTTCTTGCGGGCTGCGGTGGTGGTGATGATGAGAGCGAACGTACCGATGCGGCCGACGAGCCGACCGTGAATGACGCGGACAGTGGCCTGTTCGACGAGCAAGCGAGCGGCGACGACGCGATTCGAATCGAAGGCGAGTCGAGCAACTCAGCCACCGACGAAGACCAACGGTTCGCGGAGGCGACGTCCGAGGAATCACCGGCGGCGGCCGAACCAACCGCCGAGGCAGCTTCCGAACGCTCGCAGCGGAGTGCCGATAGTGAAGGTGGTTTGTTCGGTGCCGAATCGTCGCCTGACGTGACGCCACCTCCGGAGGAATCCCTACTCGAGGACAACACGTTTCGGGACTACGGCTATCGCGATTTCGTCGAGGCCTCAGATGACCCGCTCTCGACGTTCGCACTCGACGTCGACACCGGGTCGTACACGATTGCTCGGAAGTGGGTCAACGAGGGCCAACTGCCGCCGCGCGAGTCGGTCCGTCCGGAGGAGTTCATCAACGCCTTCGACTACGACTACGACGCCCCCCGAAACGGGCTCGAATTGACAGTCGATGGGGGCCCCTCACCATTTGATCACGACAACTTCCTGGTCAGAGTGGGCGTGCAGGGGGAGATCGTCGCCGACTCGGACCGTGGCCCGGCCAACCTCACGTTCGTAATCGACACGTCTGGTTCGATGGATCGCCAAGACCGACTCGGCCTGGTCAAGGACTCACTGAGGATTCTGGTCGATCAACTGAACGACGACGACACGGTGGCAATCGTGACCTACAGCGATGGCTCGGGAATCCGTTTGTACCCAACCCCGATCTCGGAACGGGAGACGATCCTCGACGCGATCGACAGCCTCGAGCCCGGAGGTTCGACCAACATGGAATCGGGTTTGCGGGAGGGGTACGCGCTCGCCAGCCAGGCCTTTCGACACAACGGGATCAACCGGGTGGTACTCCTGTCCGACGGCGTCGCCAACGCTGGAATCACCGACGTTGATGCGTTGGCGGCGATGATCCGTGAACCAGCCGATCGGGGCATCGACCTCGTCACCGTCGGATTCGGGATGGGCAACTTCAACGACGTCACGATGGAACAACTCGCCGACCAGGGCGACGGTTTCTACGCCTACGTCGATACTGAGGACGAGGCAGAGCGATTGTTCGAAGACGAATTGACATCGACACTGATGACGATCGCCAAGAACGCCAAGATCCAGGTCGAGTTCGACGAGGATGTCGTCGAGTCGTACCGGTTGATCGGATTCGAGAACCGCGGTGTCGCCGACGGTCAGTTCCGCAACGACGAGGTCGACGCTGGAGAACTCGGGGCAGGCCACCAGGTCACTGCGATCTACGAGGTCGAGTTACAGCGAGGCGTCACCCTTGACGACCGAGGCGACATCGGTGAAGTGTTCCTGCGTTGGGAAGATCCAGACAACGGTGAGGTGATCGAGATTGACGACGACATCGACCTTCGAGACATCGCCCCGATCTGGACCGACGCCGCCGAGGATTTCCAACTGGCAACCGTCGTGGCAACCTTCGCCGAACTACTGCGCGACAACCCGTACGCCGGCGACGTCGATCTCGATTCGTTGAGCCACGAGGCCGATCGACTCGCCGATTCGTTGAATGACCGAACGGTCGATGACCTCGCCGACCTGATCGACCGAGTCAACCAGCTCCGCTAGATCTGATCCAGGTCGCACTGGTCGTCGTACTGTTGGCGGATGCAACAGGCAGCGAGCCGACTAGTACCGCCGGGCATCGATCAAGCCGAGCTACTCGACGCGGTGTGCTCGGGCATTGATCTTCGCCCGCACGGGCAACGGTGATTTTGTACACTGAGACACGGCCGCTGCAGGCGGGGATCCACGGAGGACATCATGGTCTCGAAGAGCGTGTTCATCCAGGAATTGGTTCGCGACGGCGAGCGTTGGCGGATGTCGATAGGCGAGGTCAGCTCGACCGATGCATTGTGGCGGGAGCTGTACCCGACGGGTTCGCCGCCGTATGGCGTGACCGTCACCGAGGAGATGACCCAGACCGAGCCGGAGGTGATCGGTCATTTCTTCATCGGCGGTGTGACCGAGCAGGCGGTTCAAGCGATGGAGCAAGGATTCGCCGACGCGTTTCGCAATGCGGGTTTCAAGGATGGGCCAGCCGAGGGCATGGTGCAAACGTGGTTCCCTGGCATCGACGAACCCTACGAGATGTCAGAGGACGATGCGTCGCAACTGTTTTGCGACAATTTCACTGACGTGGAGATGCCTCATCTCAGCGAGATGACGATCTGGGATCCAGTCGTACAGCAGGACTGTGCGTTCCAGTACGCCAATAGCAAGACGTTCACGGTCAAGCTCGGCGACATCGAAGCGACGAGCGCACCGGCTTCATTTCTGTGGAACGATTCCAACTACCTGCTCGTTCCCGTCGACGACTCGTGGCAACCGGTGCTCAACGCTCGCACCACGTTGAACATGTTCCAGTTCCGGTACGGGATCGAACAGGCCGACACCGAGATCCGCGCACAGCAGCTCGAAATCGGGTTCATGGTGCACACGTTCTCAGAGGCAATCAAGCGACTAGCGAAGGCGGGCTCGTGGCGGAACCCGGTTGATTCGTTCCGGTCGGGCCTCAAAA
>JANMTV010000085.1:0-13315 GCA_031390905.1 Ilumatobacteraceae bacterium | reverse complement strand
GTAGCCGATCTGTCGTTTGCCCGAACGGTGGGACCTGACGAGCGGTTCGCCGGCTTGATGCCCGACCTGCTCGAAGGCACGAGTGTGCGTCGCCTCCAGAGCGCCGCGATTCGGGCATTGACCCCAAAGCTAGAACCGATTGTCGACCTGTATCACGTCAATCCGGTCCGGTTCACCGTTGCCGAGGCAGTCGCTCGATTGGTTCAAGAGCTGCCAAGCATCGGCCGCACGTCGTTCCGCAAGCTGACCGCCGACATGGGTGAGCGGCTCGAAGTGATCGTGCGGTTCCTCGCCGTGCTCGAGCTGTACAAGCAGGGCTACGTCGAACTCGATCAAATCGCGCGCTTCGGCGACATCGACGTCACATGGACCGGTGATGACGACACGTCGATCGACGAGATCCTGATCGACGCCTACGAAGGCTGATGGTGGTTCAAGTGATGTCAGATGTGCCGAATGTGTCAGACGATTTCACGCCCGTCGAAGACCAGGTGGCTGGATTCAAACGGGCGATCGAAGCAGTCCTGCTGATCGCACAGGATCCAGTTCCGCCCGAGTTGTTGGCGCAACTCCTCGAACAGCCGGTGTCTTCGATCGAAGACTGGTGCCTCGAACTTCGCGCCGAGTACGCAGATCAGGAGCGCGGGTTCGAACTCACTCGGGTAGCTGGTGGTTACCGCTATCAGACGTGTGCCGAGCTGGCACCGTACGTCGAGCGATTCGTGCTTCACGACCAGCGTTCGAGGCTTTCCGGAGCGGCACTCGAGACACTGGCGATCGTTGCCTACAAGCAACCGATCTCACGGGCTCAGGTTGCCTCGATCCGCGGTGTCGACCCTGATGGTGTGATCCGCACGTTGGCAGCACGCGGGTACATCGACGAAGTCGGACGCGACACCGGCCCGGGTCAGGCAGTCCTGTTCGGAACGACACAGGTCTTTCTCGAGAAGCTCGGCCTCGACTCGCTCGACGACTTGCCCTCGATCGCCGAGTTCATTCCAGGCGCTGACGTAATCGAGGCGTTGGAGCACGGCCTGCGAGCGCGGCCGGCCGAACCGGTGGGTGACGATGGCGCCCAACCCGCCTGACGATCCAGAGTTCGAAGCCCCGTTATGGGAGCAGTTGGCTGAGCAACGTGCCGCACTCCCAACCGGTGATCGTCTCCAAAAGGTCCTGGCCTCGACCGGCTGGGGGAGTCGACGGGTCTGCGAGGACCTGATTGCGGCTGGTCGGGTCACCGTCAACGGCGAGGTTGCAGTACTGGGGCGTCGTGTCCAACCCGACGTCGATCTGATCGAGGTCGACGGCGGCCCGGTCGGTGTCAAACCGGGGCTCGTCTACTACCTGCTCAACAAGCCGACCGGAATCGTGACGACGGCGAAGGACACGCATGGACGAACGACCGTGATCGATCTGGTACCGAACGATCCACGCGTGTTCCCGGTCGGCCGTCTCGATGTCGAGACCGAGGGCTTACTGCTGCTCACCAACGACGGTGAGTTGGCACACAGGATCACGCATCCGAGTCACGGCATCGAAAAGGAGTACCTCGCCCACGTTCGTGGGCAAGTGGCGCCTGGCGGGTTGCGACAGCTCCGCGAAGGCGTCGAACTCGACGACGGGATGACATCGCCGGCCGATGCCTCGCAACCGTCACCCGGCGTGCTCAGAATCACGATCCACGAGGGCCGCAATCGCCAGGTCCGGAGGATGTGCGATGCGATCGGGCACCCAGTGCTTCGGCTGGTGCGAACCCGAATCGGGCCACTCAGCGACCGGACACTGCGACCTGGCGACTGGCGCGAACTGTCGACCGGTGAGCGCAAAGCCTTATCAGAGGCGGTTGCCGAACAGGCCCGCCGGTACGATCAGCGATCGTGACTTCCGTCGACAGCGCACCAGGGCGCACCGCCAACGTGATCGGCCTCGGTCTGGTCGGCGGATCGATCGCACTTGGTCTCCGACAGCGCGGCTGGCGAGTTCATGGCGACGATACGCACACTGCGACGATCGCCAAGGCGATCGACATCGGAGCGATTGACGCAGCTGGACTCGACCACGATGCCGAGATCACGTTCGTCGCAGTTCCCGTGATGGCCGTCGCTGACCAGGTCAAACGGGCACTCTCTGAGACGCGAGGCGTCGTCACCGACGTCGGTTCCGTGAAAGCAACAGTGTGTGCGAGTTGCATCGATTCTCGATTCATCGGCGGGCACCCGATGGCGGGCAGTGAACTCGACGGTCTCGACGGCGCTGACGCCGAAATGTTCAACGGCGCAGTGTGGGTCTTGACCCCGTTACCCGAGAGCGACGACCGAACACTGACCACCGTTTCCGGAGTCGTGCAGTCACTCGGGGCCGAAGTCGTGGCCCTGTCACCTGAACGCCATGATCAGGTCGTTGCCGTGATCAGCCACGTTCCGCACCTGGCGGCTGCGACACTGATGACGCTTGCCTCTGACCGTGCTGAGGAGCACGCCGCGCTGCTGCGGCTGGCCGCAGGGGGTTTCCGTGACATGACACGTATCGCCAGCGGTCATCCCGGTATCTGGCTCGACATCTGTGCCGAAAACCGTCCGGCGATCGTGATCGCGCTCGATGGCCTGATCGAACGTCTTGCCGAGATCCGCACTGTGGTCGAGAGCGAGGACCGCGAGGGCCTGCAACGGACACTTTCCAAAGCCCGTGAGGCCAGAACCAACTTGCCCGGTCGAGTCACCCACCCCGAGGCCCTGGCGGAGGTTCGGATCCCGATCCCCGACCGCCCAGGGGCGGCCGCCGAGGTGTTCACGCTGGCGGCTGAACTCGGTGTCAATATCGCCAGCTTCGAGGTGGTTCACATGGCCGAAAGCAATCGTGGTGTCGCCGTCGTATTGGTCGACGCCCTATCAAGCGAACGATTCCGTGGTGGCCTGCTGGCACGCGGTTTCAAGCCGGCCGTTACACCGCTCGTCTGATCCATGACGACTCTGCGTCGCGTCCACACGATTCGCGGTCCACTCGACGCGGTGGTTTCGGTTCCCGGTTCCAAGTCGATTGCGAATCGGGCGCTCGTGTGCGCCGCCTTGGCCGATGGCATGAGCGTGTTGACCAGCGTTCCTGACGGCGACGACACGGTCGCCATGCTGGATTGCCTTCGTGTGCTCGGCATCGATTCGGCAATCGACATCGGTCGGGTCGCGATCGTTGGTTCCGGTGGCCTGATTGTCCCTTCAGCTGACGATGTCGTCCACGCTGCGCTGGCAGGAACCACGTCCCGATTCGTCACTGCGATGGCGGCACTCGGCTCCAATCCGATCACGATCGACGGTCATCCACCGTTACGTCGTCGACCATTTGGACCGCTATATGACGCCTTGGAACAGTTGGGGGTCGACGTCACACCCGGTGGACTGGCGGGCAATCTGCCCGTGACGATCAAGGGGCCGCCGACCGGGCAGACGGTAACAATCCGCGGGGACGTGTCGAGTCAGTTCATCTCGTCGCTGATGCTGATCGGCCCGTACCTGCCTGGCGGACTCACCATTAATCTGTCCACCCGGCTGATCTCGCGACCGTATATCGAGATGACGGCGGCCGTGATGGGCTGGTTTGGACATCCAGGGATCACGATTGCCGACGATCAGATCACCGTCGCAGCGGGCCGCTACGTTGCGGCCAGTCTGTCGATCGAACCCGACGCCTCGTCGGCGAGTTACCCACTGGCGTTGGCGGCCGTGCTCGGTGGAACGGTCCATGTACCGGGGCTCGGCCTCGACGCCCTGCAGGGGGACAGTCGCTTCGCCGACCTGATGGCTGAGATGGGATGCTCCGTCGTTCGGTCTCACGACGGCGTGTGGGTCGGGCGTGATCTCGACCAAGATCTCGAAGGCATCGTGATCGACATGGCCGACATCTCAGATCTCGTGCCAACTGTCGCTGTCGTCGCTGCGTTTGCCGCCAGCCCTACCGTGATCTGTGGTGTCGGGTTCATTCGGGCCAAGGAGAGTGACCGTCTCGGCGACCTGGCGGCCGAGCTCAGGCAAGCGGGCGTCGACATCGACGAGACCGACGACGGTTTGACGATTCGATCCTCGCGTCACAGGCTCCGGGCGGCCCGACTCGGAACGCATCATGACCATAGGCTGGCGATGGCGTTCGGGGTGCTGGGCTCGGTCATCGGCGGAATCGATATCGAGAATCCCGGGGTTGTCAGCAAGAGCTGGCCAGAGTTCTGGGACATGCTTGATCGGATTCCTGGCACTCGCGATGAGTGACCCGATGGTGATCGTCGCATTCGATTTCGACGGGACGCTGACACATCACGACAGCGTGGTTCCATTTATTCGGCGCTTCAAGGGAACTCGGCCGCTCGTGTTTGGTTTGGTTCGTCGCATCCACCAGGTGATTCCGGCGCTGCTTCGGCGAGATCGCGACGCGCTCCGCAGGGTTGCGACACGAGTCGCCTTCACCGGCCGAACTCTCGATCAACTCGGCGAACACGCTGCGGAGTTCGGCGACGACGTGATTGCCACCGGGTTGCGGGCGGACATCGCGGGTCGGCTGCAATGGCATCGTGATGCCGGACACACCGTGTTGATTGTCTCGGCGTCGTACGAACAATATGTGCGCGTCGTCGGTTGGCATCTCGGCGTCCACGACGTGCTGGCGACCAGGCTTGAATCGATCGACGGAACTCTGACTGGGAGATTGGACGGAGCGAACTGTCGCGGCCCAGAGAAGGTTCGACGATTGCAGCAATGGTGCCACGACAACGAGATCATGATCAGCGAGGCGACCGTTTGGGCCTACGGCGACTCGGCGGGTGATCGGGAACTGCTTGCGATTGCCGATCATCCCATCTGGGTCACCGAGCCGCTCGGTAGCGTTGCGCCGTCCTTATGAACCCGTTGATCCGAACAGCGCGCCCGAAACAATGGCTCAAGAATGTGCTCGTCTTCGCTGCACCCGGTGCGGCCGGTGTACTCGATCAACCGAAGCAGTTCGGTCTGACATTACTGACCTTCGTTGCCATGTGCCTGGCAGCCAGCGGCACTTACTTCTGGAACGACGCCCTCGACGTAAACGTGGATCGGGCACACCCGACGAAGTGTCGACGACCAGTCGCAGCCGGCCAACTGAGCGTCGGCACAGCCAAGGTCGTCGGCACCATCCTTCCCGTATCGGCGCTCGGCCTGGCGGCTCTGACGGGTCGCTGGCAGGCGGTGGCTGCAGTGGCCGCTTACATGGCGGTGACCCTGACTTACAGCGCGATTTGGAAGCACATCGCTGTGCTCGATCTGGTGGCGATTTCGTCCGGATTCGTGCTCCGCGCTGCCGCAGGTGCCGTAGCCGTTGACGTGCCGATGTCAAGTTGGTTCGTGCTGTGCACCACGTTCGGTTCGTTGTTCATCGTGACCGGGAAGCGATTCGCCGAGCGACGCCAACTGGGTGACGATGCGGAATCTGTACGGGCGACGCTCGGTGAGTACAGCGAAGGATTCCTGCACATGGTCCTGACGGTCGCCTGTGGTGGCGCAATCGTGAGCTACTGCGTGTGGGCCTTCGAGCGTAAAGACATCGCCAACACCGAGCTACCCTATTACGAGCTTTCGATCGTCCCGATGCTGACTGCATTCCTGCGATACGGGTTGGCGATCGATCAGGGTCGTGGCGCGGCACCCGAGGAGGTATTTGCCGGTGATCGGGTCCTCCAGGTGATCGGTCTGCTCTGGGTCGTGATCTTTGGATTGGCCGTGTATACGTGATGAGCTTGGAACAGGCCTGGAGGCGTGTCGCAGACGTCGATGGCTGGATGACGCACGATCAAGCCAGTGCGCTGTTCACAGCCGCGACAGCGTGCCCGCCGGGTGGCCGGATCGTAGAAATTGGCAGCTTTCGCGGGCGGTCAACGATCGTGCTCGCCTCGGGTGCCACACCCGGAACAACCGTGATTGCCATCGATCCTCATGCCGGCAATGACCGCGGTCCGCAAGAGATCGACGGATATCAGGATGCGGCGCAAACCGATCATGAGATCTTTCTAGGCAATCTCGTGATGGCGGGTGTGGCCGACGGCGTTACCCACCTACGAATGTTTTCCGGGCCTGCCCTGTACGAAGTTTCGGGTTCAGTCGATGTGTTATACGTCGACGGCGCTCATCGATACCAACCTGCTCGAGCTGACATCCGAGATTGGGGGGCACGCGTGTCTGACGGTGGAACGATGCTGATCCACGACTCGTTCTCTTCGCTCGGCGTGACGCTCGCAATCGTGCGAGAGCTGTTTCTGGGTCGGCGGTTTCGTTACGTCGGGCGAGCCGGATCGTTGACGGTCTATTGCGCCGACCTCGACAGTGGGCGAGTATCGAACGCACTTCGGCAAGCAGCACAGCTTCCGTGGTTCATCAAGAATCTTGGGCTCAAGGTGCTCCTGACGATGGGACTCGGCCGACTGTTGAAGCGAGTCGGGCGACCAGTGCCTGAATGGCCGTATTGACCGCTTGTAGCCTGAACGTTGTGCCGGCGACGTCAGACTTCAAACCCGGGCGGCGGGTCATGCTCCACGGCTGGGGCGGTGCTGCGCCAAGCGCCGCCGAGCTAGTCGAGGTCAACGCTGCTGATCTCGCCGTAGCCGTGAAGAACCTTCCGGCGCGTGGCGGGATCGCCCGCGGGCTCGGTCGTTCATACGGTGACCCTGCCCAGAATTCGGGTGGCCATGTGCTACGTCTGGTTCCCGTTCATGACGATGTAGTCGTCGACGACAACGCTTGCACGGTCACGGTAGGTGGCGGGGTCAGTATCGACGATCTGCTCGCAATCATCGTGCCACGCGGCTATTTCGTGCCCGTGACGCCAGGGACACGCTTTGTCACGATCGGCGGAGCAGTCGCCAGCGATATCCACGGCAAGAACCATCATCGGGAGGGTTCATTCGGTAACCACGTGACCAGCCTGCGTCTCATGCTGGCCGACACGACAATCGTCACCATCGGTCCGACGATCGATCCGGAATTGTTCTGGGCGACGGTCGGTGGCATGGGGTTGACCGGCGTGATCGTCGATGCAACGTTTCGGCTGATCCCGATTTCGACCAGCCGGATCACGGTCGAGACGAGCCGGATCGACAATCTCGATGAAGTGATGGCGCGTATGTCGGAGAGCGACGCCAACTTCCGCTATTCGGTTGCCTGGCTTGACTTGTTAGCCAAAGGTCGGCACCTTGGGCGGGGCGTCTTGACCAATGGCGATCATTCGACGAGAGCCGAACTCGGCCCGCGCCAGCATGCACACCCATTGGGTTTCGATGGAAAGCAGATTGCCTCCGTTGCGCCGGTGATTCCGGCTCATGGCGTGATCAATCGGTTGTCCGTGAAGGCATTCAACGAAGTTTGGTACCGCAAGGCGCCTCGATTTCGGGAAGGTGAACTGCAGACGATTTCCGCCTACTTCCATCCGCTCGACCTGGTCGGAGATTGGAACCGGGTGTATGGGCGACAGGGCTTCCTTCAATATCAGTTCGTCGTCCCGTTCGGCGCTGAGGCGACGCTCAGAACCGTCATCGAACGGATCTCCGCGGCTTCGCTTCCGATCTTCTTGACAGTGTTGAAGCGCTTTGGTGAGGCGAACCCTGCGCCGCTGAGTTTTCCGCAGGGTGGTTGGACTTTGGCAATCGACGTTCCAGCTCGATCTGGTGGTCTTTCGGAGTTGTTGCGCGGACTCGACTCGCTCGTACTCGATGCGGGTGGTCGCCACTATCTCGCCAAGGATCACCAGACAACAGCCGAGGCGATCCGACGCGGGTACCCTCGCCTCGACGAATGGCTGACCGTGCGCCACCGCGTCGATCCGACCGGAGTGTGGGCGAGCGATCTCAGCCGCCGTCTCGGCCTGACGCTCACCAACCGCGACACCTAACCGCGACACCTAATCACGACACCTAATCACGACACCTAACCACGACACCTAACCACGACTAGTCCGAACCGAGCCGTAACGCATGCAGAATGCCCTCCAAGAACCCCAGACGATCGTGCTACTCGGCGGTACCAGTGAGATCGGTCGGGCGATCGTCGACGAACTGGTGTCACCGTCAACCCGGCAACTCGTGTTGGCGTGTCGTCGCCCTGACGAGGCCCAACCCGAACGGTTCGAGACCGCCAGCCTCGCTGTGGCGGTCGAGCACTTCGACGCTGCCGACACGGCCGACCACGAGCACTTTGTTCGACAGTTGGCTGAGTGCTTCGGGGACCTCGACGTCGTTGTGTTGGCGTTTGGTCAGTTGGGTTCGCAGGCAGACTTCAACGATCACCCTGCGGCGGCCGCCGAGGTCCTCAACGTCAATTACGTCGGTGCCGTGACAGCCTCGCTCGCTGTTGCAGGCCAGATGCGTCGCCAGGGCCACGGCCACCTGGTCGTGCTCTCGAGCGTTGCAGGTGAACGTGGACGCGCATCGAACTTCGTCTACGGCTCCTCAAAAGCCGGCCTCGACGTCTTCGCCCAAGGCCTCGGTGACTCGCTTGCCGGAACTGGCGTCAAGGTGACCGTCATCCGGCCGGGTTTCGTGCACTCCAAGATGACGCGTGGCATGACGTCGGTTCCATTCTCATCGACGCCACGGCAGGTGGCCGAGCGGACTGTGGCAGGGATACGCGCTGGGCGTCAGACAGTCTGGACGCCAGGGATCCTTCGATACGTGTTCATGGTCTTGCGCCATCTGCCTCGCGGGATTTTTAGACGGCTTCCGCTCAGGTGATCCACCCGGCACCCCCGAACGATGCCGACCTGGCGTGGTATGTCGACGATCTGAGACGCCGCGGTATCCGACGTATACACGTGCTGGCATGGCGCGATCTCGACGACCCCGATGCCGGAGGATCCGAAGTACACGCCGACGAGTTCATGCGTCGCTGGGCCGACCTTGGACTTGACGTCATGCATCGAACGTCCGCCGCCGAAGGGCTGCCTGCGGTTGATCGACGCAACGGGTACGCGGTCGTCCGGCGGGGGAGCCGATACTCGGTATTCCCGCGAACAGTCTGCTCTGAGTTGACCCATCGGATGGGACGCTACGACGCCCTCGTCGAAATCTGGAACGGGGTGCCGTGGTTCTCGCCGATCTGGTGCCGGAAGCCGCGAATCACGATGTTGCATCATGTCCACGGGCCGATGTGGAGTCAGATCTTTCCCGGTCCGCTGGCTGTTGCCGGGCGGGTACTGGAAACTCGATTGGCACCGCTGTTCTATCGACGTGGGGTGACCGTGACACCGTCCGACGCCACCCGCGACGAGTTGCTCGAACTCGGGTTCCGGCCAGACCGTGTGACTGCCGTGCCGAATGGCGTCGACTCCTTCTTCTCGCCGGGAGGGCCGAAGACCGAGCACCCGTCGCTGGTGGCGGTCGGGAGACTGGCCCCTGTCAAACGATTCGAACTCGTGATCGACAGTGCGGTTGAAGCACGATGTCGGATCCCCAACCTGACCCTCACGCTGGTCGGCGATGGTCCACTCCGAACCGAGCTGGAACACCGCGTTGCGTCAGCCGGAGCGGGTGACTGGATCCGATTTGCAGGCCGAGTGGAGCGATCGGATCTGGTCAACGAGTACCAACAGGCCTGGTTGGTGGTGAGCGGCTCGTTAGCCGAAGGCTGGGGTCTCAGCCTGACGGAAGGTGCTGCGTGTGGGACACCCGCCGTTGCCACGGACATTCGGGGCCATCGCAGCAGCGTCGTCGCAGATGTGACCGGTGTTCTCGTTGCGCCGACGTTGCTTGCCACGACGATTGCCGACGTCCTGATCGACCATCGGCGGCGACAGGAACTGACGACCGCGGCCCTACTCCGTGCACGGACATTGACCTGGGAGGCCTCTGCGTTCGGGCTCACACGATGTCTGCATACCGAGGTCGTTCGGTCCCACGATCGATCCCGATAACGTCGTCGGGCTGTGCGAACCGTCATCGTTCTCCCCACCTACAACGAGCGCGAGAACATCGTTCCATTTCTCCGTGCGGCTCGGGCAGCAACCGTCAACCTGACAGGACCCGTCAATGTCCTTGTGATCGACGACAACAGCCCTGACGGTACCGCTGAGCTGGCCCGCTCGGTCGGAGCCGAACTCGGCAACGTCGAAGTCATTGTTCGCCCGGGCAAGGATGGCCTCGGAAGCGCTTATCGGGCTGGCTTCCGGCGCGCCCTGGATGATGGTTACGACGTGATTGTGTCGATGGACGCCGACATGTCGCACGATCCGACGGTGATTCCTGAGATGCTTCGCTTGATCGAGGGCGGTGCCGACGCGGTCGTGGGCTCGCGCTATGTCCCAGGTGGCGGCACGACCGATTGGCCGATCCACCGTCAGCTGCTTTCGAAGTGGGGTAACACGTACACGCGGGGAGTGCTTCGACTGACACCGCGTGACTGCACCTCCGGATTCCGGGCGTACCGATCGGATGTACTGGCGACCATTGATCCAGCCAGCACGACCGCCGAGGGGTATGCGTTTCTGACCGAGCTCGTCCGCCGAATGACCAGACACGGCTACTCAGTCGCCGAAACGCCGATCGTGTTCCGAGATCGGATCAAAGGCAAGTCGAAGATGTCAGGACGAATCATCGTCGAATCGATGCTGCTTGTCACGCGTTGGGCGGCAGTCGACATCTTCAAACGATCAGCACGTCGGTGATGCGACCGGGATGTTGTCTCCGTCGACCCCGACCGGAAGCAACACGACCGCGGTTGCCTGTCGAAGCGATGTGAGCTCGACGAGGAGGGGTGGAATCGAAGCCGGCAGATCAGACGTGAACAACATCTCGGAGAGCCCCCAACGTTTCCCGAAAAGGGGGAGCAGATCTGTGCGGCCCGCCTCGCACAGTGTCTCCATAATCGACTGTTCGAGGTCGATCGAACGGATCGTATCGGTTGAGCTGGCAGCGTCCGTGCGAGCGACGACTGTGGCACCAGGGATCGTTGTGAAGCCATCGATCACCCGCTGTGTGGCGACAAACCACAGGACCCCGTCAGCCTGATCGTCGTCGACCACTCGATACTCCTTGACTCCGGCAACACCCCACGGCCCTACGCCGTCGGAGCGTCGATTCCGCTCGAGAAACAGGTGCAGTCCATAGGCGACACTCCCGAGCGCCACTGGGTCGCGCTCATCGATTTGGTAACGCGTTCCAGCCGGAAGGACGTCGACGAGTTGTTGCCCGAGCTGACCGGCAATATCGCTATCAGCCCGATACGGCACGTCCGCTCCGACGCTGCGTATGGCACCAATTGCCGCCAGCAGCGAGATCACCGCCGCCAGCCCGATCCCAACCGCTCGGCCCTCTGTGCGTTGTTCGTCAGCGACCCCACGCCGCTCGACCAATGTCTTCAGGATCGACCAGGATGAGACGCCGATCCACAATGCCGCCAGTGGCACCATCCATCTGATCACGTACTCGAAGAACGGACCGAAGATCCGTGCCGTTGACACGACGCCCAGCAGTGTGGTGACCGTCAACACGCCGAACAGCAGCATTTCCGGCCGCCACCGACGACGACGAGCGCACCATGCTCCTGCCACCACGAGCGCGACGAATAGCGCAAAGCCGATCAGGTTCGGCTCGGCTTCCGGGGACTTCAGCGGATCGTGGAGCCAAGGTCCGAACAGGTTCAAGCGACCGGCGATCGCTTTCAGCGCCGACCGAGGACCGACAAACGGGTCGTCGGGCGAGCGAAACTCGTTGACCACCTTGCGAAGGTTTCCGGTGCCGGATTGGAACTGTTCGATGATCGGCAACGCCCACATCCCGACGCCAACCAGTCCCGACACTCCCAACCAGCGGGCCAGCCGACCGACGCCGTGTCGTTCCGTTCGCCAGCAGATCCAAACAATCCACGCTGTCACTGTGGCGAGCAGTCCAACCACGATCAACGAATAGCTGATGTGGGCCTGCATGCAATAGCTGCCAACCGCCACGGCCGTCGGCAACGCCCAGAGACGACCGCACGAGGCGGCCCAGATGAGGACAACGAACAGTCCGAACGCAAACACAGGAACCCAGACATTCCAGGGCTCGAGGAAGAAGCGTGGGGCGAACGACACTGTCATCACAGTGAAGGAGACCGCCAAGCAGGCCGCCAGGAGCCGACCACCAACTCGACCCGCAACGACGATCGACGCCGTCAGGGCGAGCAGGTGCAGAATTGCCACCGAGACTGTGAGCGCAAACGCATTGCGACCCAGGAGCGTGTATCCAGGCCACAGTGCGTATGCCATGCCAGGTCCGAGGGTTGATCCATTGTCCTCGACCCGTGCCGCCACGCCAATCAGCGGAGGATGACGCGGAATCGACCGCACCAAGAATTCGGTGTGGCTGAAGTCGCCGGTGAGGTGCCATGGTGTGCCAATCACGCCGAGCAGCGTCGCCGCCACGACGACAACGGCCGGAAGTGCGTAGGTCGCGGGATGGGCGGCAGCGGCCTGCCAGAGCCGCTGTAGTCGGTCGTTCACGGGAGCGCGGCCACGACCATCCGAGCGATGCGATCACTGCCCTCGACGGTGAGCGAACCGTCGGGGTTGCGGACGGTGACGACTCCGTCGACACAACTCGCCTCCTCCCACCATTGGCACGGCATGCTGACGCCACTCCCGGCGACGCCGATCAATCGTTCCGGATCAACGATGTGAACGCCGTCGGGCAAGCTGCTCAGGTCGGTCACTCCTGGTTGACTGATCACGATCAGCCGGGCGGCATGATTCGTCGCATCGGTCAGCATGTTGACGCAGGCGTTGATGCCAGCGCCGGTGACCACCAAAACCTGAGCGCCCGGCTGACCGAGCAGATCAGTCGACGGATCGCACACGTCGACACCCTCGAGCCACGACGTCGAACGCCCACTTTCATGGACCCGATCACCGATCGGGCGCTCGTAGCCCACCAGGAACCCGTCCGATACGAAGCGGACATCGATTTCAGTGTCGGTAGGCGGGAAGATCGACGGCCACCACCACGCGACGGCGGCCACCACGGCGACGACAACGGCGACGACAACGGCGACGAGGCGTAGGACGACAGCCTTGCTTGGCCCGCTACGAGCCGCCATTAGTGCCTCTTGAGCAGGTGTCACTGCACACAATCGTACAAGCGGTGAAGATCGGCACAGGAATCCGGTCGCCCGAATGTACGTCGTAGATCCGGATCTCCGAGGGAGGGTCTCGATAGAGAATTCAGGACACGGAGGCCTGAGCCAGCCGCCTCGTCGCTCGCTCGGCTCGCGTCCGGACGTGTGCTGGGGCGCGGCGATGTGACCCTCATAGTTGGAGGGTCTGGATCGTCTGGTCGTCCGGT
>JANMTV010000039.1:0-3861 GCA_031390905.1 Ilumatobacteraceae bacterium | reverse complement strand
GCGAGTTGACGGGTCCGGCGACTGACCCGAACCTCAGCCGCCGCGCACCAACCCCGGATACGACCCAACTGTGTGACGAACCCGGCCAACTGGTCGCGGTCCATCACATCAGGATCACCAGCCAACAACACATCGAGTGTGTTACGGACTCCGTTGTCATCCATCGTGCACCCTCCCCAAGAGTTGGTCGTTGACAGCAACCATATCGAACATCCGAACCCATTGCAACATACGTACGTTATGATTAGGTTAAGTTTCCGACGCCGCAAACGGCGATGCCGACGGGTGTGATCCGCGTCGGTGTCAGGGGGTTCGGTCGTCCCCCGTCGACAGGATCGAAATTGACGAAATAGATCGATCGAACCTGACGAGTATCCAGCCTCCGCATCGCCGGCGCAGCGGCACGCTCCAGTCGTGGAGCATCGCCAACTCAACGATCAGGTCCCCGGTCGGGCTGCCGCCGTCACGATCGAACGGATGACCGAGAAACCGATGGTCGTGCTCAACGGACCCGGTCCGTTTTGGAAATCAACGCTGCTCACAGAACTCGCAGCAAATGGCCCGTCATCGGTTAGTCGATCTCGACGATCCGCTCGTCAGAGCCGACCTCGTCGATGACGACGCGTTCAGGTGGTCATTGCAGCGCGGCTACTTGCAGCAGGGCATCGAACCAGGAGGCGGGGATAGTCCAGCGAGCGCCGGGTCATACGGTCCGGCACCCATCACGGTCACCGGGCCCCGGAGTCTTCTCATGATGATTCCTTGAACGCGAACCAGTCACCGCCGAGATGTATCCAGTCGGGACCTTCGATGGCGTTGAAACCGCTCTCCATACCGGGGCGAGATCTGAGCGGGACATACGCGAACCCAGACGGAAAGTAGGCCTCGCTGCCCGAGAAGAACAACACCACGTCACCGACTTGCCACACGTCGTCAATCGTGAACGAGCCAATCGATTGCAAACCTTCAAGTTCGCTCTCGGCCGCGCGCCGTCCGAGGTCAGATTCATGCACGGCTTCGATCTGGCTGGCGATTCGATCGAAGTCAGATCGACTTACCACGAACCGGGCTCGAAGTGGGCCATCAAGGGGGTAGATCAGCACTACCGCAATGAGCACAACGATGGGAGCCGATAGCAACCGCGCAGGTGACGCCTTGACAGTTGCGACCAGGCCGAAACCACGCAGGGCAGCGACGACATGGACTACCCAAATCAAGCCAAGCGTCCCCACTAGGGCCACCCCGACAATCCACACTCGGAACAGCATCCCTGGCACCGATTCCGACCACGCCACGACCAGTATCCCGACACACAACAAGGCAACGAACGCGCCGCTCGCCCACCGTGCAAGATCTTCGATGCTTGAAATCGATTCGTTGTCGCTCATCTGTCGATCGTGAAAGCCACAACTGCTCTCCGTCGCGCGCTGGCGTCTAGTCGTCATCGCGGTTGATTGAAACCCAGAGCTTGAAAAGGAGGGCACCAAGCCCCAGAATCACGGCGATTAGTTGTCCCACGGGTTCGCCCTACGGGTTCGCCCTACGTCCGAACGTCGACGACGGAGCCAACACCGAGGTCGATGCGGAGCAAGAACCTGCGCATCGTTCGAACACGATCACCATTCGAGGAGAACCTAGTCGCTGTGCGCCGGGACTCAGGTTCAGATCACGCCGGTGCGCATTGCGAAGGCAACGGCGTGCGACCTGTTGCGGAGATGCAACCGGCTCGTGACGTCGTGGATCACGTTCTTGATCGTGCGCTCCGAATAGGCCAGCGTTTCGGCGATCTCGGAGGTATCGAATCCCTCTGCGAGCAGACGCAACACCTCGATTTCGCGACGCGTGAACCCGTTCGGGCTGATCCCCTTCGGTGCAAGGACACGCTGTTGTAGGTGACTCATCTGTTCCAACAGACGCCCCAAAAGATCAGGTGCCATCTGACCGTCGCCCCGCGATGCCGAGACAACCGCCGAACTCAGCCGCTCGGGTGTGGCCTCGCTGCGCCGCAACAAACCACTGACCCCAAGTTCGACGGCACGCATCAGAGCACCATCATCGATGTGGCTACACACCACCACGACGTGATCGTGACCGGTCCGGCGAAGATTCCGGATTCGGCATTCCGAGGCCTCGTCGAGTTCTTCGACCACCACCACGGTGACATCCGCCCCATCCTCATTGGTCGCTTCCACGACATACACCTCTGGTCGGCCACGCATCTGCGTCGCCACCCCAGCCTCGGTAATTGGGTCGTCACCACAGACCAATACAGACAAACGGCTACTCATCGAATTCTCCTCTCGTAGAACTCGTCATTGGCACTCGCTCCCGCGGCAAGCTCACCTGACAGAGTGATCCCCTTGACGTTCTGATACAAGCCCAAAGGGGAATTGGCGAGAATTTTCGCCGTAAATTCACCAGAACTTTCCCTTTCGGGCGCTCTCAGAGGCGCTCTGGGGAAGCGGCCAGTGCACGTCTGCCCATGTTCAGAGTACGTCGCCCGTGATTCGGTAGACATCATGGGTACCTCTGTCTCAGTCCAGCAGTCGGCGTTAGCGGTCAATCCGGGTTCGTCGGTTTCGACCGAACTCCGAATTCGCAACACGGGTGACGTCGTCGATCAATTCGCGTTTCAACCGCTCGGCGACGCGGCGGCGTGGATCACCGTCGAACCACCGGTTGTCCGACTGTTTCCGGCGACCGATCAAGTCGTAACCGTCACGATCGCTCCACCCAGAATCTCGACCTCCAAACCGGGCATTTCGAACTGGGCAGTCAAGGCGATCCCGGCCGAAGATCCGGCAGGAGCAGCGGTCGCAGAAGGCACCGTCGATGTGGGACAGTTCTTCGAAATCGGTGCCGAACTGCAACCCGTCACCGGACGCGCACGGCTCACCGGACGATTCGAGTTGGCAATCGACAACCGCGGCAACGTAGATGTACCAGTCCGCCTCACCGGCACCGACGCCGAACAAACGCTGGGATTCGAGTTCGATCCGGTCCAGGTCGACTCACAACCGGGCGCCGCACATTTCGCCAAAATCAAGATCAAGCCGGCCACCAAGATCTGGCGCGGGCAACCCAAGAATCACCCGTTCCAAGTCGTCGTCGAACCTCAGGTTCGGGCCGACGCTGGGGCAGGAACGCCGGCCAGCGTCGCCGCACCGATTGTCGTTCCCGGCAATCTGCTGCAGGAGCCGATCATCCCGAAATGGTTGCTCAAAGCAGTCCTGATGGCAATCGCCTTGCTGCTGGCACTGTTCATTCTCTGGAAGACGCTGCTCAAGCCAACCGTCGAATCGGCCGCCCGCGAGATCGCCATCGAGGAGGTCTCGGCTGTCGAGGAACAAGTTGCCGAGTTGGCTCCTGCCGTCGAGGAAGCTGCGCAACAGGCCGAACAGGCCCAAGAGGATGCAGCAGGGGCAGAGGAAGCCGCCGCCGAAGCCGCAGCAGGTGGCGGTGGCGGTGGCGGTGGCGGAGGGTTCGGCAGCGTGCTCAACGAGACCAGCGCGCCATCGAACTTTCGACTCGTCGCCGAGGCCGCGGCAGGAACGAGCGGTGCGGTAAGCGGTACCGCCAATCCGGCCAACACGACGTTCGCACTGACCGATCTGATCATGCAGAACCCGAGCGGCGACGTCGGTCGGATTCGCGTCAAACTCAACGGCGAGACGGTTCTCGAGTCGGCACTCGAGAACTTCCGGGACCTCGACTTCCACTTCGTCTCCCCGTACGTCGTCGCACCCAATCAGGCGATCTCGATCGAGATCGATTGCGCAGCCGAACAAATCGTTGCTGGTGACCCGTGCTCGGCAGCAGTATCGTTCGCGGGATTCACGACAACGATCACCGAAACCCCGG
>JANMTV010000032.1:0-1372 GCA_031390905.1 Ilumatobacteraceae bacterium | reverse complement strand
TTCTTCGCGCCAAAACAGGGATCGGAGGGGAGAGAGACATCAAAACAGCACCACCGTTCTCGCTCCTTCGCCGCGTTGCAGGCGTTCGAAGGCTTCGTCGATCCCGGCGAGGTCGGTCGTATGGCTCACCGCCCGGGAGAGATCGATCTTGCCGTCCACGACCATCTGGGCCAGATCGGCCAGTTCCTTGGCCGGGCTCCCAGACCCGTAGAACGATCCCCGCAGGCTCTTCTCCGACGAGAAGTCGATCGCTCGAATCTTCGCTTCCACCCCGGAAGGAGCGATTCCAACCACGACCACAGTTCCGCCGCTCCCTAACAACCGCCAACCAAGTTCGATGGTTTCGGCCCGACCCACCACCTCAAAGACCAGGTCGAAAGGCCCGTGGGCATCGTCCGGTGAGGTGAAATCGGTGGCGCCCTGAGCAATGGCCGCCTGGCGCTTCGAGGAAACCGGATCGATGGCGACAATGCTTTCAGCTCCCGCCAGTCTCGCTGCCGCAATCACCTGGAGACCAACGCCGCCGCAGCCAATCACGGCCACCCGATCGCCGGGTCCGACCCGCCCAGCGTTGCGAACGGCACCAAAACCGGTGAGCACGGCGCAACCGACCAGCGCCGCTTGATCGAGCGGGAGGGCGTCTGGCACCTTCACCACCGACCCTACCGGCACCACCGTCATCTCGGAGAAGGCACTAACCGCCAGGAACTGTTGGAGAGCGGTGCCGTCAGTACGGTGAATCCGGAACGTGCCATCAAGCATCGTCCCCGCGAAAGCAGCGTTGGATGCTGGCTCGCACAGATTGGGATGGCCTCGCTGACATTGACGGCATCGACCGCACGAAGGGATAAAACACAGTGAGACCCGATCCCCTACCGCAATCGAACTCACTTCAGGCCCCACCGCCTCCACCACCCCGGCGCCCTCGTGACCGAGGATGGTCGGAAATCGGTGGCGGCCAAAGTGCCCGAGCGCAAGGTGGAAATCGGAATGACAGACCCCTGCAGCTGCGAGTTTGACCTGCACCTCACCGGGTCCGGGAGGCGACACCTCGACTTCCTCCACCCGACTCCGAGACCCGGGCTCTATCCAAACCGCAGCTCTGGTCACGCCACCCTCCATTTCTCCAAGGCTTCGAAATCGGGCTCAATCCCGAGGCCATTGCCGGCCGGAGCCGAGACGTACCCGTCCCGATCGATGTCGATGGTGGTGGGCAACATGAAATCGCGCCGGGCCACGGACCAGGCCGGGGGGTCATAGGGAACCTCGAGATACTCGCTCGCGGACATCGCCAGGGCGGCATGAAGATTCGCCACCAGCCCGAAACCTGTTGACCAGGTATGGGGTGACCACTCGGCCCCCACAGCCTTGG
>JANMTV010000239.1:0-14865 GCA_031390905.1 Ilumatobacteraceae bacterium | reverse complement strand
GGCACCAGCAGCCGATTGGCTGTCTCCACCAACTCGCACGCATTCGATGGTGACACGGCGCGTCCGAACAGATAGCCCTGCATCCGTTCGCACCCGAGCTCGCGCAGTGCTGCCGCCTGTGCCGGCGCCTCGACACCCTCGGCGACGGCTTCCAAACCGAGTGCTGACGCCATCGCGATCACGGCCGCCACGAGCGACCGGTCCGACTCGTCGTCGCACATGCCGGATACGAACGAGCGATCGATCTTGACCCTCGACACCGGAAACCGTTTGAGGTAGCTCAACGAAGAGAACCCCGTACCGAAGTCATCGATCGACAACCGCACGTCCAGCGCCCGCAACGCCGACATCACAGCCATCGTGGTGATCGATTCTTCGACCATCACACTCTCGGTGAGCTCAAGCCAGAGCGCGTCGCCGGGCAGACCGTGCCTTCGCAACGTGTCGGCGACGACCTCGACGATGTCGCCGGTGCGGATCTGCCCGGGTGACACGTTGACCGACATCGTCAACTGCGGCCCGCCAGGAAGCGATCGCCGCCACACCGCCAACTCACGGCAGGCTTCATCAAGCACGAACTTGCCGAGAGCCGAAATCAACCCGGATTCCTCGGCGACGGGAATGAACTCGACTGGGTGGATCGGCGCACCGTCCACAGTCCATCGTGCGAGAGCCTCGAATCCGATAATCCGCGCTTCCGCGCCCGACACGATCGGCTGGTAGGCGACCTTCAGCTCGCGGTTAGTGAGCGCATGGCGGAGTAGCCGCTCCACCTCGACGCGGCGAGTGGTCTGCTCCTTCATCGACAAATCGAAACGGGTCGTCGCGTCGCGCCCGTTTTCCTTGCTCCGATACATCGCCTCGTCAGCTTCTTGAAGCAGTTGATGGACACGGTCTGCATCGCCCTCGGAGGCCGATGTGAATCCGATCGAAGCCGAAACAAACGCTTCTCCGGAGGAGAGTTGAAATGCTCGCCGGAGCGCTCCACGGATGCGAGCCGCAAGAGCCACGGCGGCGGCATCCGTCATGTTCTCGGCAACCACCACGAACTCATCCCCAGACATCCGGTACACGTGACGATCGTCAGGGGCTTGAAGCACGATTCGCTGAGCAGCCTGGCGCAACAGTTCGTCTCCGGCGTTGTGACCGAGCGAGTCGTTGACCAATTTGAGTCTGTCCAGATCGAGAAACATCAACGTCACCGACGAGTCCCGCGAGCGACCCAACATTTGGGTAACCCGTTCCACGAGCAGGGTGCGGCCGGGCAGACCTGTCAACTCGTCATGCGTTGCACGGTGATACAACACAGCCGAGGCCACTCGCTGATCGCGCATCGCCGCCACCAGTCGCACCACGGCAGCGGTCGCCAGCAAAGCACAGATTGCGACGGTGACGAGATCGGTCACGGTGTGATCTCGGCCTGCCATCACGGCGATTGGCACGAGCAGCGCTGCGCCGACCGCCAACACGCGCGTATGACCGAGGGTCGTGGTCGACGTCCCTCCATTCCGCCCTACCATCGATCGCATCGACGGGTGGAGCGCCGCCGTGCCGATCGCCGCCGGAACCAACAGGTATGGGACTTCGATCACCGGTTGCGGTAGTGCGAGTCGTCCTATTTCGCCGAAGGCATAGATCACATCACCGACGAGCAACGAGATCGAACCACCAAGTAGCAGAGAAAATGCGGTCGAACGCTCACCGCTCGAAAACGCCAGTTGACCGGCGATCACGAGCAACATCATCGATATCGTCGGATAGGAGGCGACCGCCAGTTGGGCGGGCAACCAGGCGTCGGCGATGTCGAACGTGGGACGAGTCAGACCTTCGAAGACGAGCAGCGTCGATCCGGCGGCGATCATTAAACCGTCGAGCAGCGCAGGGCGTTCGCTGTGTCCGCGCCGCAACCGAAGCAGCCAGTACAAGGCGGCACCAAACAGCAGATACCCCGGAATCGCGACCATGTCGGCGACCAGCGAACGGTGTGGGCTGAGATCGCCGCTGGTGTTCAAGATCTCGTGGAGGATCCCTGCCAGTGTCCAGATGACATCAGCGAGAACCAGCATCCACCACGGACTGCTCTTGGTCGGCCGATGCCAACGGACTCCGACCGCGACACACACGACGCCACCGAGCAGGACCAGAAAATAGGCCACCGTTCCGACGACTCCGAGGGCGTACAGCGCGATCACCATCAGGAACACGCTGAGCGCTGCCCAAGCTACGAAGTTCGACGGTGTCCGAGTCCGACCAAGACTCGAACCTCTCCAGCGAAACCGATCGCCCGCGGCGGGCACGCCGACCGTCAGTTCGCCGATTTCCATATTTCTGGTATCGGTCAATCCTGACGAAGACTTAACATATTTTGATCAGTTTCGGGGTGATCTATGACCCCAGCCATTCGAAAGCAATACCAGATCGCTGACTGAGCCGTCTGGAAAGCCGAAGGCGGCGCGGAGTCCGGTATGCGCGATCGCCCTAGGAAGCGGTAATGGGGCCAGCAATGTCGAGCCTGTGCCCCATCGATGCCATCGTTTTCCAGGTGATTCGGCGAACGTGTGATTCGGGCGGCCAATCATTGCTACGTCGCCATGTACGACCCCGACCTGTTCGTAACCATGGTCGATCTCGCTGGCACGACCCGTCGCGTACCATTCGAGATCGAACCCGATCGGCGTCGGCACGCCGTAGCCGAGACCCAACGCATCACTCGGCTCGTCGAGCGACGTTGCGTATGTTTCGTTGCCGATCGACCATTGTTCCAATGGCGAATCACAGGTGTGTTCAGCCCACAACTGTTCAGCTTTGACGATCAGTGGATCGGCGCGTACGGGGACCTCCCATTCGGTGACGTGCAGTAACGGTTGATCGAGTTCGACAAACGCCGCCCAGTACCAGGCGATTCGACCAAGCAGCCGATGGCCCGAGATGAACCCGGACGATCCATCAGGCTCCCACCCAGCAAACACCCACTCTTCAACAGCCGCCCCGGCGTGCGGAAATTCATCGGCACCCCGAACACTGCCGTGTTGGACGCTGCGATGTACCTCCATGATCAGGCAGACTATGACCGCAATGGAGACCGATCACACCGACACGAGCATCCGCTATCTCAGCCTGGCATGGATCCGAGAGTTGACCCGCCATGTCGCCGAGAGCGTCACACTCGCCGACCTGTCCCACGCGCACCGCATTGGCGTCACCCAAACGGTGACCGGCGGGCCGGAAGGCGACGTGATCTACCACCTTCAGGTCGGTGACGGCGCTGCCGCGTTCGGAGCCGGAAAAGCCGATCCGGAGGATGTTCGAATGGAACAGGACTGGGCCACAGCTGTCGCCGTAGCGACCGGTGAACTCAACGCTCAGGAAGCGTTCGTGACCGGCCGAATCCGGCTCCACGGCGACCAGCAATCGCTGATGGCATCGCAACCAGTGTTCGGCGCCCTCGACGCAGTGTTCTCGGCCGTCAGGGAACGCACGCGGTACGAGTAACCCGATGCCGGAAATGCCCGAAGTTCAAGCTCATGCCGAACGGCTGACAGCCGACTTCAGCGGGCGGGTGCTCATCAAGTTCCAACCGCTCACGTTCACAGCACTCAAGACGGCGGTCCCTGCGGCGGACGAGGCCTATGGTCAGCCTTTGATCAAGGTCGGCCGACGGGGAAAATATCTGCTACTCGAGTTCGAATCGGTGTGGTTCGCGGTTCACCTGATGCAAGGTGGACGACTGCTCGTCGATGCCAAGCAGGCACCCAAACCGCGTGGCGGCCAAGCCCGATTCGTCTTCGGCGAGGCCGCCCCGGCCTTGCTCCTCACGGAGGCAGGAACTGAGCGACGAGCGGGCGTATGGTGCCTTTCGTCCGCCAACGCGCTCGATTCGCCGCCGCTCGATGTGCTCGGACCTGAGGCCGACATTGTGACACCGCAGGCGCTGGTGCACCTGTTCGAGGCCAAGAACCAGCGCCTCCATGGATTCCTACGGGACCAACGGTCGATCGCCGGACTGGGTAGACGACTCGCCAACGAGATCTGCCACACCGCCAGGGTCAGCCCCTTCGCGATGACCGGCAAGCTCGGTCTTGACGGCGCACGCAAAGTCGTCGCCGCCATCCGGGCGTGCGTCGACGACGGCCTGACTTACGAACGCACCCGCCCGGACATGAGTTCATCGAAAGATCGGCCAAGCGATGTCCACCATCGCGATGGTGACGCGTGTCCGCAATGTGGCGACCCGGTGCGGTCGGTCGAGTATTCGGGCTACACCGTGAACTATTGCGCAGCCTGCCAAACCGGCGGCAAGATTCTCGCCGACAACACCACCAGCAAGTTCCTCAAGTAGTTCGCACCACGCCGTATCGGCGTCTACGATGCCGGTCCGTGCGCATTGGAATTTTGACTCGCGAGTACCCGCCTGACGTCTATGGAGGAGCAGGCGTTCACGTCGACGTCCTCGTCCGCGAACTGAAGAAGTTGGCCGACGTCGACGTCCATTGCATGGGTGAGCCGCGCCATGGTGCCACGGCGCATTCTGAACATGACGATCGTCTGGCGAATGCCAATTCGTCGTTGCGGGTGCTTTCCACCGATCTCGCAATGGCGGCGGGGGTTGCCAGCTGCGACATCGTTCACTCACACACGTGGTACGCCAATATGGGGGGACACATCGCCAAGTTGCTGCACGACATCCCGCACGTCGTGACGTCACATTCACTTGAGCCGCAGCGGCCTTGGAAGGCAGAACAACTGGGAGGCGGCTACCGGGTCTCATCGTGGGCTGAGCAGACGTCGTATGAGGCGGCCGACGCCGTGATCGCCGTGAGCCATGGTTCGATGCGCGACGTGATCGCGTCGTACCCACGACTCGACCCCTCCAAGGTGCACGTCGTCCACAATGGAATCGACACCGAGTTCTATCGACCCGACCGCGATACGAGCGTGCTCGACCGATTGGGCGTCGACCCATCGCAACCATCGGTCGTGTTTGTCGGGCGAATCACCCGCCAGAAGGGTGTGCCGCACCTGCTGCGGGCGGCGCTCCAGTTCAACGACGAGGCGCAAGTCGTGCTGCTGGCAGGTGCCGCGGACACGCCTGAACTGGCCGCCGAAACCGACGCCGCCGTAGCCGCGCTGCGGGCCGCTCGTGACAACGTGTTCCTCGTGTCAGAGATGCTGCCGCGTGACGAGGTTCGTCAGGTGCTGAGCCACGGAACCGTGTTCGTCTGCCCCTCGGTGTACGAACCGCTCGGGATCGTGAACCTGGAGGCGATGGCGTGTGAAACCGCCGTCGTCGCGAGCGATGTCGGCGGTATCCCCGAGGTTGTGGCCGACAACGAAACCGGCTTACTCGTGCACTACGACGAGAGTGATCCACGAACCTTTGAGAACGAGTTTGCGGCCGCTGTCAACCGAGTTCTCGCCGACAGGGAACGTGCCCGAACGATGGGCCTCGCCGGCCGAGCCAGAGCAGTCAAAGAGTTCGGCTGGGATGCCGCAGCCCGCAAGACAATGGAGATCTATACCGCGGTGTTGTGAGATCTCCACGACATGTCACCACATTGACCCGCTGTTCATGCCTGCGTTCACACGACCGAGGTGTTCGGTATCGTCGTGGGCGATCAGGTTGAATCACGTTTGGCAAATGCCTGTGTGACTTTTGGCACTTCATTCTCGAATGAGAGCCATACAAGGGGGTTCGATTTCGGGAACAATCTCAGGGTTTTGGCGGACCGAAATCGTCGTGTTCGCGCTGGCGGTGCTCGTCATCACACCGAACATGGTCCGATTGGAATATCTTGCCGAATTCCATAGATTACTGGGCCCCGCCCGATCGCCGCGCACGCACTCGATGAGACACTCAGCGCGGGCATAACCACTTATTGTGTTCTTGGATCGAGTCGAAGGGGCCGTTCGCGTAGGGCGCCCATCGTTCTATTTATTGACTGACTACTCACCGTGGCATAGAGTCAACCGACCACTCACGGAGGATGAACATGCGCAGTACTCGATTAATCAGCATTATGGTTGCGACATCCTTGGCGGCCGCCGCCGGGGTTGTGACCACGGCACTGGTGGCCAGCGCGGCGCCGAGCTACGTTCGGCTCCACCTCGGAACTGACGCGCTTCGATTCTCACTCGGCACCGCAACCCAACCGATCACCGTCGGCAAGAACAGTTGCGCGATCAACTCCCCTGAAACGCTGATCGACCTGTCGTCGGTCGGAAACCAACCAGCACCGGGCCTTTCAAACTACGGTCTCGGGATCAAGGCCAGCCCGTCGAGCGGCAACGGATCACCTTGTGCCCAAGTCGATCCTGCCGAACGTTTGATCATGAAGCCCGGAACCAACCTGCCCGGTCGCACGTTCAAATCGCTGCGGTTTGACCTAGAGATGACCGGCAACGCGATCGTCGTCATCACCGTTGCCCGCGGACTTAGCAGCGAGGTCTACAAACTGCAAACCGGAAACAACATTCAGTCGGCCCAGTCGTCAGAGACCGATTACGACACAAGTGCGCCGTACTTCGCCTCATCCACAATGACCGACAACGTCGATGCCTGCGCCTCACCGAACAGTTCGGGGCCGAACAGCGCAGGCAACGACAACTGTCAATGGACGATCACGCCGAGTTTCAACTTCGACACGATCACATTGACCACCGAGGTCGGCACCGTCACGCTTGAAGGCGCCGGCGACTTCGCCAACAACCCGGCCTACGACTCATTGTTCGAGCTGTCCAATGCAGCACCGTCGGCCGTTGACGACAATGTCATCACCAACGAAGACACCGCCATCACGTTCAACGTGCTGACTAACGATCTTGATGGTGACGGCGACGGGCTCACGGTTACGGGCAACAGCGACCCAACATATGGCACGCTCAGTTTCGCATCGCCCGGGTCGTTCACGTACACCCCGGACCCGGGTGAGCATGTCGGATCCGACTCGTTTACGTACAACGTGAGCGACGGAACCGATGGGTCGACGGCAACGGTCAACATCATTGTCACCCCGGTCAACGATCCGCCGGAATCGATCAGCGGTGAAGCAGAGACACCCGAGGAAACAGCAGTCACGATCGTGGTCGCCACCGACATCGACAGCACAGTGTTGACGGCAACCTGCACGAGTGTGCCCTCCGGAGGTTCGATCGTGGACAACGGCGACGGGTCGATCACGTTCACCCCGCCGCTGAACTTCAACGGCGGTGTCACGATCACCTGCAGTGTCGTCGATGATCAGGGCGCAGCGACCGCCACGTCCGCCGTCGTCACCGTAGGGGTCACGCCGGTCAACGATGCCCCGGTTGCGGTAGTTGACACAGGCGAGATCGATCAGGATCTCAACGTCTTGATCGATGTGCTGTCCAACGACACCGACATCGAATTCGACACGCTGAGCGTCAGCCTTGCTGCGGTGACCGGTTCAGTGTCACCTGCGAACGGAACGGCAGTCGTCGAGGGAACCTCAATTAGGTACACCCCGAACCCAACCTTCTCAGGTACCGACTCGTTCACCTATCGGGCATTCGACGGTGACGCCTACTCAAATCTGGCGACAGTCACCGTCAACGTCTGTACCGTGGGAGCGGTTACCGATCAAGACGGTGAAGTCGGTCAAGACGTGGAGGCGACCTTCGTACTCTTGTCCGAAACTGACGCCTGTAAGCAGTACGCGGTCGACGCCGTCAAGGTCGACCCTGTCGATGGGGAAAGTTCTGTGCTCTTCACGCCTTCGGGCGGCGAGAAGGTCAACTACCGCGGTTACCTCAGCTTCGAGCCACAAGCCGCCTCGGTGACGGGCCCGCTCAGCCTGCTACTCGAGTACGACCCGCTCGGTGGCGAAGCCTTCAAACCGGTTCGGTGGTGCATCAACCCGCAGTTCGACGGAGCAGGCGATGTCACCACCGCAACCCTGCCGACTGGTGAGACATGGTGTATCGCCGGCGAAACTTCCCGGGGCGACATCAATGGCGAGGCCGTCACGGTGTGGCAGGTATTCGGCTACGACGATCCGAAGTTCCAGTAGACGACGACTGGGGTAACTCAACCTCGACACTCAATTGAGCGAAAATAGTGGAACACCGGTCGACCACTTCGACCGGTGTTCGGCGGTCATCGACCACGTCGAACTTGATGCTGACCAGCAGCAAGAGACCCTCTTCATAGGTCAGACCTTGATCGCGTGCCGACGACAGGCCCTGCGCAAGCACCGCCCGACCCTCGTCGAATCGACCGCTTCCTGCGAGTGCCAGCGAGCGCACGCGTGCCAGCATCGGCTGATACATAGGGTCGACCGAACCCATCAATGTCGCCGCTTCGTCCAACGTCTCGATCGCTTCGTCGCAACGGTCGAGCGCCACGAGCGCTGCCGCGAGGTACGTTGCTGCCTCGAACGCAAACCCCCGTTGCCCCACCGCCAGCGCCTCGGCTCGGACCGCGACGAGGTACTCGACCGCCAATGCGCTGTCGCCTCGCTCGACCAGCAGCCTTCCCAACTGGGTCTCGGCAAACAGCACGTCGTCGAGCGCATGCGAGGCCCGCAGAACGCGTATCGATTCGCGCAACATCGGCTCCGCTTCCTCGAATGCCCGGCGACTCACCAACACCTCTGCCAGGTTGCTGCCGGAAAGTGCGGCCGACGCTTCGTTGCCGCAGCGGCGATAGGCGTCGAGCGCTTTGCGATACCACATCACGGCGTCGCCCCACTGACCATTGAAGTAGGCGATCGCTCCAAGGTTGTTCGACGCCTTGCCGGCGCCGTCGAGATCGCCCATACGCTCATACAACGCCAGCGCCATCTCGCCGTAACCGGTTACTTCCGTCGATCCGAGCACCCGATTGGCCCAATCGGAGACCAGGTACGCCCGAGCGAGCGCAGCGTCATCGGCGGCCGAAACGGCCTCTGCGATCGCCCGGTCAGCAAGACGGCGGGCAGGTTCGGCACGCTGCTGCGCCTGGCGCAGCAAAGCCTGGAGAGCCGTCAGTCGGGCGCGAACCGCGTCGGCGCCGGAGTCGCCGACCTCGACCAGCAGCCGGTGACCCTTCGTCGCTTCAGCCAACGCCGTCCGGTAGGCACCGAGGTGTAACCGCACTCGAGCTCTTCGCCACAACAGGTCGGCACGGACGACTCGATCTCCATCGACGATTCCGGCCGCCCGCCGATACGCCTCGATGGCGTCCTCGAACAGGGCAAGCTGCTCGCGCACATCGCCGAGCACTCGCCACACATCGACCAGTTGATCGGCCACCGATCCGTCGAGTCGTCGGGCCGCTTCGATCGCCCGCTCGTATTGCGAGGCGGCCTCGAGGTTTGCGTAGCGATCACGCGCCCGATCACCAGCGATCCTGGCGTACTGCCAGGCCCGAGCATGTTCGTGGGCGAGTGCGTAGTGAAGAGACAACACGTCCGCCACCGTCTCTGGATTGTCGCCTGCGTCACGTTCGGTGATACGGCCGGCACGTAGGTGCAACTCACGGCGACGCCGGAAGGGCAGCCCTTCATAGGCGACGTCACGGTGCATTGCGTGACGAAAGCGAGCGCGATCGGTCCCTTCGTATTCGAGGAAGCGCCCAAGTTCGCGGGTCGTTGCGTCGTCGAGGTCGATCTGGTCATCGGCCACGAGTTCCCGAAGCACTGACACGCGAAAGCTGCGTCCAAGCACGGACGCGTATCGAACCAGTCGCCTGGCGAGCACGCCAAGCGCATCGAGTTCGGCATTCACCACTGCGTCGAGCGATTCCGGAAGGTCCTCAACGCGGCTATTCCGTGCCATCCGCAACATCTCACCGAGGAACAGCGGGCTACCACCCGACCGCTGGACAAGGAGGTCGATCTCGTGTGGCCGCAACGGTGCCGCAGACGTTGCCGTGATCACGATCGCAGTCGTCTCCTCCGCGCCCAGCGGCTGCAGGTCAATCCGCTCCCCGTGTCGAGGATCCACTCCCCCCGGCTCTGGACGCCTGGCGACGACGATCAGCCAAGGATGATCTCTGACTGCCCTGATCAAGCGTTCAATCAGTCCGACCGATGCGCTGTCCATCCATTGAGCGTCCTCGACGATCAACAACATCGGACACCGGTCCGAGGCCGCCAGCAGGGCAACTACGGCGTCTGCCGTTCGATCCGGGCGGAAGCGCAACTCGATCTCATCGACGCGTTTCGTACTCGGAACATCGATGTGCGTGACGTCTCCGAACAGCGGTAGCAAAGGCAGCAATTCAGGTACTCGATCGGTGACCGCATGTCGGAGATATGCCTCCATTACGACCTGTTCAGCTCGTTCGATCTGCAGTAGCTGACGGATCGGATCCCTGAAGGCGCGATACGGCGAAGATGACCCTGCCTGTTCGGCGTGCACGCTGATCGTGATCATTCCGTCGGCGATCGTCTTCGCCTCATCGATCAGCCTGGTCTTTCCGACGCCGGTCTCGCCGACGATGGTGACAACCGACCCTTGACCGGAAGCAACCCGGGCGATCGCTCGAGCAAGCACTCCCATCTCCGCATCACGACCGACAAACGGCAACTCGTTCGCCATCGCGGGTATGCGCGGACCGATCTCCTCGCCCACCGAGTAGGCCTGTACCGGCATCGATTTCCCCCGCACGAAAAAGGGCTCAAGGGCAATCGTTGCGAACAGGGTCCTCGATCGATCCAGCACCTCAGGGGTGGCGTACAACTCACCGGCACCGGCCGTGGCCATCAGGCGGGCGGCGAGGTTCACCGTATCGCCCATGACGGTGAACGTCGCCCGATGCTCGAACCCGACCTCCCCAGCGAAGACGTGCCCACGATTCACCCCGACCCTCACCGGTAGCCGCGTTTTGGCATCGATGATTTCGCGCACAGCCCTGAGCATGCGCCCGTCATCGTCGCCCTGTGTCACGGGTACTCCGGTGACCAGGATCAGCTTGCCGCCGTCCTTGTCAAGGTCCGATCCGAGCAACGTGACACCTGCTGAGTCGACGGCGTGTTGAGTGACCGAAACCAGTTCGTGCAGGGCGTCGGCGACGCCGTCGGGCCCCGCCGACTCCATGAGCGCGTCAACTCCTTGGAATTTTACGAACCCGACCGTGGCAACCCGGTGCTCAGCTTCGGTGGCTCCCTGGCCCAGGTATCCGCGCAGCACTACGGGCAGGGAGCTGGCGATCGTCTCGATCGGAACCGGTAGGCGAGGAAGTGCACCCACGCTGGCGATCGGACTCTGACGCCAGCGCAGGAGCAATCCGTCGCCCTTGGCAGCTCCGACCGCACCGAAAGGAAGACGCAGCGCTGTCTCTGGGCTGATAAGAATTTCACCGGCATCGGCGGTGCTCTCCATCAGCGCCACCCGAGTCGCCGCAGGTCCCGTAACGACGAGTTCGCGATGGGAGCTGCCAACCTTGAAGAGGTGGACGATGCCTGAGTGAATGCCAACCGACATGCGGAGGGGAACTCGCCCAACTGACGTCTTGATCTGAGCCGCGTCCCGAAGCGCAGCGCGCATCTCGACGGCCGCGCAGGCGGCGTGAACGGGGTGATCGTCTCCGACGAACTGGAGCAACAGTGCGTCGCCGCCGAACTTGATCAGACCGCCGCCGCGTTCGTACGCCAGTTCGAGCATCCGACCAAACACCCGATTCAGGACGTCAGTGAGTTCCTCGGCGCCGATCCTGCCGCGTCGTGCGAGGCGTTCTGACAGTTTGGTAAAGCCGGACAGATCGACAAAACACAAGGTTGAATCGATCTCCTGCCACAAACGGTCCGGCGCATCGACATCCCATTCGCTTGCGACTCGCGGAACATACCGATTCAGGCTGTCGATCTCGGTGCTCGAAATCGTCACAACCAACCGTACCGCACAACGTCAACTCGACTCGGGTTGATCTGTCGGACGCCCTATGCCGACGTGTTCGGGCCGAGCCGTCCACGGTCAGGTGCCTACAATGCGCCATGCGATCTCAGCCGGATTCGGCGACGCTCGACGGGCTGCTGCTCCGCCACGACGACCGTTTCCTGGTTGATCGGCGGGCCGGCCGCAATAGCGACATCGATGCTGAGCAGCCAGTCGAAGTGGTTCTGATGCCTGGCGAGCTCTACACGCGGGAGTGGTTCCGCCCCTATGAGCCAGACGAGATCGCCGACCTCTTGCGGGTCGGGTCGTCATGAGCGAACCTCTGCCGGTCGTCGCCCGGGTCGCCGCGTTGCACCGAGTCGACCTGTTCGCCGCGGTCCCTGGTCGCGTGCTCGTCGCTGTCGCCGAGGCGAGCGACGAAGTATCGGTCGACGCCGGAACGACGATCATCGAAGAGGGTGCGTTCGAAGACCACTTGTTCGTCGTCGTCGATGGACGAGTGCGGGTCCACCGCGGCGGCACCACGCTCGTCGAACTCGGAGCTGGGGCGATCGTTGGCGAGTTGGCCGTGTTGGTTCCGGAACCCCGGTCGGCGACAGTCACGGCATTGGAGCCGACGCGCCTGCTCACCGTCCGCAAGCCAGTGCTCGATGAGCTGTTGCTCGACTGGCCCGAGCTGGCGCACGGTGTGATCGCCTCGCTCGTCGCTCGGCTGCGAGCAGCGGCTGGCCACGTCGCCCACAACGGCGGTGACTAAGTCGTGACGGTCGGCGATGTCTCGCACGACCGGAGCACCCGCGGCGTCGTGATGCTGCTCACAGCCCAAGCATTCGCATTCGGCATCACCATGGCATTACTCCTGGTGCCGGCCAATGCGCTCTTCCTTGATGAATATGGTTCGACGTGGCTCCCCGCGACCTACATCGCGATTGCAGTAATCGGAATCCCGACGTCGGCCGTAGCAGCAAGCGCCGTCCGACGATTTGCCCTTGTCGCCGTGGCAGCAGCGGTGCTCGGCGCGTTCGCCGCGGTGTTCTTCGGCGCATGGCTTGTTCTGGTGGCCGGCGGAAACTGGATCTCGGCGCTGCTGGTCGTGTCGTTCCCGATCCTCATCCAGATGGGCTTCGTGTTCATCGGAGGGCAGGCCGGGCGGATGCTCGACGTGCGCCAAATCAAGGTGTTGTTTCCGCGCATCGTCTTGGGGTTCGCGGTCGGTTTCCTGGTCGGCGGCCTCGCCGGCATCCCGCTTTTGGCGTTGCTCGGGTCGACCCGCAATCTGCTGCTCGCGACGACTGCGTTCGAGGTGATTTTCCTCGGATTGCTGCTGCTCACATGGCGACGCCACCCCGTAGCCCTCTCGCAGCACGACACCAACGAACCCGCCAGCAGGCCACGGCTCCCCCTGCGGCAGCTCCTCACCCAGCCGTTCGTATTGCTCGTTTTCGCCTACCAGGTGTTATCGGCGATGGGCACGCAGGTGGTCGATTTCTTGTTCTTCGACCGAGCGTCGCACCGATACACGGGAGACGACATGACCCGGTTCCTTGCGCAGTACACGGTCATCGTGAACCTGGTCGACATCTTGTTCCTCGCCCTCCTCGCAGGGTTCTTGCTACAGCGCTTCGGTGTCCGCTTCGGCCTGGTCGCCAATCCAGCGGTTGTCACTGTGCTGCTCGGTGCGATGGTCGTGCCACTTGCCCTCGTCGGCGGCGGATCGCTCGGCCTCTTCACGCTCGCCGCACTAGCCCGGATCAGCGATATCACGCTGACCGACGGGACAACTCGCACTTCGATCAACGCCGCATATCAAGTGTTGCCCGTCGACGAGCGACTCGCGGTTCAGGCCAGTGTCGAGGGGATCGGCGTGCCGGCCGCGATTGGCATCTCCGGGGCGCTGCTGCTCGGGCTGCAACTGCTTCCTTCGCCACTGACAGCGGTGATCGTGTTCGCCGTTGTGCTCTGCGGGGGGTGGACTGTAGTGGCCTTCGCCGTGTCCCGCGCGTACCGCCGATCGTTGGCAGCCGCCCTGCAGCGGCGTCTCCTCGACGACCACAGCCTCAACTTGGAGGAAGAGGCCGAGGCCACCGCCATGCGCGTCCTGCTGCGAAGCGACGACGGCGGCGAGGTGCGACTCGGACTGGATCTTGTGGCTGGCGTTGCCTCGCCTGCCGTGGCCGCCGAAATCGCCCGCCTCGCCGACGATGCCCGCCCAAGCGTACGGCTCGGCGCTCTGGCCCGTCTCGTCCTGCTCGACGCATCCGCTGGCGAGCGACTGGCCACCGAGGTCGCGGCGGCGGCCTCGTCAACCGAACCAGCCGACCGGCGAGCGGCGGCGGGTGCGCTCGGCCTTGCCGGAGGCGATCGGACGATCCTCGTGCAGTTGCTCATCGACGACGATGTCAGCGTCCGCTTGGCAGCGCTGTCGTCGGTCGGACCCGACGACGGAGCGACCGTCGATCGAGTCGTCGCGGCGCTTGGCAACACAGCCTCAGCGGCCACCGCCGGTCGGGCGCTCAGCAGGCTCGGTCAGGTCGCCGCACCCGCAGTCGAGGCGCTGCTGTCAGCCGGCTCGCCGCCCACTCCAACTGCGCTGCGCCTCATGCGGGCATGCCGAGTATTCGACGACGAGGGGACTCGCGTCGGCCTCCGGAAACGGATCGACGATGACGATCGCGTGGTCGGCCTGGCCGCCCTCGACGCGTTGCGAGGATCGACTGCCGACGAGTCGTTGGCAGCTGCGCTCGACCACGTGCTGCACGACGGCGCAGCGCATTCTGCGCGAGCGCTTGCCGCTCTCCACTCCCTCGGTGTCCCGCCGGATCACCCGCCGGATCATCCGTTGCGTCGGGCCCTGGCCGACGAGGTCGACTTAGCGCGTCGGAGGGTGGTCGCCGCGCTCGCCGTGCTCCACGGTTTCGAGGCCAGTACAGCGGTGCAGGCACTCGACTCTCCCGACCGCAACCGCCGGGCGCTGGCGCTCGAATCGTTGGATGTGACCCTCAGCCGGACCGAGGCGGCGCTCTCGTTCCC
>JANMTV010000004.1:0-26666 GCA_031390905.1 Ilumatobacteraceae bacterium | reverse complement strand
GATGATCCGACGGAACCCGGTCTGATGGTGAGGACGCGCTGCGTGATCGGGTCCACTCGCAACGATGGTGTCGTAACTCGGTCCGTCAGCGCCGCGCCGACGCATCCGGTACTCGAGTTCATCGCGAACGTCCGCCTCGGTCGGCTGCTGTGCAAGCATTTGTACGACCTCTGCGAGTGCCTGATCGGCGATCTCGCAGGCTCGGGCGATTCGAGCGATCTCACCCGTATCCTTTGTCCGGCGAGCATCTTCGACCAGCCCATCGGCCGGGATCAACGGGAGGACTTTGGCGAGTTCCGTCCATCGACTGTGTGAGAGCGAACGAGCCTCTCCACCGACAGACTCGACGCCGTCAAACAGCGCCACGAACATCTCGTGCTGCTCGGCTTGCGTGGCACCGATCACGACATCGCAGTCGACACCAGCGGCTTCGAGCTCAGCGATCGCCCGATCTCGGTACCGTGCGTCCGTCACCAGCACCAACCGGTCCGGCAACAGCGCCACCATCGCATTCGATCCCGTGAACCCAGTCAGCCAGCGCACATTCACCAGGTTGGTCAATGCCAGCGACCCGCCACCACTCAGTCCATCGCGCAATCCATCACGCAATCCATCACGCAGCCGGTCGTCACGGGCGGCGTAACCGATCGGCGGAAGCTCGGCGAGCGTCATTTTCCGAGTTTTGCGGCGACCGCACGAACTGCCAGGTCGTAGCCCGTCTTGCCGAATCCCATGATTGATCCGGTCGACACTGGGGCGATCACACTGGTGTGACGCCACGGTTCGCGGGCGTTCGGGTTCGAGATGTGGACCTCGACTTTGGGTCCGTCGAAGGCAGCCAGCGCGTCGTGGATCGCCCAGGCATAATGCGTGAACGCGCCAGGATTGATGATGATTGCCGCGCAACGCCCACGTGCAGCGTGAATGTGTTCGATCAACTCGCCTTCGTGGTTCGAATGGTGCGACTCGATGGTGAGCCCAAACGGCGCGGCGGCGGCGGCGGTGAAGGCGACGTAGTCATCGAGCGTGTCAGTGCCGTAGATGTGCGGCTCACGCTCGCCGAGCAGATTGAGGTTGGGTCCGTGCAGGAGCAGCACCGTCGTTGTCAATGGCGTCGTCACGACACAGCACGGTACTGCGCGGCGGTGAGCCGATACAGCACATGCAACTGCAACGGGTTGCCCTCCGGCACGCTTGGATGAAGAAAGTCGCCGTCTACGTCACGGATCAGACCTATTTTGTCCATCACGCGGCGCGAGTTCGAGTTGCTGGCGGCGGTGAACGAGATCACTTCTTCGAAGCCCAAGTCGTCGAAGCCGTGTTGCAAACATGCCCTTGCCGCCTCAGGGGCGTACCCGTGCCCCCAGCACTCCGATCGCATCCGCCAGCCGATCTCAACACCCTCGCGAAACCAGGGCTTCATAAATCCGGTGAAGCCGATCGCCTCACCATTCAGGTCGACGCACCACAATCCGTAGCCGTGCTCGTCAAACCGGCGCTCGATCCGATCCATGAACCCGTCAGAGTCACTTCGGTTCATCACTGGACCGATCGTGGCCATGACAATCGGGTCACGGTTCAGAATATGAAATGTCGAGCGATCCGAGTCCCGCCAACGTCGCAGCACCAATCGCTTCGTCTCGATCGTCGCTGTCTCGATCGTCACATCATCCTCGCCAGTGCGTCAAGCACCGACTGATCGTCAACATCGGCGACCAGTTCAACGCCATCGGCGCCATCGAGCACGAACGTCAAGCCGGTCAACGCTTTCTTGTCGCGTCGCATCAGTTCAAGCAGTTGGTGTGGATCGAGCCCAGCAGGCAGATTCGTGTCGAGTCCGTACTGCTCGCCCACGACATCAAGGTGTTGTCCGACCCGTTCGTCGCCGATTCGACCGAGCACGTTGCCAAGCTGTGCGGCGAAGATCAGCCCGATCGCCACCGCCTCTCCGTGGGCGAGTCGGTGTTCCGTGGCAATCTCCAATGCGTGCGCCAACGTGTGGCCGTAGTTCAGGATCGCTCGACGACCGCCCTCACGTTCGTCGGTGGCGACCACCTCGGCTTTGATCTCGACGCACCGGGCGACCCGATCGGTCAGGCTCATCGCCAACAGATCGTCACCCGTCAGGAAGTGGTACTTGGCCATCTCGCCATACCCACAGCGACGTTCACGGTCAGGCAACGTGGCGAGTGTGTCGAGATCGCAGATCACACCACTCGGCTGCCAGAACGCCCCAACAAGATTCTTGCCTTCCGGTAGGTTGACGCCAGTCTTTCCACCGATCGCCGCATCGATCATGCCGAGCAACGTCGTCGAAACGTGCACGACCGGAACGCCTCGGTGGTAACTGGCGGCAGCGAACCCGGCGACGTCGGTGACCATCCCGCCGCCGACGCCGATCACCACGTCGTTGCGTGTCAGCCCCATGCGCGCAAACCCGCGGCATAGTCCGAGCACGGTCTCCATCGACTTTTGTTGTTCGCCCGCACCGATCTGAAACACCTCGTGGGGGAACTCAAGGCTGACCGACACCGGAATCCCTGGTTGGGTGACAACGGCAGCTCGCCTGACTGACGGCGGGATAACCGTACCGAGTTCGACAAGTGCCCCATGGCCGACGACCACGTCATACGCTCGACCCGCAATTGGCACAACGACCCGACGAAGGTCACTCATTTCCACACCAGATCGGCAACTTGGTTGGCTGTCAACCCGTCGATCGCAACAATCCGATCAGCCACCTGACGATAGAGCGCTTCACGTTCCGTGAACATACGTGTCAGTGTGCCCTCCGGGTCGGTCTCGATCCAAGGACGATGTTGGCCACCGGGTACCCGCGTTGCCAGCATCGTCGGGTCACCGTTCAACCAAACCACCTCTGCATCAGCTTCGATCATCGCCCGGCGAAGCGACTCTCGAAGCACCGTTCCACCAGCCGCAGCGATCACAGCGGGCTCGCTGTGTGCCAAGCCATCGAGCAACGCCTCACCCTCGTAGCGACGGAGTCCATCAACACCCTCGTCGGCGAGTATCTGTTTCACCGTCCGACCGGTGACAGTCTCGATCCGACGATCGGAGTCGAACAACTCACGACCATGCCGAGCGGCGAGAATCTCTCCAACGGTCGTCTTGCCGGAGCCCATCAGCCCGATCAAAACGATATGGCGCCCCCTGCCCGCTTGTGTTTGCGTCATATCCGCCCACCGACCGTCACACGCAGACAGTGCGGCTAGAGGCCAGCGCGGAAGTTTTCGGCGTTGCGGACGAACTCGCCGACGGAGTCGCCGCCAAACTTGCGTTGCGCCTCTTGAGCGAGCACCAAGGCGACCATCGTCTCTGCGACGACGCCCATTGCAGGCACCGCAGTGACGTCGGTGCGTTCCTTGAACGACACGGCCGACTCCTTGGTCACCGTATCGACGGTTTCGAGTGTCGGTCTGTTCAATGTGGCGAGTGGCTTCATCGCCGCGCGGGCAACCAGCAATTCACCGTTGGTCATACCGCCTTCGATACCGCCGGCCAGCGAACTGAGCCGGTCGTACGAGCTGGTGGCTGGGTTCCAACGAATCGCATCGTGGGCTTGACTCCCCAGTCGGCCGGCGACCTCGAATCCGTCACCGATCTCGATGCCCTTGACAGCTTGGATCGACATCAGGGCCTGCGCAAGCAAGGCATCAAGCTTGCGGTCCCAATGAACGTGCGAGCCGAGTCCGATTGGCACGCCATAGCCGAGTACCTCGACGATCCCACCGAGTGAGTCACCGTCTTTGGCGGCGGCTTTGATCGCTTCGATCATCGCTTCGGTTCCATCGGCGTCGAAACAACGCACTTCAGATGAGTCAACCGCGTCGAGATCGGCCGGCGTGGGTCGGGCGATACTTGGCGCAACCCTGGCGGAACCCATCTGAATCACGTGCGAAATAATCTCGACGCCGAGATATGAGAGCAGCTTCTTGGCGAGTGCACCGGCTGCGACACGGGCCGCCGTCTCACGCGCCGAGGCACGCTCCAGCACGTCACGAGCGTCAGTGAACCCGTACTTCTGCATACCTGCGAGATCAGCGTGACCTGGACGAACCTGGGTCAATGGGTCCTTGGTGACACCAGGGGCCGGCGACATTTCTGCGTGCCACTTGTCGCTGCGAAACCACTCGGAGTTCCGGATTTGGATGGCGACCGGCGAGCCAAGCGTGCGACCGTGACGGACACCGCCGATCAGTGTCAACTCATCGGCCTCGAAACGCTGACGCGGGCCGCGCCCGTACCCGAGACGGCGGCGACTCATCTCGACGTCGATTTCCTCGACGGTGATCTCCATGCCGGCGGGAAGTCCTTCGACAATTACGACGAGCGCCTGACCGTGAGATTCGCCAGCGGTGAGGTAACGGAGCATCGTGGCGACACTATCGGCCCTGAGCCCGGCATCGAGCGGCCGACTCAGCTAGCTCGGCGGGTAAGTTCCGATTCGGCGGCGGCCCGCATCACGCCCGGGTCAGGGCTGATGCCGGTCCACAACCGCTGTTGCAGGACCGCTTGATGAACCAGCATCCCGAGCCCGTCGATCGTGACCGATCCTACGTTTCGAGCTGCTCTCAACAATGCCGTTTCGATCGGGTGATACACAATCTCGGCGACCACGAGATCCGGTCTCAGGAGGCCGACATCGAGTGGCACTTGATCAGTCCCCATCCCGATCGACGTCCCGTTCACCAGCAGGTCTGCGTCTGCAATGTCGCCGATCGAGCCGACACGAGCGACTTCGCTCAAACCGGCAGCGCTCGCACTGGACGATTCGGTGCGGTTGACGATCGCAATATCCGCAACCTGAGAACGTCCTAGCGCGTCAATAATTGACCGCGCTGCCGCTCCGGCACCCAAGACGACTATTCGGGCACCTCCTAAATTGACCCCAGATGCATGCACCGAGTCGACGAATCCGGCTCCGTCGGTGCTCGTTCCGAACGTCGTTCCGTCCTCCCGCAACACCACAGTGTTCACCGACTCGAGCGCCGCCGCGGCCACGTCGACGTCGTCGACCGCGAACGCAATATCTCGCTTGTGGGGTGTCGTGACGGCGAAGCCACAGATCCCCAGCGAACGCATTCCAACCAAAGCCTCGGCGGCGTTGCCTGCCAAAACCTCGAATGCCAAGAATCGCCAATCGAGCCCGCTCGCCTGAAAGGCAGCGTTGTGAATCGCCGGCGAGAGCGAATGACGAACCGGCGACCCGATGACGGCCGCCAGACGGGTGTCACCCGAAATCTGGTTAGTCAAGGATTCCGGCCTCCCGCGCCTTTTGAATGTTGGCTTCGTGTTGTTCGTTCGTCACGGCGAAAGCGTGCCCGCCCTCGGCGGTGGCCAACACGTAGAACAAATAGATGCATCCGGACGTCGGGTCAGGAAGTTCCTGACAGACTTGATCGCCGGATGGCGGATTCGGCGCCGGATCGAGCGCTGCCTGGATCGAAGCACGACCAGGGTTGGCGATCGGAGTCGGAGGCAGCCCCATGTGCATGTATGTGTTGTAGGGCGTGTCGACCGTTCGTAACGCCGTTTGCGACGAACCTGGCGGTTGGCCGTACAGCAGGGTGGCATCGATCTGGAGCGGCATTCCGATGAACAGTCGGTTGTAGATCACCCTGGCGATTTTCGGTCGATCCTCCGCCAGTTTGGCTTCCTTTTCGATCATCGAGGCGATGATCAAGATCTCGTACGGTGTCCGCCCCTGTAGCGGAGCTCGCTCGTCAAGGCCCTCCTGGTTGCCGACGCGTTCCATCAACCCGGCCATCCTGGTCGCGATCTGAGCTTCGTTGTCGGCGTTGGAGATTCGATACGTGTCTGGGAACAGCAGCCCTTCGAGCGAGGTGACACCTGCGGGTCGCGCGATCGCGGACACGACCGCTGCGGACGATGCTGCCTCGATGAACCGTGCAGCACTGAGTCGAGGCTGCGTCTCGGCCAGCCGCTCGGCCATCTGCTTGATTGTGAAACCCTCGGGGAATGTGACCTGGATATAGGTCTGCCCAGGGGGGGTTCGCAAGCTCGCCAACAGGTTTCCCATGTGGTCGTTGGTTGGGAGTTCGTAGTACCCGGGAACGATTTCCAGGCCGCCTTTCTCGCCGACATACCAACTGAACACCGAGGCGTCTTCGACCAGGCCTTCTGCGAATAGGCGGGCGGCCAAGGAATCGACAGTGTCGGTGTCGAGCACGGTGAACGCAACAGTTTCGCCGGGTGGTCCGTCCGGGTTGACCCGACCGAGATACCACCAACCGACCCATCCAGCAGTGATCACGAGTACGACGGCCAACCCGAAAGCCAGCCAAACGATCCACTTGACAGGCCGTGATTGTCGACGTAGTGGTTCGACGACGGGAACCTCTCCGACCTCGTCCCACGCGTCGGCCTCCCAACGGGACGACCATTGGTCGTGCTCTGGTTCACCGACAATGCTCATCGGATTCGACTCGCACGCCAATCGAGCCAGGACTGCAGCATCACAGCGGCAGCCACCTTGTCGACCAGTTGCCGCCTTGCCGGGGCCTTCAACCCGGCCTCGATCATGCTTCGGTCTGCCGTGACAGTCGTTCGGCGTTCGTCATGCATTTCGACGGGCACGTCGACCAAGGTAGCCAATTGGCGGGCCACGGTGATGGCAGCCTTGGCAGCAGGACCCTCGCTGCCGTTCATGTTGAGCGGTAGGCCGACGACGATCACGTTCGCCGCCTCGTGTCTTGCGATTCGTGCGATCTCGTGGAGATCGTGGCCCAACGAGCGGCTGCGCTGCAACACCATCAGTGGAGATGCAATCGTTCCTGACCGGTCGCTGATGGCAAGCCCGATCCGCTTCGATCCAGGATCGACCCCCAGCGCCCGAATGCCGGGTGCACGAGCACCGGGCCCGTTCACGCCCCTGACGCAGCCAATGCAATCGACATCGCTTCGTCGAGACCCTCAGGGTGCTTGCCGCCTGCCGTGGCGGTGTCGCCTTTGCCACCGCCCCCACCACCAACCGCACGGGCGGCATCCTTGATGAGATCGGCGGCAACGATGCCCTCGTCGGGTTGCACGGTCGCCACCAGACTGACGCCACCGGATCCTGTCTCACCCATCAAGATGACACGGCGGATTCCCGGCTGTTGGCGGACCGCCAGTGCGAGATCACGGAGGTCGGCCGGCTCGAGGCCATCAACCCGCTGGACCACGATTCCGGAGGAGGCCAACTCCGCCAGTTGAGTCGCACGACCGGTCGCCAACTGCCCACGCATCTGCTTGACTTGATCCTGCAGTGCCTTGATTTCGTCGAGTTTGCGGTGAACGCCGGCAATGACATCGCCGACCGATGATCCGACCAGGTGGCCGACCTGCACAATGATCCGCTCGTCGTGCTGCAACAGCTCGACCGAGGCCGCCCCGGTAATCGCTTCGATCCGTCGCAGGTTCGATCCGATGGAGGACTCGCTGACAACCTTGACGAGACCGATGTCACCATTGGCACTGACGTGTGTGCCGCCGCACAGTTCGACTGACACCCCGGCTTCGAGGACGCGAACGATGTCGCCGTACTTGTCACCGAAGAAGGCGATCGCTCCCAACGATTCGGCCTCAGACTTGGTTGTCTCGAACGACCTCACCCGGGCGTTGGCGAGTGTCTCGTTGTTGACGAGACGCTCGATCTCGTCGATCTCGGCCGGTGTCACCGATTCGTAGTGCGAAAAGTCGAACCGCAATCGGTCAGGACCGACCTGCGAGCCGGCCTGCTTGACATGCCCACCGAGCACGCTGCGCAGGGCCCAGTGGAGTAGGTGCGTGGCTGTGTGGTTACGGCGAATTGCATTCCGCCGATCGACGTCGATCACCGCCATCGCCGTCTGACCTCCGACGATCGAGCCGGTCGTGATTTTCGCGGTGTGGCGACGAAGGTTCGGGAGCGCGAAGGTAGTGTCGAGCACTTCGGCCGTTCCGGTCTCGGTCATGATCGTTCCGGTGTCGCCAACCTGACCGCCGCTCTCGGCGTAGAACGGGGTGCGGTCGAGGAAGATCTCGACGATGCCCTGTTGCCCCGGCTCGCCACCGGCAGGAACGACGGCCAACACTCGACTCTCGGATTCGTTGTCGGTGTAGCCAACGAACTTGGTGATCCCAAACTGGTCGACGACGTCCCGATACTGCTCGATCTGACCATCGTCGGTATCGACGCCCTTGCGGCCGGCCTTGGCGCGTTGCCGCTGGGCATCCATTTCGGATTGAAAACCGACGAGATCGACGTCGATCTGGCGTTCTCCCGCAATCTCCTGGGTGAGTTCGAGCGGGAAGCCGTACGTATCGTGGAGCAGGAATGCGGTTGAGCCTGACAGCGCCAAACCCGATTCCAGCTCGTCATCAAGAATCGCGAGACCGGTCTTGAGTGTGTGGCGGAATCGCTCCTCCTCGCGGGTCAAGACGCCAACGATGAAATCGCGGTTCTTGACCACGTCAGGGTAGGCGCTACCCATCACGTCGATAGCCGTTTCGACAAGGCGTGGCATCACGAGTTGTTCGGTGCCGAGCAGGAAGGCAAACCGGACGGCGCGACGAAGAATCCGGCGCAGCACATACCCGCGCCCCTCGTTCGATGGGAACACGCCGTCGCTGACCAGCATCGTGGATGAACGGGCGTGCTCGGCCAGCACTCGCATCGCGAAGCTGTCGCGATCGTCGTACTCGCCGACCTTGTACGACTTGCCGGTTACCGATTGCGCCATCTCGATCAGCGGCATCATCAGGTCGGTTTCCCACACGGAATCGACGCCCTGTCTGAGTGCCAGGATCCGCTCGAGGCCTGCCCCGGTGTCGACCGACGGCTTTGGGAGCAATGTTCGGGAGCCGTCGGGCGACTGGTTGTACTGCATGAACACCAGATTCCAGAATTCCATGAATCGATCGCCGTGAGGATCATTCAGAGGCCCGCCGTCAGGTCCGAACGCGGGACCGCGATCGATATGAATCTCCGAGCACGGTCCGCATGGCCCAGTGTCGCCCATCTGCCAAAAGTTGTCTTTGTCGCCGAGTCGCTGAATTCGGGACAGCGGAATACCGACCTGTTCGTGCCAGATCTGTTCGGCCTCGTCGTCGGACTCATGAACGGTGACCCACATGCGGTCCCCGTCGAAGCCCCAACCGCCTGAACCGACGTCACCGGTGACGAGATCCCAACTCCAAGGGATAATTTCGTTCTTGAAGTAGTCGCCGAAGCTGAAGTTCCCGAGCATTTCGAAGAACACGAGATGACGCTTGGTGCGGCCGACGTCGTCGAGGTCGTTGTGTTTGCCACCGGCGCGAGCGCACTTTTGCGAGCTCACTGCCCGTGAGTACGGAGGACTCTCGTCGCCAACGAAGAACGGCTTGAACGGAACCATGCCCGCCACGGTGAACATCAACGTCGGATCGTGCGGAATCAAGCTGGCCGATGGAACCACGACATGCGCCTTGGCGGCAAAGAAGTCGAGAAAGGACTGGCGTAGCTGATCGGCGGTGATCCCGGTCGTCATAGTCGGCCAAGCCTACCGATGACCTGTATCGTGCGGCGTCGTGGGTTCCGCTCCGAACAGGGCAGATGACATGCACGAGTGGATCTCGTTCGAGGATCCTGACGAGCAGCGGACATGGATGTTCGATGCCACCTACCTCCGCTCGAATCATCGCTGTATCTACGGGGAAGGTTGCCAAGGAATCCTCGACGCACCCGCCGAGTCGATGGCTCAGGGTTGCTGCAGCTACGGGGCACACTTTGTCGACGATGCCGACGTTCAGACCGTGGTGAGCGCGTTTGTACGACTCACGCCGCAGCACATGCAGTTCCACGCCAAAGCAGTCAAAGGGGGATTCCTGCGACCCGGCGAGGCAGATCCGGATGGAACCCGACCGACCGTGACGCGTCTCGTCGACGACGCCTGCATCTTCTTGAATCGACCCGGTTTTGAAGGCGGTACGGGGTGTGCGTTACATATCGCCGCTGTCGAGGCCGATCAACGACCGCTCGATTGGAAACCGGACGTCTGCTGGCAGGTCCCAATCCGGCTCGAACACCACACCGACGACAGCGGCCACGTCACATCGAAGCTGCGGGAATGGAAACGTCGTGACTGGGGCGAAGCTGGCAACGAGTTTCACTGGTGGTGCACCGAAGCGCCCGAGGCATTCAGCGGCAATTCGGCCGTCTATCAGTCGTCGAGAGACGAAATCGTCGAGCTGATCGGCGAGAACGTCTATCGCATGATGGCGGCCGAACTCGAACGAAAACATTGGACCCCACTCCCCCACCCAACGGTCCGGCGATGACAAGCCGGAGCGCTCAGATGCAGGGCTTCGGACGCAGGGTCAGTCGTCAGTGTCGTCGTCGTCGTCGAACGTGACGCCGTATTTCTCCGCCAATGCGGCGTACTCGTCCTCCTCGTTACTCGGGGTGTCCCGAGAACGATCAACGGACACGTCACCAAACCCGAGGTCAAAGGCCCCAGGTCCAGATTGTTTCAGCTTTCGCGCTTCTTCGAAGCGGCGATGACGACCCTTCTTCACGACAGGGCTCCCACGAGGCTAGAGAATTGACATTGAGCGCCAGTCTACCGGCAGAGTTGAGTTGTGCGGTGGCATGATTGGCGTTGTGCAACGGACATTGGCGATCCTGAACCAGAAAGGTGGAGTCGGAAAAACGACCGTCACGCTGGGACTCGCTTCAGCGGCAGCAGCCGCCGGGCGTCGTGTCCTGGTGGTCGACCTCGACCCGCAGGCGTCGAGTTCATGGGTGCTTGGTCTCGACCCAGCCGACCTCGATCTGACGGTCGCCGACGTGTTGACTCCCCGTGGTGCCACGGCCAAGGCGGCAATCAGGCGTTCGACATGGTCTGAGCTGGTCGACGTGCTCCCGAGCACGACCTCGTTGCAGGAACTGGAGTCTGGGGCATCGAAGCGCCTCAGAAAGGCACTGGAGGCCGTAGAGGACCGGTACGAGGCAATCCTGATCGACTGCCCACCATCGCTCGGCAACCTCACCCGGAATGCGCTGACAGCCTCGCGGCACGCAGTCGTGATTGTCGAGCCCTCAGCACTTGGTCTGAGGGGCATTGGCGGGGTGGCCGACCTGATCGACGACGTGTGGGATGCCACCAACCCGGATCTTGAACTGGCTGGCGTGATTTTGAACCGCGTCCCGGCGGTTTCCGGTGAGGCTGAACGACGGACCGAGGAACTGGCCAGAATTGTTGGCCGCGAGGCAATCTGGTCACCATCCGTGCCGCAACGAGTGATTTTCAACCAAGCCGTCGGGGAACGGCGCCCGATTCACTCGTACGGCAGCCGAGCAGCTGACCCGATCGCCGTTTTCGATGCGCTGTGGCGCAAGGTTCGAGGTACAGCCCTCAATCATCGAGCACGCTGACGAGCAAGCCGACCAGTCATTACGGTTCGAGCACGTTGACGAGCCGCAGTCCGCGGCCTTTGTCGAACGTCAGCGCTGCACTGCCATCGAGCAGTCGAGTAATCCCGTCACCGAGCAGCTCCGAACGCCAGCCGTGCAGTAACCGAGCGCCAGGATCCTCCGCCAGAAGCTCGACGAGGTCCGAGCGAGTTGCCAGAATCGCAGTATCGACCCGTTCGGTCTTGGCAACCTGACTGACCCATGCCGAGACGAGAGCTACGGCTGGCCGGAGGTCACGTTCGAGGTCTTCGCCACCAATCGGCGCATCCGGGGGATCAGCGAGCTTGCCCGCCGCCACGGCTTCCAGAATCTGTAAGGAAACCTTGCCGCGGCTGAAGCGCTCGTCAACACCGCGTGCCTGCGAGAGTTCTTTCTCTGTCGACGGCTGGCGTTGGGCGATTCCCAAGATGGCAAGGTCGGGAAGCACCTGACGAACAGGAATGTTGCGCTCCATTGCCGTACGTTCGCGCCACGAGGCGACCGCCTGGGCTACCGCTCGCGGCCTCGGGCGTAAGCCCCGAACGTCCTTCAGGCGGGTCCACGCGTCATCAGGATTGAATCCGCTCGTCGGACGCCGGCCCAATTCCTCGCACGCTTCGGTGACCCATGCTTGGCGGTCGAGTCCGCGCAACTGGTCAAGCAGACCGTCTTGAAGCTGCAGGAGATAGGCGACGTCAGATGCCGCATACTCGCATTGTGCGTCCGACAGCGGACGTCGAAGCCAGTCGGTGAGCCGGTCGCCCTTTGGGGGATTGACACCGAGCTCGCCGTTCAGGATCGAGACCAACGACGGTGTTCCGTATCCGAGAAATCCCCCAGCGATTTGGGTGTCGAAGAATCGTGTCGGCACGACGCCGACAGCGTGAGTAAGCACATCGAGATCCTGCTGGGCGGCGTGGAAGACTGCCTCGACATCGGACTCGAACAACCGCCGCAAGGCCCCGATGTCAACCGCCAGCGGGTCGATCAGGATCAGCTGATCTGCCCAACCCAACTGGACTAGTGCGAGGGCTGGGAAGTAGGTCCGCTCGCGATGAAATTCCGTGTCGATTGCGTACCGCCGCTCGGTCAGCAGCTCATCGATGACGGCCTCAAGATCCACTTGCTGGTCGATCCAGCGATGACTCACTTGCTGGCTCACGCAATGCCAGTCGCTGTGGGGCGACCGGAGTTGATCCACGCCATGGTTCCACCGGCAACGTTGATCGCATCGATGCCGTGAGCGGCAACGAACTCGCAGGCTTTCATGCTGCGAGCTCCTGATTTGCAGATCACGTACGTCGGTCCTGCTCCTCGAAACGCGTCGATGTTGTCGGGTACGGTGCCGAGCGGAATCAGCGTTGCCTCAGCGACGCGGGCTTCTGCGTACTCGCTGGGTTGGCGCACATCGATCAGACGAATGCCACCGGCGATCCGTTCAGCAAGTTCGTCAACCGTGATTTCCTGGATGGCCATCGTGTTGGCGAGGCTATCGGCCTCTCGTATATCCAGATCATCGGGTCGGTTCACATTCCTGACCGCGGCGATCGGCACCTCGACCTCACAGGCATGCAGCATGCGCAACGCGCCTCGGTACGAACGGACCCCTTCCCCAATCAACCAATCGAGGCGCGGCAGCGCAGCGACGGACCAGCGAGCGAGGAGTTGAGACCCTCCGTTGGCCACCGCCACAACCACGATCGCGTCACTCAGCAAAGGGTCGATCACGATGCTGACCGCCTCGGCCGTGAGATCGACAAGATCGCACGCAGCGACCGCGATGTCGACTCCATCATGATGATCGACCGAATGTCTGAGCGCATCACGGATCGCCACGACTGGCCCCTCACCGGGCGTGGAGTCGGCCACATGCATGAGCCCCAACGTGCTGATCAAAGCGACGTCGCCTCCCTGACACCAAACAGGATGGCACCCTGCTTGGGCCAAGGCTGAAGCAACGCCAACCGCCATCGGCTGACCGGCAACCTCGAGCAGCGCCTTGTCAGCCCCCATCCGACGGCTGGCACCGCCAACGAGTACGACACCTGCCAACGCCCGCTGAGACGTGGATGCCACAGTGGTCACAACCGAGGGATCGCTGAATGCACTGCCCCGGGAACGCCGGTCGGGTCGAGCTGGAGCAGGAACTGTGCGCAGCGTTCTGCCTCATCGGATTCGCCGATCGCGGCGGCCATCAGGTGCAGCCCGAGCAGGCAACGAAGAAACCCGTGATTGCTTGGCGCAGCCCAGCGCACGTAGCCGGAACCGCGCCAACCGTTGGCGCGCAGCGTGTCGAGTCCACGGTGATACCCGACGCGGTATGCCGTGTACCGCTCGATTACGTCGCGACCGACGTCGCCGAGCGCAGCCCAACCGTCGAGATATCGAGGATTGGCTGCCACGATGGCTGCAATCGCAGTCCTTGCCTCCGACCGACTTGCTGCAGACATAGATGCTGCCTGCGACAATTGATGTCGGAGGGCTGCATCAGCTTCTGGGAGCACCGTGGTTGGAAGTCCGGACGAGAACTGAATCGGCTGATCTGCCATTTCCTCACGCTACGAGCCGATTCAACGTATCGTGACATGATGCTCGCTCTCACGCTCGGTGCCGCCAAGAACATCGCCATGCTGGTCGTCGTCGTGTTGGCGGTTCTGGCTCTCGGTGCTGCGTGGCTCATGAAGACCATGGCTCAGAAGGCCGCCTTGGCGGTCATCCTTGGTCTGCTCGCCGTCATCGTGTGGACCCAGCGGTCATCGTTGAGTGAATGCGCCGACAAGGTTCGCGAGGCTGGTGTGCAAGTCGACACAACGTGTTCCTTCCTCGGCAAAGACGTCGAAATCTCAACGACACGCGATTCGTGATTCGTGAGGTCACTCTCGCGGTCAACGGAGCTCGGCGTCCTGACCGGTGCCAAGGTCGCGTCGAATCTCGCGTTGCGATGGGTGGGGGTGTTCCTTCCGACGCTGGAACGGGCATTCGGTGCCACGACCGGCACGATGACCGGTGTGATGGGTGTCGCCGAACTGGGCGGATTGAGCACAGTCGCTACCGGGCGAGCCCTCGATCGAGGCCATGAGCGACGGTTCTTCCAGCTCGGGCTGATCGCGATTGCAGCATCTTCATTGATCGCACTTGCCGGATCGGTCACCACGTTTGCTGTTTCGTTCGTTGTTCTGATCGTCGGAGTCAATCACTTCACGATCGCCGGGCATGCGTGGATCGGGCATCGGGTTCCGTACCAGGGACGTAGCCGAGCGATCGGGATTTTCGAGACGTCGTGGGCAATCTCACTGCTGGTCGGCGCCCCGATCCTGGCGCTGCTGATTCGGTGGGTCGGTTGGCGCGGGCCGTATGTCGCATTGGCGGTCGCCTGCGGGTTGGCTGCGCTCGTCGTGCGAGCAACCGTCGCCGCCAGCGAACCAGCCGTCCTTCATGGAACTCCGACGTTCAAGGTTCAGTTGCCGCCGAGTGCCTGGCCTCCGATGTTGGCCTCGGCGTCAACTGCGGCCACGGGAATCGGAATCTTCGTCGTATCCGGCACCTGGCTCGACGATGCGCACGGTGTGTCGACCGCCGGCCTCGGATTGATCGCTGCCGGGTTCGGCGCCGTCGAGTTGGCGTCATCATCGGCAGTCGCTTTGATCGCCGATCGACACGGTGCCCGCCGTTCGGTGATCGCTGGGCTCCTGCTGGTCGGTGCGGGCGTCGCCGCAATGGCAGTCTCCGGTCAGTCGCGAACGGTCGCCGTGATCGGCCTGCTGGTGCTCTTAGCCGGGTTCGAGTATGCCTTCGTGGCTTCACTCACCTTGGTGACCGAAGCGGCACCCGAGGCCCGGGGTCGCGCAATCGGGATCAGCAACTCGTTCGGCACGATCGCCCGCGCAGGTGCCGTAGTCACCAGCGGTCAGCTCTACGAGGCATTCGGGATGACTGGTTCACTGGTCCTCGCCACCGTCACAGCGACGATTGCTCTCGCCCTGATCATCAGTGTTACCGATGGTGTCAGACACCAACGGTAACATGATGGCGGTAACACGACGGTCGATGAAGTCGATTACGAGGTCGGCCATTTCGTTCGGATGCGTATTCGGCCCGAAATGGCGTGCCCCGGCAATCACCGCCACTTCCACATCGCCGACACGCTCACCGAGTGCCACCATCGCTCGCTGATGATGGGCGAGACCGAGCTGACCATGGACTGCCAACACGGGCGCCTTGATGCGATCCGGGTCCCACGCAGGCCTTGCCCGGAGGTCGACAAGTTCGCCAACCATCGCAGGACCTTCCGATCGTCGCGCCTTGCGAGTGCCTGGCGACAGGTGCTCCCATCGTTCGTTTCCAATCAGGTGTCGCATGAATTGTTCGGCTGCCTGAGCGGGGTCGTCGATCCAAGCCATGGCGTCTCCGCCGGCTGACTTGCCCGGCCACCAGCTCTCCCACGAAAGCGGCGATTCGTAGGTCACGACTCCAGCGACGAGATCGGGCCGCCGGTCCGCAAGCGCCAAGCCAACATTGCCGCCGTAGCTGTGGCCAACAACAATGACCGGCTGCCAGCCGGTACGTCCGGGCGCGAGAACGTCGATCAGATCGTCGATCTGGACATCCAACCCGAACGGCCCAGTGCACGGTGTCGAGCGCCCATACCCGCGACGGTCATAGCGGGTGACATGGAACCGATCGTCAAGACGCCGACTGAGTTTGAGTAGTCCCGCTGACCGATCGAGGGAGCCGTGAATCAGCACAATATGGGCATCTCCGACGGCACCGGTCGAGATTGACCAAACCGGCGGACAGGTCACTGGACGCGTACGATTCGAAGCACATCCGCAGCAGTCGTGGCGGCCCGATCCGGTGAACCGGCAAGCACGATCACGGTGTCGCCTGAGCAGATGCGACCCTCCTGCACCGATCGCTCGACGGCGTGCCAAACCATCTCGTCAGTCGATGCGTACGTATCGACAACGACCGAATCAACTCCCCACGAGAGCGTCATCGCGTTGACTGTTCGTGGATTCGGGGACAAGCCGATCAAGGCCGCCTCGGGGCGGAATCGGGCCATCGCTTTGGCGGTGCGGCCTGAGCTGGTGCAGCACAGAATCGCCGACGCGCCGACATCGTGGGCAGCCTGCGAGGCGGCATGCGTGAGTGCGGCCGTGATTCGATCGCCGATTGACTCCCACTTGGCCCTCTGGATCCGACCGAGATGATCGGCCCACTGTCGATAGCTCGCTTCGACCTCGGCGCGCTCCGCAATCGTGGCCATCGTCGTTACCACCAACGCCGGGTCGTGGCCGATCGCCGTTTCACCCGACAGCATCAACGCGTCGGTGCCGTCGAACACCGCATTGGCGACATCGCTGACCTCGGCGCGCGTGGGTGACGGTGCGGTCACCATCGACTCCAACATCTGCGTCGCCGTGATCACCGGAATCCCGTATTCGACACACCGGCGGATGATCGCCTTTTGGAGGTGCGGGACGTCCTCCAGTGGGCAGTCGATTCCGAGGTCGCCACGCGCGACCATGATCGCGTCAGACACTTCGAGAATCTCAGCGAGGTTCGCCAAGGCGGTGCTGGTTTCGATCTTGGCGACCAGTTCCGCTCGATCGCCGACGACTGCTCTGACCTTGACCATGTCAGCTGCCGAGCGGACGAACGACACGGCGAGGAACTCGACACCGGCTGACGCTACGGTCTCAGCGAGAACAAGATCCTCCGCCGTCGGTGTGGTCAGCCGCAGCCGCTCGGAAGGTAAGTGCACTCCAGGTCGACCCTGCGTCCGGCCTCCCGTCTCGATCATCGCGTTGGCACTATCGATGTCTTTCGCCATCACCCGCATACTGATCGCACCGTCGCCAAGGATGATCCGATCACCGACCGCGAGATCGATGATCAAGGTTTCGTAGTCGACCCAAATGGTTCCCGCGTCACTCAAGTTGTTACCCGCCCGCAGGCGGGTGTACGAACCGGCAGTCAGGGCCACACCGCCATCGGGGAACCGACCTGCGCGGACCTTGGGGCCTGGCAGATCAGCCAAGACTCCAACTGGACGACCGACAGTCTTGGCAACCGTCCGGACGCGTGCGAGTCGCTCGAGATGCTCATCGATCGAACCGTGGCTGAGGTTGAGTCTGACGACATCAGCCCCGGCTCTGATCACGTTCTCGAGCGATTCGAGTTGATCACTCGCCGGACCGATTGTCGCCACGATCTTTGTTCGCCTGGTCATACCTGCTTATCTATCCGATCGTGGAGCTATTGTTGGTTCGTCATGCACTTCCGGCACGAATTGAGTTGACCGAAGGGCGTGCGGATCCTGGACTTACGTCGGAGGGTCATGCCCAAGCGTCTCTACTCTCCGAGTATCTCAGTTCTGAGCGGATCGATGCGATCTATTCGAGCCCACTGCAACGCGCTCAAGAGACGGCCCGGCCCACAGCCGCCCAGTTCGGGCTCGACATCGTCACGGTTGACGGTGTCGCCGAGTTCGACCGTGACTCGTCGGAATACGTGCCGGTCGAGGAATTGCGCGCCTCGGGCGATCCGCGATTCCACGAGGTCACGACCGGCGTGTGGAGTGACCCGGCCGTGATTGCACCATTCGAGCGACTGGTGACGGCTTCGGTCGAGCAGTTGATCGATCGGCATCCCGGTGAGCGGGTCATGATCGTCTGCCATGCAGGGGTGATCAACCTCTATCTCAGCGTCGTACTCGAACTGGCGGCACATCAGCGGGGATTCTTCTATCCGAACTACACGTCGATCAACCGCGTGATGGCCGGACGCAGCGGTCAGCGATCGATCCTCACGATCAACGAGACGGCACATCTCCGCAACAGCGGCCTTCCGATGGGCCTCCACCAGAAGGGCTGACATGAACATCAACACTGACGCGATCGATGACCTACGCAGGTTCCTGGACCGTTCACCGACGCCATTTCACGTTGTCGTTTCTGCAGTCGAACGACTGGCCGCGGCTGGGTTCACCGAAGTCGACGATCGCGGAACGTGGGCCGAACTACCGTCTGATGGGTTCGTTGCACGCGATGGTGGAATCGTCGCCTGGCGTGCACCGGACGGCGTTACGGCTGATGCTCCGTTTCGTCTCGTCGCAGCTCATACCGACTCGCCAGGGCTTCGGGTCAAGCCGAACCCCGATGCCGGAGGGGTTGGTTGGAAGCAGATCAATATCGAGGTCTACGGTGGGATTCTCAACAACTCGTGGCTCGACCGTGACCTCGGAATCGCCGGTCGTCTTACGCTCGCTGATGGCAGTACCACACTCGTCAACGTCGATCGACCGATCGCCCGGGTTCCCCAACTGGCCGTGCATCTCGATCGTGCCGTCAACGACGGGCTCAAACTCGACCCACAGCAACACATGCAGCCGGTGTGGGCCACCGGCCACGCTTCGGCTGGCGAGTTCGCTCGCTGGATCGCCGACGAAGCGGGCTGCGACACCCCGGCATTCTGGGAGTTGTGCCTGTACGACGTGCAACCGGCCGCTGTGTTGGGTGCAGATCGATCGCTGCTCGCCAGCGGACGACTCGACAACCAGTTGTCGTGCTGGGCGGCAGTTGACGCATTGACTACCTGTCAACCGAATCAGACGGTGGCGGTGTGCGTACTCAACGATCATGAAGAGGTCGGCTCTGCGTCGACGGCGGGGGCGGCCGGCCCACTGCTCGAACGAACTCTCGAGCGGCACGTACTCGCGCGAGGCGGCAGCCGCGATGACCTGCTTCGCTCGTTCGCCGCGTCGAGTTGCATTTCCGCCGACAACGCGCATGCCGTTCATCCGAACTACGTCGACCGCCACGATGCCTCCCACAGGCCGCTCGTCAATGGTGGCCCAGCGATCAAGATCAACAGCAATCAGCGCTACGCAACGTCGTCAACCACGGCGGCGTTGTTCAGACGCGCCTGCGAGTTGGCAGGCGTGCCGTATCAAGTCTTCGTGTCGCGCAACAACATGCCTTGTGGTTCCACGATCGGACCGATCACCGCAACGCGCCTCGGCATCGACACAGTCGATGTTGGTATCCCCCAACTCTCGATGCATTCCGCCCGCGAACTGTGCGGCGCGATCGATCCACCGCTCCTCGCAGCCGCCCTGCGAGCAGCCTTCTCGTCGTAGCCGGCACCGATTAGCAACAAATGCGATTCGGGACCACCGGTGGTCCCGAATCGCATTTGTTGCCCTTGGGGACCGGGCTAGTCGAGGGGATAGTCCCAGGGGACATTGGTCATCGCTAGATCGAACAGGCGCTGGAGTTCGGAATGCAGCAGTTCGGACTGCTGGCGGTACACCACTCGCTGCACACGCTCGCCTTCAGGGGTGAAGGGCGGCATGATCGGTGGTCCGATCTCGATGTGGACCTTGCGCGGGAAGATGAACTTGGCTCCCTTCGGCATCACCTTTTCGGACCCGCCGATGCCGACCGGCACGATCGGAACCCCTGCCTTGATTGCGACATATACGGCACCATCGAATAGCGGCTGAATCAGCGGACCCGACTTGCGCTCACCCTCTGGGAACAGTACGAGCACATCGCCACCAACGAGTACGTCAATCGCTCGTCGGAGAGCCTCACGATCCACTGTGCCACGAGTCACCGGGAACGAGCCGAGCGCCGACAGAATCCACCCGAACTGTCGGTTCTTCCACATCGAATCCTTGCCCATGAAGCGCATCCGCTTGCTCCGAACACATCCTGCGATCGGCGTGTCGACATACGACCGATGCACCGGAGCAAGCACGAATGCGCCCGTCTTCGGAAGGTGTTCACGCCCATTGATCGTCATTCGGGTGTACAACCGGATTGGCGGGATGATCAGTATCCAGGCGAACCGATAGAAGATCCGGCTTGCGAGGCTGTTACCCGCCAGAAACGTCTCGGGCTTACTCACGGATCAGATCCAGAATTCGGTCGAGCACATCGTCGATCGTCAATCCGGTCGTGTCGATCACGATTGCGTCATCGGTCTCCGTCAAAGGACTGTGCTCCCGACTCGTATCTTTGCGATCTCGTTCGATGATCGAGGCCTCGACCTCGTTCACATCACCACCGATTTCCATCACCCGGCGCTCGGCGCGCACTCGCGGCGATGCGGTGATGTAGAGCTTCAAGTCAGCGTCAGGGAACACGACCGAGCCGATGTCACGACCTTCGATGACGCCGCCTCCGCGTTCGCTGACCCACTCGCGCTGACGTTGAACGAGCACCGCTCGAACCGCCGGGTTTGCTGCGACCTGCGATACCGCCTCGGTCACCTCGCGACCCCGAATCACCGCGGTGGCGTCAACCCCGTCGACCGTGACACGGTCGTGGAGCACATGGATATCGACGTCAGGTGCCATCGCCGCGACCTCATCAAGATCACCCTCCACGACGCCCCGTCGCAGGGCCGCGAACGTCATCGCGCGGTACATCGCTCCGGTGTCGAGGTACTCCAAACCAAGCCGCGCAGCGAGCGCCCTGCCGACCGTGCTCTTGCCGGCTCCGGCTGGTCCGTCGATCGCAACCACAATTGCCGTCTTGAGCATGGGCTAAGTCACCATCTCAGTCACCACGAGGTCCCAACAGGGCGACCCTCGTCGTAGCCAGCGGCGCTCTGCACACCAACCACCGCACGTTCATGAAACTCTGCGATCGTTCGGGCACCCGCATAGGTGCATGATGATCGAACGCCGGCGACGACCTGGTCAATGATGTCTTCAACGCCAGGGCGAAGGGGATCAAGATACATCCGGGCCGTGCTGATGCCCTCCTCGAAGAGTTCTTTGCGGGCTCGCTGGAGATCGGTTTCCGCTCTTGTCCGGTTCTTGACGGCGCGGTTCGACGCCATTCCGAAACTCTCCTTGTAGAGCCGACCGTCCGTGTCGCGGAGCGTGTCAGCAGCCGATTCGTGGGTTCCGGCCAGCCACGATCCGAACATCACATTGGCGGCTCCGCCAGCCAACGCAAGTGCAACATCGCGAGGGAACCGAACGCCGCCGTCAGCCCAGATGTGCTTGCCGAGTCGAGTCGCCTCGTCGGCGCATTCGACCACGGCCGAGAACTGCGGACGACCAACACCGGTCATCATGCGCGTCGTGCACATCGCTCCAGGACCAACGCCCACTTTGACGATGTCGGCACCAGCTTCGATCAGCTCACGAGTCCCTTCCACAGTCACGACATTGCCGGCCACAATCGGAGTATCCGGACAAGCGGCACGAACCGCTTCGACAACATCGAGCATCCGCCGTTGATGACCGTGAGCCGTATCGATCACCAGTACATCGACACCCATTCGAACCAGCTCGGCAGCCCGGCCAACCGGGTCGGAGTTGATCCCAACAGCGACAGAGATCAGGAGCCGGCCCTCGGCGTCGACGGCCGGGTGGTAGATCGTGGAACGCAACGCACCGATCCTGGTCAACAGACCAATCAATTGCCCGCCGGCGTCGACCACAGGAGCGAGCGCCCGGCGAGCGCCATTGAGCCGATCGAATGCTGCCTCCGGCGTGATGTCGAACGGCAGCGTGTCGAGCTCGGTGCTCAAGACGTGCTGGAGTTGTGTGAATCGATCGAATCCGGCGGCATCGTTTTCGGTGAACACTCCAACCGGAACACCGTCGCCGTCGACAATGATCACGGCACCGTGAGCACGTTTGTGAATCAAACTCAGCGCCTCGCCGACCGTGTTCGAAGGCGAGAGCGTGATCGGGGTCTCAAACAACGTATGGCGACTCTTGACCGATGAGACAACTGTCTCGATGACGTCAGTCGGAATGTCTTGGGGTAGCACGGCCACCCCGCCACGGCGGGCAACGACCTCTGCCATTCTTCGGCCTGCTATCGCCGTCATGTTGGCGACGACCAGCGGAATCGTCGTGCCGATTCCGTCGGGGGTGGTGAGGTCGACCGCAAATCGCGAGCCGACCGACGACAGGCTTGGCACCATGAATACATCGTTGTACGTCAGGTCGTGACCTGAGTTGTTCTGAAGCATGCGCATCGTTGTGGGTCCTGATCCGACTGTTGACAAATCGCCGTCGTGAGTAGCGGCGACAGGCTAACCGGCGTGCCGGGGCGCGTACGCTGGCAGGGCATGTCGAACTCCGATCACCCCTCGACTCACCCGTCGACTCACCCCTCGACTCACCTCTCGACCACACCCGTCGTGCTGGTGCATGGTTGGGGCGGATCGTTCGCGACGACGTGGCAGCATTCGGGGTTTACGGAACTACTCGCAGACGCCGGCCGACCTGTGATCGGCGTCGATCTGCTCGGGCACGGCAACGCGCCGAAGCCCCACCATGTCGAGGCTTACGCCGACCTCACAGAACGTGTACTCGTTGCGCTTCCTGCCGAGCCGGTTGACGCAGTCGGTTTCTCGCTAGGGGCGATGACACTACTTCGGGCTGCGATCAGTCATCCGGGCGGTTTCCGTCGGCTCGTGCTCGCCGGGATCGGACAAAATGTGTTCGAACGCGATGACGAGGCGACCCAGCGGATCATCGACGCCGTCGAGGGTCACGGCGACACCGACGACAACCGTGCTCGACTGTTCTCCCAATACGCCTCCCAGACCGACAACGATCCGATCGCCCTAGCGGCGGTACTGCGTTGCAGATTGGCCGAGCCCATTACGGAGGAGCTGCTCGCTGGCGTGAACTGTCCGGTTCTGGTGGTGGTCGGCGATCAAGACTTCGTGCTTCCGGCCGACCGGCTGGTCGCCGCCCTGCCAGACGCGACGCTCAAGATCCTTCGCCGCACCGACCATTTCGCGACGCCCGAGTCGTTCGACTTCATCGATGCCGCGCTCGAGTTCATTGATGCAATCCCAAGCTGAGCTGATTACGACCGATGTCGGTCTTGCTCTCGAACGACTTCGAGCCGGCGGGTTGGTGGCGATCCCGACAGAAACCGTATACGGCCTCGCTGCAGACGCCGAACAACCAGCCGCTGTTGACCGGATTTTCGAGGTCAAAGGTCGGCCGACGCACCATCCGCTGATCATTCACGTCTTCGACCTGGACCACGTGGATGGCTGGGTCGCCTCGCTATCGGGCGATGCGCTGTCGTTGGCTGACGCCTGTTGGCCGGGGCCGTTGACGATGTTGCTCCCCCGCGGTCGCCGCGTTGCTGACGCGATCACCGGCGGACGGTCAACTGTCGGGGTGCGCATTCCAAGTCACCCAATGACGCTGGATCTACTGCAACGCTTCGGAGGCGGCCTCGCCGCGCCGTCGGCAAACCGGTTCGGCAAGGTCAGCCCGACACGCGCCGACCACGTGTTCGCCGATATCGGTGCCCTTCTTGATCCCAACCGTGACGTGATCCTCGACGGCGGGCCATGCCCGGTCGGGGTAGAGAGCACGATTGTCGACCTCACCGTCGCCCCTCCTCAAGTGCTGCGCTCGGGCGCGATCACCGCCGATCAAATCAGTCGGATTCTCGAATCGCCGGTACACGGAGCGGTCGGGCCGAGTCGAACGAGCGGGATGCTGGCATCGCATTACGCACCCGACTGCGAGGTGGTGCTGGTCCGGAATGGCGCCGAGGCAGACCAAGAGATCCGGCGGCGTCGAGGTAACGGTCAGCATGTCCATCTGCTCGACCGCAACGATGATCTCGTCGTTGCTGCCCGCGAGTTGTACAACGATCTACGAGCCGCCGATCGCGCCGCGCTCGATGCGTTGGTCGTCGTGCTGCCACCAGCAACGGGTATCGGGCATGCCCTTCGCGACCGCCTTACAAAGGCCGCCGCACGTGCCTAATCGCCGACTTACTCACGGGCGTTCCAGTCAAGGGTGTTTCAGTCAAGGGTGTTTCAGTCGAGGGTGTTTCAGTCGAGGGTGTTCCAGTCGAGTGAGTTCAGAGCGGCGATCCAGGCGTCACGCACCGAATCGATGTCAATCGCAGGATCACCTAGCTGGCTTCCGATCTCGATACTGACCGTGCTCGCTCCCGCATCCGGCACGATCGAGAGTCGACACCAACACGGCAACGGATCACCGAGCAATACCTCTAGCTGATATGGCGGGTCATCGTCGATCAACTCGCCAAGCAGGTCGGCAACGATGAGGAGTGCCTCGAAGGCCCGCACCGGCAGCGCTTCAATCGTGAACGACGGATGGTCCTGACTGACCTGACCCACCGATTCGACCGGACTTCGGACGTCGGCGAGAGCCCTGGCGGCCTCGGCTGCGGCGTTGATTCGCTGCATCTCGACAACGGAACCACCGTGGTCTGGGTGCGCCGACTTGGCGAGAAATCGGCGAGCTGCGTCAATCTCAGACACCGTTGCAGTGCGCTCGAGACCCAAAACGAAGAACGGATCGACACCGACCATCAACGCGACGGTAATCACTCGATCACAAGAATGGTTGTACAGACACACAAATTCCACCTACGCTGTAGCGACCTAACAGGCGAGGCAATCCCGCCTCACCAAATCAGGGGGAGAACAACACATGCAGAATTCACGTGTGCGCCGCGTAGGCGCTCTGCTCGTTGGCCTGTCACTCGTTGCTGCGGCTTGCGGCGACGACGAACCAGCCGCAGACGAGCCAACCTCAGCCGACACTGCGTCAGCTTCAGTTGAAGTGACAGACCCACCAACGACCGAGCCGGCAACGACAGAGCCGGCAACAACCGAGCCAGCAACAACCGAGCCAGCAACAACTGAGCCTTCGAGCTCAGAGGTAGCGGCAGGTGGCGAGCTTGCAGGTATGAAGGGCACGACGCCAAAGGGCGCCGACGTTTCAGCCTGGATCCCCGCCGTCGACGAGTTCTGGCAGGCCGCCGGAAACGACCCGCTTGAGGACTTCAACTACGCCGCCGAGGCATATGACGCCGTAGTCGTTGTCGCCCTGGCGGTCCAGATGGCCGGCACCGACGGTTCGGCTCACGCAGCTGAAATCGTTGGCATCACCGGTGTCGGCGAGCAGTGCAGCACGTACGCCGATTGCTTGGCAATCATCGAAGCCGGTGGAGACCCCGACTACGAAGGCATCTCGGGCCCGCACGACTTCAACGGCAACGGCGAGCCTCTCAAGGGTTCGTATGCAGTTCTGACGTTCGACGAGACGAACCGGATCTCGGATGACGAGACGCTCATCACTGCCGAGGCTCCTGCCTCGACGATCGTCGATCTCGTGCCGGTTGGCGTCGAACGCGAAGGCGACGGCGTGCTCAAGATCGGCTCGCTGCTTCCTGAGACCGGAAGCCTGGCATTCCTCGGTGCACCGGAGTTCGCCGGCGTTGAGTATGCGATCGCCGAAATCAATGCCGCTGGCGGCGTTCTCGGCAACGATGTCGAGTACTCGCAGGGCGACTCGGGCGACACCAGCACCGACACCGCAACCGTCACCGCCACCCGCCTGCTGGGTGAGGGCGTCGATGCCATCATCGGTGCTGCCTCGTCAGGCGTGACGCTGACCGTGATCGATCAGATCTCGGCCGCAGGCGTCACAATGTTCAGCCCGGCGAACACGAGCCCAGCTCTGACGAGCTACGACGACAAGGGCCTGTACTTCCGCAACGCTCCGCCCGACGGGCTGCAAGGCGCGATTGTGGCGGGTCTCGTCGCTGAGGACGGCAATGCTTCGGCATACATCCTCAACCTTGATGACGCATACGGCAACGGCATCGCTGCCGTTGTGGCTGCAGTACTCGAGGAGTCAGGCGTGACCGTGCTCGGCGTCAAGGCTTACGACCCCGGTGCCGACACATTCGACACCGAGGTAGGCCTGGTAGTGGACGCCGACCCCGACGCTGTCGTGCTGATCTCGTTCGACGAGGGCAGCCGAATCATCCGCACCATGGTTGAGCAGGGTGTCGGACCGAGCGCCAAGAACTTCTATGGCACTGACGGCAACATGGGTAACGCACTCGGCGAGAACTTCGACGCCGGCAAGTAATCCCTCCAAGGGCTGGTCCCTCGGAAGTCCCTGAACACCGAAACGGCCCCGGGAAACACCCGGGGCCGTTTCGCGGTTCGTCCCACCAAGTACGGCAGGCGCGGCGAGGGAAGCGCCCGCGACGAGCCGCACGGAGAGAGCAGCAAGTACGGCAGGCGCGGCGAGGGAAGCGCCAGCGACGAGCCGCACGGAGGGAGCAGCCAAAGCGAAGCGGAGGCCAGTCCCGACCATCAAGAGAGGCCAGTCCCGACCATCAAGAACGGAGGGAGCAGCCAAAGCGAAGTGGAGGCCAGTCCCGACCATCAAGAGAGGCCA
>JANMTV010000402.1:0-3852 GCA_031390905.1 Ilumatobacteraceae bacterium | reverse complement strand
CTGCTTCCGATCTGGTACTCGGTCTGCCATGACATCGCCCTGTTCCTGGGGGACGTCATGATCGAGCGGCACCCGAACTTGCGCTGGGAGTTCTTCACCTGGGGTAAGTCCAACGTCGCCTTCCAGCGGCACGTGATCATGGGCTTCAGCACCGAGGATCCGAAGTTCCACACGAACATCGATGTTGATCGGAGCGCGTCGACCTATGCGCATCGAATCGTCGAGAGCCGCGGTTCGGTGCCGACCTACGGGACCGCGGTCGTTCGGGGAGCTGAGATCGACGTGGATGCCGTTGCGGCCCAGCACCGCGCCCGTGAGATCGAGACCGACGCGTTCTGGCACTGGCTCCAGACTGCTGCGCAACGCGCCTGAGGTCACGGTGAACGAAGTGAAGCGCGTCCTGATCGTAGTGCTGAGCTTCCTGATCGTCTTGCTCGGGGTGGTACAGCCGAGTGCCTCATCGTTGGCGGTTAGCTCGGCAACGGCCCAGTGCTACGTCTACGACGGCCATCACCACAGCGCCGCTTGGACCTGCGTGGCCACCGAGCGCGGACCGCCTAGGACGAAGGACCAGGACTCCACTAGCGGCACCGTCGACCGTCGGTCGAATCGCCCTTCGGCACGCTCAGACCGGGCCACGCCTCCTGTTACCTACGGCTACGACAACCCCCGGCCGCTTGTACAGGTCGCTGACATCGCGATGCCGACGGAGGGGCGAGCACAGCTCCGTTCGGCGGCGCTCTCGTCGCAAGCGCCTGGGCGTGTTGCCACAAACACCGCAGACCGCGTCGTGATCGGCAAGATGGCCGACATCACGGCCGATGGAGCGATTGGCTCTGGCGAGCGAACTCTTCTGAACCAGCTTCCAGACCTTGGCAGCGTCGAGGCGAACTGGGCTCAGAACGAGCGAGTCTCTTACAGGAGATGAAGACGGGCAACCCAAGTCGCGATGTGTCGATCGACGCCCTCGGAAACCCAGCGAACAACACTGGCTTCCTCTACTACGAGCGTGCGGTACTGCTGCGCGAGGGCTGGAGCTTTAACCCAGCAACCCACCTCTGGTCTCCGGGGGCTGGATGACATGGCGACGGACGACACCGCTGAGATGGAAAGCCATCGTCGCCTGGTTCGCTGAACGTGGCTTTGGCCTTCGCTTCTCGCTGGACGAGGACGAGGACGAGATCGAGTTTGTCTGGGCGGATCTAACGCGGCGACCTTCCGACCAGGTCGTAGCTCCGATGTTCGGGCGAGGCGCGACGATTCTCGCCGCAGCTCGACGCGCTCGACAGCGCTACGAAGTCGAGCAGTAGTGGAACGCCTTCGAGCAATCAGCGTGGGACTGCTGCGGCTCGTCGTGGTTGCGGTCGCCGTCTTCGTGGCGACAACCGTGTTGATGTCGGCACCTACGACGACCGCGAATGCAGCGACCTTCACCTACGACACGACGAGCGGCGCGCGCGTTGACGTTCTTGACATCGGGACCGCCGAGGCTCCTCAGATCCAGCTCAGCCACTTGTCGGAGGGGTCGAACCCGCCGTGCCATTCCCAACAAACACCGCAGGGGCCGCGTTCCACCACACGACCGACCAGGCGGTGGAGTCGATCATGCGGTCTGGTCTGCGTCCTGGGTCGTACGCAACACCGACACAGGGGTTGAGCCCACTCCAAGCCCACATCGAGTTGGCGCTGAACCCTGCCGGTGGTGCCCGCAACGGGGTGCGTCAGATCGACGTCGCCGGATTGCGAACTGCCGGATACGAGATACCCGTGGTCACGCGCGTCACAGAAGCAATCGGACCGTATCGACCAGCTCGGCCTCGAAAGCGGTCACCGCACCCTGCTGATCCATCGCAAAGCAGGCAAGACCGTGACGATCCCGCTCGCCCCACGCACCGCGAGAGCCGTTGACCTCGTCGTCGGTGAACGCTGCAACGGACCGATCTTCTGCGACCGTGCCGGAGGCCGTCTGGATCGGCACGGCGCGGCGCGGATCGTGCGGCGCGGCGCTCGCCGAGCCGGGATCCACAAGCGGGTCGGGGCACACACGCTTCTTCGCGTCTTCACGGCCGCGCTCGACGCTGGCGTCGCGTTACATGACGTGCAAGAAGCAGCCAGTCACGCCGGCCCACGGACATCGTGTCCACCTACATCGCCGGCGCGTCCCGCCAACAACAAATACCCGCTCCGCACTCGACAAAACGAGCGCAGAGCGGGCATCATGCGCCCGTGGCAGATCGCCCGTCGACGGTTCGTACCTGTTTCGCTATGAGGCCGCGTATCGTCTGGCGCTTTGTCTTGCCTGTCACCGCACTGCTTTTCACCGCCGCTGCGATCAGCTGGGGCGATTGGCAAATATTGTTGGGTTGTGCCACCTCTTGGATGGCGACCGCCCAGGCCTATCGGGAGTTCGTGCGTGTCGAGGATGGTGTGATCTACCGGCGTGGGTTGTGGCGATGGTCCAACCCGATGCGGCTCGAGGCGCTCGAAAGCGTCGAGCTCCATCGGGTGTGGGGTATCCGAGAGCCGTACAAACATCTCGAGATCGACCTCGTCACGAACGACGGTCAGTGGATGGGATTCTCGCTGCGCTGGTGGTCGCAAACGGAGGACCTCCTCCGGGTCGTGGCCGCCGCAGCGCTGGATCCAGTGAACGACGCTTCTGACCGCCGACGGTGGCGGCTGGATGTCGATCCTGAGACCAACCGAAGACTCGCGGCCTACGCCTGAGTCCTCCAACCCCTCGGCGTTCGTCGTCGTGCGCTCTCCGTCACTGCTTGCGCTGACGCGCCGCTGCGGGCATTCGGGCGGGTCGGCAGGCCGCTTTACGCTGCCGTTGTTGCCCAGTCGTGCCGATGGAGAGCCGCAGCCAGCAGGTCCCCGTCACGTACGAGAACGTCAGCTTCAGTGTCCTGGTCGGCGACACGAAATGTGACCGCGAACGCCCTTCGCCGAACAGGCGACAGGCTCGCGCCTGCCTTGCTCCACTGGTAGTCACCGAGAGGCGTGCGGACCGCCAGGTCGTCGTCCGAAATCCGCAATGTGTGCGTTCCCAGCGATGAGGTGAGGCGTCCAGGCTTGCCGAGATTGAACCCGCACTTACCACGTCCGTCCCTGGGTCCGCTATATAAGAAACGATGGTGGAGGCGCCAACCGCCCGCAGAAGGGCGGGGAATGGTGATGAAGCTTACGGCGATCACAACGACCGCAGCAATGGCGACGAGCGGAAGCACCGAGGGGACGGCGAGCACGGTCGGACCCTACCTTTCGTCACCTTTCGTCGCGAACCGAGTTGTCTGCCGATAGGCACCACCTCACGAATATGCGATCCGCACAAATCGCAGGTGCCGAACGACGCCGGCGCTCTTGCGCGGAGTTGCCCAGATCGCATCCGCGCCGGCGAAGCGTCCCGCAACCCGCCCCCAGACACGCTGGTCGGCATCCCCTACGGCCGGTAAGGCGACGAGCACCGGGGTACCCGACACTCGAACTGTTGAGACTGGTCGAGCGGAGATGCCGCTGCCTGCATATCGCCGAGGTCCGATGGCCACTGTGATTCATGCGCCCGGGTCGCTCGAACCTTGTCTGACAGCCATCGGATCTACAGCATCACACACGTGCACCAACAGTTGCTGCGCGTGTTTGAGGGCAACCCGAAGCGAAGCGCAAGAGCGAATGCGCGATGAGCTAACTGAGGCTCGAGTCCCCGCAATCGGCACTCCGAAACATCGGTCGGTGTGATTTCGTCGGGAACAGCATTCCCGATCGTGCAACCCAATGCAATATGGCCTACCGCACAGATTATTACCCGGTGGGTGAACGTTGCGTTGCGTATCGTTACAGTCGGGGTTGGTG
>JANMTV010000355.1:0-7606 GCA_031390905.1 Ilumatobacteraceae bacterium | reverse complement strand
GAGCGCTCGAGATGACGTAGGTAATCGGTTGCGTCAGGAAGCATGTCGCGGTCTGCGGTGAACATGAACGAGAAATCACCACAGAAACTCGTCACACAGTGGAACAGGCCGATCCCGTCGATCAACGGTACGCACCCGGTACTCAGCGCCAGCCGACAGCCGAGGAGATAGCGCGGTCAGGCACCAACTGGGCGATCTCCAACAGCACCGGCATCGCCAGCCCGTCCTGCGCCGCCTTCTCAGTGATCGTCTCCTCGCGAATCGCGGTGAGACGTTCGATCGGATCGGCCAGCTCGGTGTGCAACGAGACCCGCATCATGCTGACCTGGTTCCGCCGGAGGTCGCCTGATCCGGGGTCCGGGTCGATACGGGCACCATCGCGATCAGTGGATCGTCAGGGAGTTCGTCGAACTCAAGCAGATAAGACCGCATCGCGCCTCGTCCCACACCCGGTGAGCCGAGATGCGACCGTTGAACCGAGTGCGAGGGATGCGAGTCGGGCGACGTACACCGCGCACCGAACCAACCACTTCCCTGACCAGCGGTGACGCGTTGGCGGTCAACATCCGGACCGCATTCACCGGGTTCGACACGGCGTTGAAGCCAGCCCGACGCAACAGGTCGCGCCCCGACGGGAGCGGCTCGGCATGCCACGTGTCGGGCACCTCGACCTGTTCGGCATCGGGCGTGAAATCATGCAGGAGGTTGAGGAGCTCGACCCCTGACACACCATCGATGGCGGCGTGGTGAACCTTGAGCACCGTCGCAAACGAGCCATCCGGGAATCCCTCGATCCCGTCGACACCGTCGATCACCGTCATTTCCCACGGCGGACTGGTGAGATCCAACGGTCGGGCGTGTAATCGTGCAACCTGCTTCGTGAGCTGAGTCCAGTCACCCGGTTTCGGTAGCGCGAGGTGCCGAACGTGGAACTCGAGATCGAAATCACGGTCCTCCACCCAATACGGCCGATCCAGATCGAGCGGAACACGCACCAGTTTGCGACGCAGCGACGTCGTTCCCGGCAGGCACGATCGCAACTTCTCGAGAATCTGCTCGAACGTCGGCGGGCTGTGGCGAAGTCGACGGATCGTAGATCCCCGTCATGCAGAGGTGATTGGGTGTTCGTGGTGTCTCGGACGCCAGAAAAGTCGCGTCGATCACGCTGAGTTGCTCCACGCGGCCAGCCTACGGGTGATGACACGGCCTCAGATTTGCAGCAGCTCGCGGAACACCGAAGTCGTGTCGCGTCCCAGTGGCAACGCCGATCCACGTTGACGACGGACCGAAGGCGGATCCGGATCAGTGATCGACGGTACGACGCGCCGATCATGATCGTTCATCGAGGCGGCGATGCGGGACAGGGCTACATCGACGAGCCAACGGCCACCCTGTCCGAGTAGTTGGAGCACGGTCGCGGCGGCGGTCAAGCCGGTGATCGGATCGGCAACGGCATCGGCGATCAACGACGGGAACTCGGTCACGAGCCCTCCTGCAGCAGCCGCGTCGTCACCAAACCCGATCCAGTTGGCAAACGGTTCGGCGCGTCCGTGAGCGGTGATCGAAATCCAGACCTGCGGTCCGTGTCCGACGAGATCGGTCACGTCGATACCCAACTGCGCGAGTGCCCGCGGCCGGGAACCTTCGATCACGACGTCGGCGCTCGTCAGAAGTTGACGGAGACGGTCCAGATCCGATGGCGAACCAAAGTCGAGCGCCACACTCTCCTGCCCGACATGTAGCGCATCGAAGAAAGCTGGCCGCAGCCGCGCACCATCTGGCCTGGACATGCTTTCGACCTTGATCACACGCCCGCCGAGTCGACGCAACACATCGGCGCACAACGGACCGGCCCACAGCGAACCGAGGTTGACGACAGTGACGTCAGCAAGTGACTTCGGCGGTGCATCGCCATGGCTCGTCACGAATACGGGATCCGTTCGGAGTGCCGCTTCTCCAACCACCGAACAAGCCAACCCCAACAGCCGCGCACGATCGACGATCCCGTGTGCTGGCCGAAGCGCGACGGCAGTCGAGACTGCCGACCAAGGATCGAACGACGGTGCTTCGATCTCCAACCAGGCCGGGATCAGTTCGACATCATCAGCGCGAGGCAACGACGCCGCGATCCAACCGTCCGATGCGCGAATCAGTCGCGTTCCGGTTCCGGACGAAGTTGTTCCGGCTGGTGGTAGACGAAGCGCCGCTGCTCGCTCGGTGATCACCCCGACGCCATCGGCGACGAACAGGTCAGCCAGACCCGCACCGCCCGCATCGAGGTAGCCAACCAACCCGGCCACGCCCCGCACGAGCCCTTCGGGAACGCCCGACCCTGGAGCGGTCAGCCATTGACCACCGCTACGCGCCCACAGTTCAGCAACATCGACGTCGGCTGGTTCCCAGCTGAGTTCGAGTGGTGCCGATCGCATCGCTCCATCATGGTCGACCGTCGTACGCTGGCCTGATCCGACACATCGAGTTGACACCGACCGAGTACGCCGACTGGATTCGATCGCCGTTTGTCGACGACGAAATCGCCGGTGACGACCCGATCCGCCTACTCGTGATTCGTGGCGACGCCAGCGACCTGCCGAGCCCCGGTTCGCTGCCGGTGGTGGTCGCGTCGCTGACACCGCTCGACGTTGCCGATCTGGTCATCGAGGACGACCAACTCGACGGTTTGATCTCAGCCGTCACACACTCGCCGATCGCCGCCACCTCGCTGGCAGTGCTGCTGAGAATCATCGAATCCGTAGATGTCGAAGCCGGCCTGGCGATCGAGTCAGCGGTCTACTCGACGCTGCAGGCAGGGCCGGAGTTCGCCGCCTGGCGAGCCACGGCACCGCACCAATCTCAACACGACGTCGGGCCAACAGTGAGCATCGAACGAAACGAAGGCTGCTTGGCGCTGGCACTCAATCGCCCGGACCGTCACAACGCCATCAATGCCCGACTGCGCGACGAACTCTGCGCTGCGCTGGCGATCGCGATCGCCGACGACACGATCACATCGGTCGAACTACGAGGCAATGGCTCGTCGTTCTGCAGCGGAGGCGATCTTGGAGAATTCGGTGCGAGGTCGGATCCCGCAACCGCCCACACGATCCGGCTTGCCCGGAGTCCCGCCAGATTGATCCATCGACTCAACGACCGAATCACGGTGCACATCCACGGTTCGACGCTGGGCGGCGGCATCGAAATGGCTGCCTTCGCCGGTCATGTCGTCGCCCACCCCGATACGGTGATCGCCCTTCCAGAAGTCAGTCTTGGTCTGATCCCAGGAGCCGGAGGAACCGTCAGTCTGACCAAAAGAATTGGTCGCCAGCGAACGGCCTATCTCGCCCTCACGGGACAATCAATCAGTGCAGCAACAGCGCTCAAGTGGCACCTGATCGACGCCATCGAATGTGACGTCAGTCGCTGGCGGGGAGCGGCTTGGCGTCCTTGATTTCCAGCACGACCCCTCCGAGCGCCGGGACGCCGTCGCCGGCCTTCGTGCACAACTACTCGAGCGTGTTGCCCTCATCGACATAGCGCTTACCCATCGAGGCACCCCCACCGTGACCGTCAGCGACCGACCCTGAACCGTCACGGTCGGCAGCGCTCAGCACCGGAGCGGAACCGCCGATCGTGATCGCGATCTCGCCCGCTGGCACCTTGACAGCGATCAATTCGGTGGCGCACACGGCGCTCAACAAACGGGCACCTGGCTTGAGTGTCATCGACATTGTTGCTCCTGTTCGGATGAGGACAGTTCGGATGCAGACGGTTCGGGTTGTGAGAGTTCCTGCAGCACAACTCGCCGCAGCATTTTGCCGGTTTCAGTATGCGGAAGCGACTCGCGGAACACGATTGTCTCGGGAGTTCTCGACCCACGCAGTTCAGCACGAACGCTGTCGCGGAGTTCCTCCGGTCCGACGGTCATCCCGGCCCGGAGGACGACGGCGGCGGCGATCCGTTGGCCCCACTCGTCATCAGGAACGCCAACGACGCAAGCCTCGATCACTGCCGGATGCTTGAGTAGGACTTCTTCGATTTCTGCAGGGGCGATGTTCTCGCCGCCGCGAATTATCGTGTCGTCGACACGACCTTCGATGAACAGGTAGCCACCGTCATCGACGAATCCGCGGTCGCGGGTGCAGAACCAGCCGTCGGCGTCGAGCAAACTTCCAGTCGAGTACTCGCCGGAAATCTGTTCGCCGCGCAGGTAGATCACCCCCGGTTCGCCAGCAGGAAGCGGCTGATCGAGTTCGTCGCGAATCTCGATCTCGATCATCGGTAACACCTGACCTGCCGAGGCGAGCCTTCGTTGGAGTAGGGGATCGTCGGACGAGATCGCCGCTCGATGGTCGTCAGGTCCGAGCACTGCAATCGTGGAGGCCGTCTCGGTGAGGCCGTACGCATTCACGAAGCCGGTCGTCGGGAATGCCCGCAGCGCCGATCGGAGCACGCGATCGGACACCTTGGCACCGCCGTACGAAATCGAACGCAAGGTCGGCACGTCGGCATCGGTGCCACCGATGGCGTCGACGATCCGGGCCAGCATCGTGGGAACGACCATGGCGTGCGTCACGCGTTCATCGCGAACCGTGTCGATCCATACATGCGGGTCGAACGCACGGAGGTACACGAGCCGGCGACCGGCGAACATGTTCGACAACAGGTTTGCAATCCCGGCAATGTGGTACGGCGGAACCGAAACCAACACCGCCTCGTCCTCACCGGCGCCACCGAACTCGACCGAGCCAAGCAGATAGGCCATCAGGTGTCGATGACGCAACAGGGCAGACTTCGGCTCGGATGTTGTTCCGCTCGTGTACAGCACGATCGCCACGTCATCGTCGTCGAACGGAGGGTCGATCGGCTCGAAGTCGGTTGGGAGCGCAGCCAGCCAATCGTCGAACACGAGGACCTCGACGTCACCGGCAATCCGAGCGGCAGTGGCCGCGTCGGCGAGCACGAGCGCACCGGGCTGTCGGGCGATCAGACTGACGAGTTGTTTACCTTCGAGCCGGTAGTTGACTGGCACGAAGGGAACACCCGCCCATGCCGCCGAGAACAACGCCACCGGCAATTGCGGGTGATTCTCACCGACGTACACGACTGCCTGGAGGCGACCCTCGATGGTGCTGGCACCAGCACGGACGAGCTGTCCGAGCCGCGCACCGGTGATCGACTGATCGCCGGAACCGCCGAGCAGAATTCGCTCGTCGAAGCCCGATTCGACCATCTCGACCAGCGATGCCAGGTGCATGTCCCCTATTGTTGACGATTGTGTCAGAAAGTGACAAAGCGGAACGACAGCCGAGCGCGATGAGCGCTCCGATCGCGTTCTCACCTCAGCGCCGGTCGGGCTCGATTCGCCCCACCAGCCATATCGACATCGTGCTCGGATCGGATGCACTTATTCTCAGCGGCGGTGCCCGCGATCTGGTCACCTACGCCGAAGAAACATACGTTACCGATGCGGCACGTGTACACGCAGTGGTAGGTCCGGACCGGGGACTACGCGAGTTGGCTACCACTCCAGGTCGCCAGGCAACCGAGGGTTTAATCGGGCGACCCGTCGCTGCAGGGTTCCGAGATGCGGTGCATCAGGCACTCCCTCACGAGGTTGGCGCAGGCACGGCTCTTGCGCTGCTGCTCGACGACCTGCCGGTGGCGGCGCTGATCTCGGGTTACGCCATGCTCTACAGCGGTGACGCGGCCGTGCGATCTGGCGAGGGGCCAAAGGCCGATATCTGTTCGGGCTGGCGCAACGAAGGCACCATGATGGAGTCGATCCGCGCCGACCGGGGCGAGCGCCTGGCGAATCGCCGGTCAACACGTCGACGACGTCAGGCAGTTCGTTCGCACCGACCTGCGAGGCACCTCGACCTGCACCCACCTCAACGATCTTCTGAGGTCCCTCGGAGACATCACCACGCTGACCACCACGCTGACCACCACGCCGACGTGACGTGGAGACATCCGTCACATTTGCAAGCGAGTGCTTGCAAAAGTTAGCAGTCCAGCGTATGATGATCTCAGACACCGAGCCGGTGTCGCACTCACAAGGAGTCATCACCATGGTCGCAACCAACACCACCGCCAGGAAGCCAGTCGCCAAGAAGGCAGCTGCGAAGCCAGTCGCCGCAGCTCAGGCATTCGTCGCCGAAGCCGTCGAGACCGTCACCGAACAGGCCGACGTCGCCGCCAGTTTCGCTCGTGACTTCGCCTTGACCTCGATCGGCATGCCGTTCGTCGTCCAGAAGCAGATCCGTCAGTTCCCGGCCGTCAACCTCGACAGCGTCAAGGCAATCCTCACCGAGCGCCCAGACTTTGGTGGCGTCAAGGCAATCCTCAACGATGCCAAGCTGATCGGTGCCGTCCGCGTCGCTCAGTTTCAGGGTCGTATCCAGCCGTACACCGAGAAGATCGAGGCCCGACTCCCCGACCAGTTCGTGAAGGTCATCGAGAGCGGTCGACTGCACGTTCGCAATCTGATCGCAGCCTGATTTCGTTCTACTCAACCAAGAGTTCGCGGAGCCGCTCCAAGCTGGAGCGGCTCATCGCGGCTTGACCGGTGAGGTAGGCCTCGACTCCGCCATACATCTCATCGAGATCGTGGAGGGTTTCTTCCATCGCCCAGCGAGGGGCACCCAGTACGGCCGAGGCAGCTTCGGGGCCCATGCCCATGTCGAGCATCCGCTGATACGAACTTTCCTGCTCGCTTCGAGGGCGATACGTCAGTGTCAGCACGTAGTCGTCGAGCACGGTTCTCCGGTCAACGCCGAGCCACTCCAACAGGAGCGCGGCGGCGACGCCTGTGCGGTCTTTGCCGGCGTGACAATGGAACACAGCAGGCAACCCATTCGGTTCCGCCATCATCGTGAACATCCGCCCGAACTCCGGCCCGGCGTGTGACAGCATCCCGCGATAGAGATTTCTGAGGAGCTGCTCGCCGTGCTCGTGTTCGACCAACGCAGTTCGATCGGCCGGCTGACCACCGTTGTCGAGTTGGCTGAGAATACAGACGTGTACCGTCGGAAACGGGCCAGGGCGGACCTCGCGTTCCTCGTCGCGACGTAGGTCGAACACGGTCGGCGTCCCGATTCGCTCGAACAACGCGACGTCGGCAGCAGTGAGCGCATGCAGCGAGTCGGCGCGATAGACGAGACCCCAGCGGGTCGTGCCGCCACCGGCAGTCGAGTACCCGCCGAGGTCCCTGAAGTTGGTTGCACCTTCGAACGGGAGACGCCGTTGGTCGATCACTTGATCACTCATTTCGGTGCGAATCGCTGGCCGGCGTCGAGCCGAATCGTGCCGCCGTTGAGCATCGGGTTCTCGATGATCGCGCACGCCAATCGGGCGTACTCATCGGGTTTGCCCATTCGTTTCGGGAACGCTGCATCGCGGGTCAACGCGGCGGCGAACTCGTCGGGGATCTTTGCCGTGGCACCCGTGTTGAACAAACTTGGCGCGATCGCGTTGACCCGGATTCCGACGCCACCAAGATCGCGAGCCATCGTCAAACACATCCCAGCAACACCGGCCTTCGCTGCGGTGTAGGCAACCTGTCCGATCTGGCCCTCGAATGCAGCGATCGACGCCGTATTGATGATGA
>JANMTV010000270.1:0-1869 GCA_031390905.1 Ilumatobacteraceae bacterium | reverse complement strand
TACCGGGTGCGTACCGTTGATCGACGGGATCGGCCTGTTCCACTGTGTGACGAGTTTCTGTGGTGATTTCTCGTTCATGTTCACCGCAGACCGCGACATGCTTCCTGACGCAACCGATTACCTACGTCATCTCGAGCGCTCGGTCGCCGATCACGTCGCCGCTGTTCTAGAGTGACCCGAGGGGGTCGCGCATGGCGCAGTCAGCGGAGTCACACGTTGTCGATGTACCGGTGCTCGTCATCGGTGGAAGTCTGGTCGGACTGGCAACCTCGATGTTTCTCGCCCAACGCGGAGTCGAGGTGCACGGGGTCGAGAAACACCTCGGCACAGCGATCCACCCGCGCGCCGGCTATTTCCAGCTCCGAACGATCGAACTGATGCGCGCCGCCGGGATCGAAGACAGGGTGCGGGCGGCCGCGCTGGCGCTCTACGACGCCGACGGCGGCTTGAACGCCGTCGAGACGTTGGCCGGCCGCGAGATCGCCCAATACATCCCCAACATCAATCAAGGCGTCGAGGACGTCAGCCCGGCTCGGCGGTTGTTCATGCCCCAGCAGGTGTTGGAGCCACTGTTACTCCAACGGGCGCGGGAGTTCGGTGCACGCTACGAATACGCAACGGAACTCGTCGACCTCTCGCAGGACTCCCATTGCGTGTCCGCTACGGTCCGCAACCTCGACGACGGCACCCAGCGTCAGATTCGAGCACAGTACGTCGTCGCCTGCGACGGCAACCGCAGCCCCATTCGTGAACGGCTCGGGATCCAAATGATCGGGCATGGGCTGTTGTCGCGCAGCATCACGATCTATTTCCGTGCGGATTGTTCGCAGGCGCTGCGCGGCCGCAACCTCGGCGTGATCTACGTCAACAATCCAAACGTCCGCGGGTTCTTCCGTTTGGAGAAGACCGGGCTTGGCGGCTTCCTGGTTGTGTTCACGGTTGGTGACATCGGCGAGCCGGGGGCGCGGTTCGTCGCCGACACGGTCACCGACGAGGTCGCCGTGCAACTTGTCCGCGATGCGGTTGGTGACCCCGATCTCGAGGTCGACGTCCAGGACGTCGACAAGTGGCGCGCTGTCGCCGAGGCGGCGACCACATTCCAAAGTGGTCGGATATTCATCGCCGGCGACGCGGCCCACACGATGCCGCCGACGGGCGGATTCGGTGGGAACACCGGCATTCAAGATGCCCACAACCTCGCCTGGAAGGTGGCCCTCGTGACGAAAGGACTTGCCGGACAGTCGCTCGTCGACACATACAACGCCGAGCGGCAGCCCGCTGGGGTGCTGGCGATCGAGCAGGCCTACAACCGATATGTGTTGCGCTCGGATCCAGATCTCGGAACCGACGGTATGCACGAGGCTGTGCCCGACATGCACGTCGAGTTCAATCGTTACCGTTCATCCGCTGTTGTGCCTGACGATGGTTTCATCGACGACGGGGCGATCGATATCGATCCACGTCAGTCGCGCGGCCTGCCAGGCACGCGAGCACCTCATGTGCCGTTGAATCGTGGTGGCGAAGCGCTCTCCACGCTCGATCTGTATGTCGGTGACTTCGTGCTGATCACCGGGCCGGATGGCGGGTCGTGGTCTCAGGCAGCAGAGGCTGCCGGATCTGATGCGGGTCTGCCGATCATTGCCCACACCGTCGACAGCGACGCCGGCGCTGACTTCTGCGTGAGCTACGGGATCGGCCGGTCTGGTGCTTCGCTCGTACGCCCTGACGGGTATGTCGCCTGGCGAGCCGAACGGTACACATCCGATGCCGCTGGTCGACTCACGGCGGTGATGCGACACGTGCTCGGGCTCGCCGCCTCACGATAGTCAGCTTGGCCAGTAGCGCTCGCGGAGCTCGCGCTTGAGCAGC
>JANMTV010000253.1:0-2487 GCA_031390905.1 Ilumatobacteraceae bacterium | reverse complement strand
CTCGGCCGCAAACTGCAGTGCTTGACGAACGTCATCGACATGAAGCTGTGGGTAGCCCTCAACAATCTGTTCAACGGTCAAGCCTTCGGCCACCAACGACACTACCGTCGCGACGGGAATCCGAGTTCCCGTGATACATGGCACGCCACCCATAATCAGATGATCAACGTTGATGCGCTCGAATCGCATACCGCCAGCCTACGCCAAATCGCGCCAGACAAGAACGCGTATTGCACCACGTCAGCACCAACAGCGGAAGCTGCCGACTTGCGTACTGCTGGTAGGCCAATACGGAGTATCGGAGCACTCGCTGCGCCTCACGTTTGCCACCTCGAACCGATCGAGTGGCATAGCGCTGCTTGCCGCTGACCGGGTCGTAGCCGAGAAACACACGCAGTTCCCACGACTCGCCTCGTTGACGCATGAAGCCCTTCATCTGCCATTCTCCCTGCTGCATACTGGCTGCATATATTGGCACGCCATTGGCAGCAGGGCTGAAAACCAGAAGAGCCACTCCGTAGAGTGGCTCTGACCTGGGGTTTCTTGGTAGCCCGTACGGGATTCGAACCCGTGCCGCCACCTTGAGAGGGTGGTGTCCTAGGCCTCTAGACGAACGGGCCAAGCTACGCACCCGACGCTAGCGGCGAACCGTCGACGTCGAGCTATGTGAACCGGCGAGCCGGTTTGGTTGGGGTGCAAGGAATCGAACCTTGAATGACAGAACCAGAAACTGTTGTGTTGCCAATTACACCACACCCCATTGGAGCGACGGCCGATTGTACCGGGATCACCCGGTGAGGCCACTCAGCCGACCAAAGCCGATCACCCGACCGATCGCCACGCCGGCGGCCTCGAAAACCTGGCGTTTTGCCGATGTCCATCGGCCGACCACGCTGGTCGGCGTCGGCGAGACATGCGCGTCCAATCCGACCTCATCGGCCGTGAGCTTGGTGCGCAGGGCGTGGTACGGGTCGGTCACGAGCAACACCCGGTTCAACCCGGCTGCCTTCAGAACGTCGGCAGCCGCATCAAGCGATTCATAGGTTGTCGAGCCGGAGTCCTCTAACAGGATCACCTCCGCCGGCACCCCGCGCTCAACGAGGTATCGCTGCGACGCCTCAGCCTCGGTGAACCGGTCCCCCGGCTGCTTGCCACCTGTCACCATCACATGCGTCGCCAGGCCCTCCGACCCCAAATCCGACCCCAAATCCGACCCCAAATCCGACCCCATCTTCGACCACAGGTCGACGACATGGTCGAGACGCGCTGCAAGTTGCGGCGACGGACGGCCGTCGTACTGAGCGGCACCGAGCACGACGATTGCATCAACGGAACCGACATTGTCGGCGTCGTCGGAGCGAGCAGCGGCGACGACCTGGATCAGGCTCACCAGGTAATACACGATAAGCAGCGCCGCAACACCCAGCACGACCTGCATCCAGCGACGACGGTCCATCAACCAGCCAGGCGTTGAAGTGCGGCACGCATCCGGCGCAGCGATTCGTCGCGACCCATCACTTCGAGTGCCTCGAACAGCGGAGGTCCAACGGTTCGGCCGGTGATCGCCACGCGTGTGCCTGCTGATGCCTTACCGAGTTTGATTTCGTACGACACCATCAGGTCCTCCATCGCCGTCTTGAGCGACAGGTGGTCCCACGCACACGTCTCGTACGCCTCCGTCACCTGTCCGAGCAATGGCGTTGCGTAGTCGGCGCCAAACGTCTTATCCCACGAGTCTTGATCGATCACCGGATCAGCGAGGAACAAGAAGTCGACCACACCGGGAGCGTCGGCCAGCGTCACCAGTCGGGGCTGGATGTGGAGCGCGATCTCAGCGAACTTGGCGCGATCCCATTCGGCCGGAATCCACGGATCGCAGGCGGTGACGAGTTGATCGACCGACATCATCCGGATGTACTCGCCGTTGAACGCACCCAATTTCTTGACGTCGAAGAAGGCCGGCGACAAATTGACGTCTTGCAACCGAAAGGCCGGCTCGATCTGCGACCACGAGACGATCTCGTGATCACCGGGCGACCAGCCCAATGTCATCAGGTAGTTCACCATCGCGTCGGCCAGATAGCCCTCGTCGCGATACTGCTCCAAGGCGACCTTGTCGCGCCTTTTCGACAGTTTCTTCCGCTGCTCGTTGACCAGCACCGGAACGTGGGCCCACACCGGAGGCTCGTGACCGAGCGCCCGCCAAATCATCTGCTGCTTAGGCGTGTTCGGTAGGTGCTCCTCGGCGCGCACGACATGCGAGATCGCCATCTCGATGTCGTCGACGACGTTGGCAAGCAAGAACACCGGTGTGCCATTGCTACGCAGCAACACGAAATCCTCAATCGTCGGATTGTCAAACTCGACGTCACCTCGCACGAGATCGTGTACGAGCGTCGAGCCCGCCGGCACACGAAATCGGAGCACGCGATCAGGCCCGGGACCGAGATTGCGCTCCCGTGAGTAGCCGACGTACCCGGTCGCACC
>JANMTV010000248.1:0-6064 GCA_031390905.1 Ilumatobacteraceae bacterium | reverse complement strand
CGCCGAACGCAGGTATTCACGGGTTCGCACCGTGGTCGATGCTTCGGTTCAACTCTGCACATGGCTGCTCGAACACAATCGAGAGGCCAACGTGCCGGGCTTGATCGCCGGTACCGCCTCGACCCTCATGGAGCCAGCATGACTGACATTTCGATGGTCGGGACTTGCCTCCGCTTCGCTTTGGCTGCTCCCGCCGTGCGGCTCTGTGCTGTTTCGTCGACGGCTGGCGCTTCCCTCGCCGCCGGCCATCACGATTGGAGTGTTGATCAATGACCATTGAGCAAGAGAGCTGCACCGTATGCCTGACCGTTTGATCACTCACCTACGACACGTCGACCTGGCGGTTCCGGACCTCGATCTTTCCCGGGGTTTCTTCAGCGATACATGGGGGCTCTCGGTCGTCGGGGACGACGGGGACGTTAGCTACCTGGTTGCCGAGGGCTCAACCGAGCCGTACATCATGCGGCTTCGATCGGCCGACGAGAAGCGAGTCGATATTGTCGCGTTCGGGTCCAAGGATCGGGCAGACGTCGACGCACTTGCGGCCCAACTCGGATCGGCCGACGTCACGCTGGTGTCGGAGCCCGGCAGGATCGAGGGTCCTGGTGGCGGCTATGGATTCCGGTTCTTCGACAGTGAGGGTCGCACGCTCGAAGTCACGTCCGATGTCGACACCCGTGTGTCGCGTGAGGTCGGTGTCGGTGAAAGCATCCCCGTCAAGCTGTCGCATGTCGTCTTGAACTCCGCTCAACCGGAAGCGTCGGTTGACTTCTATGTCGACCAACTTGGCTTCGCGGTTTCCGACATCTTGACGTTGCCAGGGATGGGCAATCTGATGTGGTTCCTGCGTTGCAACTCGCAGCATCACTCGATCGCGATCGTCCGGTGCATGCATCCGTCGCTGCATCATCTGTCGTTCGAGATGCGCGGCCTCAACGAGTATCTGCTCGGTACTGGCCGGGTCAAGCGCGCCGGCACCGAGTTGGTTTGGGGGCCTGGCCGTCATCTTGCCGGTGACAACGCTTTCTCCTATTTCCTCGACCCGGTCGGCAACACGGTCGAGTACACGACCGAGATGGACGTGATCGACGAGGCCACGTGGGTGCCGCACGAATACAGCCTGGCTATGCCCAACGTTGCCGACCAGTGGGGCACGGCGAACCCGATGGGGCCTGATGTCGCAGCCAAGTCGTTCAACACTCCCGACCGCGGCATGTTCGTGGCGCCCCCTCGATAAGGGAGGTTGGCGCAATGTTCGAATACTTCCCCGGCAACTACGTGTGGAACCTGTCAGTGGCGATCGCCATGGAGAGTGGTGCCCAGATCGGCGAAATCGACGAAATGTGTCGGCCCCTTCGTGAGGCCGCCGAGCAAGGATCCGACTTGGGGACCACCGATTTCATGGTCCGGTGGGAGGAGATGGCGGACAAGCTGAGCGAACTGGCTGAAGAGGACGAGACTGTCGATCGCCGGTTCTCGGCGAGCACCAAACTGCACCGGGCGTCGTTGTACTACCAGACGGCCGAGCGCATGCAGCCTCATGGCGACCCTCATCGAATGAAGGTCTTCCGAAAAGGTCAGGAGAGTTTTCGACGGGCAGCGACGCTAGGAGGCGACAACCTGGAACGCGTCGAGATCCCCTACGGTGAAGGCATCATCGCCGGCTGGTTCACATCGGCCGGAACTGACGGTCCACATCCCACGATGGTGTTCGTCAACGGTCTCGATTCGTCGAAGGAGATGCTCGTCTGGACCAGGCTGGGTCGTGAACTTGCCAGACGTGGTGTGTCGACGCTGCACATCGACCAACCCGGTAGCGGCGAGGCGCTGCGTACGTATGCGATGCCGGCGGTGTACAACTCGGAAATCTGGGCCTCGGTCGTCGTCGACTATCTCGAGACCCGCGATGACGTCGATGCCGCCCGGATCGGGCTGACCGGCATCTCGTTGGGAGGGTATTACGTCCCACGCGCCGTCGCCTTCGAACCGCGATTTGCGCTCGGTGCAGTGTGGGGCGCCAACCACAATTGGGGTGAGGTCCAGCGCCAGCGAATGCGACGCGAAGGTGAGAACCCGGTTCCGCACTATTGGGCCCACGTGATGTGGGCGTGGGGTGCCTCCGACCTCGATGACTTCCTTGCGATCAGCGAACGGGTGACGCTTGACGGCGTGCTCGACCGAATCCGAGTCCCGTTGCTCGTCACGCACGGTGCCAAAGACCGCCAGATCAATGTCGACTATGCGCACCAGACGTACGACCAACTCGTGAACTCGCCGAAACGCGAGTTGAAGATCTTCGACGAACGCACGGGCGGGGTCGAACACGTGAGCTGCGACAACCTTGCCAACGCTCGAGACTTCATTGCCGACTGGATCGCCGAAACATTCGACACGCTGACTTGAGAGGACAACCAATGCAGGCACCGGTTACCGCCCACGATCTCTATAGCGACGAACTGCTCAACGATCCGTATGACGTGTGCCAAAAGCTGGTCGCGAACGCTTGGTCGAGTGGGCCAGCGCCGTGTTCAACACGATCGGGCCGATCAACCAGCGGACGATCGCGTCGTTCCCGTTGATCAGGAGATGAACGCATTTGTCGAGGTGGAGCGCACCCGCGACAAAGTGACCCGGGTAGCTGGTCAGCGGGTTTGTGGGACGCTGCCGATCGCGGTGACCGGAGCCGCACGAACCGCAGATTCAAATCATCAACTACCTTGGGCCGGCGCGCGAACACACCGATCCCGACGGCTAGGCGGCACTTCAGGCAGTTCCGCGATCGAGTCTTTCGGCACGGTCATTCGGTACGGTGGTCAATATGACGATCAGGGTTGCGCTTGCCGGTGCCGGGGCGTTCGGGGTCAAGCATCTCGACGGTCTGGCCAACATTGACGGTGTCGAGGTGACCTCGCTCGTCGGGCGAACTCTCGACAAGACCAGAAAGGTCGCCCAGCGATACGCCATCGGTCACGTCACGACCGAACTGGCCGACACCCTCGAGCGTGACGACGTCGACGCGGTGATCTTGTGTACACCCACGCAAATGCACGCCGAACAGACGATCGCCTGCCTCGACGCCGGCAAGCACGTCCAGGTCGAAATTCCGCTCGCCGACAGCCTCGCCGACGCGCTCGCCGTCGTGGCCAAGCAGGAGGGAACCGGCCTCGTCGCCATGTGCGGTCACACGCGCCGCTTCAACCCGAGCCACCAGTGGGTGCACAACACGATCAAGGCCGGCCAGTTCAACATTCAGCAAATGGATGTGCAGACTTACTTTTTTCGCCGCACCAATATCAATGCTGCCGGCGGCCCGCGTAGCTGGACGGATCATCTTCTATGGCATCACGCCGCACATACGATTGATTTATTTTCCTACCAAACCGGCAGCCCGATTGTGGCCGCCAATGGCATCGAAGGCCCCATCCACCCAACGCTCGGCATTGCGATGGATATGTCGATCCAATTAAAAACAGCAAGTGGCGCGGTATGTACGCTAAGCCTCTCGTTCAATAACGACGGGCCGATTGGGACATTCTTCCGCTACATCGGTGATACAGGCACTTACCTCGCACTCTACGATGACCTCACCGACGGCAAGCAAAATAAAATTGATGTCAGCAAGGTTGATGTGTCGATGAACGGAATCGAGCTACAAGACCGCGAATTTTTTGCCGCCATCCGTGAAGGCCGTGAGCCGAACGCGAGTGTCGCGCAAGTGCTGCCGTGCTATCGCGTGATGCACACGCTTGAGCAGCAGTTTTTTAAAGCGCGATAGCATGCTCCCCCAACGCAAGTTAGGCCCCTTCCAAGTCGCTGCCGTTGGCCTAGGCTGCATGAATCTCTCGCACGCCTATGGCGTGCCGCCCACGCCAGAGGCCGCGTCAGCCGTGCTTCTTCGCGCACTCGATCTCGGCGTAACCCTATTCGACACCGCCGCCCTCTACGGCTTCGGCGCGAATGAGGATTTGGTCGGAAAAGTGCTCTCACCGCACCGCAAACAATTCACTCTCGCCAGCAAATGCGGTATGACCGGCATCGACGGCAAACGCGTAATCGACGGCACCCCAGCCACGATCAAGCGCACCTGCGAGGACGCACTAAAGCGCTTACAAACTGATGTGATTGATTTGTATTATCTGCATCGTCTCGACAAAAACGTGCCGATTGAAGAGAGCATCGGTGCGATGGCCGATCTCGTACGTGACGGAAAAATCCGCGCCATCGGGCTTTCTGAAGTATCCGCAGAAACGCTGCGGCGCGCGCATAAAGTCCACCCCATTGCCGCGATGCAAACCGAATATTCACTCTGGACACGCAACCCAGAAATCGCATTGCTAGACACCTGTAAATCACTCGGCACGACCTTTGTTGCCTTCAGCCCCGTCGCACGCGGATTTTTGGGCGGCACCCTGCGCGATGTAAGCACGCTCGACCCTAAAGACATCCGCCGCCCCATGCCGCGCTTTCAGCCCGAGGCCTACGCGGCAAATTTGAAGCTGCTTGATGGCTATGCCGCGATCGCACGTGAAGTCGGCTGCACCATGAGCCAGCTCGCACTCGCGTGGCTGCTCGCTAAAGATGAAAACATCATCCCGATTCCCGGCACCACACAGGTGGCGCATCTTGAAGAGAATATGGCGGCGTGCCATGTGAAGCTCGGCGCGGCGCACGTAGCGAAGCTTGACGCCTTAATCAATGAGCGCACCGTGACGGGGCAACGCTACACAGCCGCCGCACAAGCAGACGTAGGCACAGAGGAGTTTTAAGTCCGGCAGGCGGCTTGTTGGATGGGAGAATCAAAACCCACGCAGAAAGCCAAGCGTGACCCACGTTGGGGCGCTCTTTTCGCACACTATCTGCGCCTGCCTTTGCGTTCAAGCCAAGCGGCGAATTCTAGTGGCCGCAAGCCAAACCGTATCGCGTTACCCGCGTGCAGCGTTTTGAATTCTTCCATCGCTAACGCAATAAAACGGGCGCGGTCTTCTGCGGCCACTGTTTTCGGCGTGGCAGTGCGTAGGGCAGATTCACTCGCCGACTTTCCGGCGCTTACGATGGCGCGAATGGTCGCGGTTAATTCACTGCGATAGCGAAGCCGAAATGGTTCCGGGGGATTAAGCTGTTGCTGCACGGCCACGTACTGCTGGCAGGAGCGCGCGTACGCCCACACGAATACATCACGAAGCAGTGGAATTTGGGTGAGCTCGTACACGCCGAGCACCGCGTCAATGTAGTCCTGCGGCGGCACGTCAATGAATGAAAGCGGGCAGAGATTGTGTTGAATAAACGGGATGTTGGCGGCAAGACGCGAGACGCGTTTATTCACGTCTTGAAAAGGCTGCAAGTAAGGCAAATGCACCATCAAGAAAAAGGATTGTTCAAACGGATCGTTGATTTCAGCCGCCATGCTCATGACGATGCCAAATAATTCCGCCACCCGTTGCGGCACCGCCATCGGCAAATAGACGCTGCCGCTAATCTCCACGGCGCGGTTGCGAATCCGGCCACTAGTGAGTGGGTCGGGCATGAGGCCATCGGAAAGTAGCGCGTGCAATGCGATGATGGTTTCGGCGTTCACGCCCACGTCGTCGGTCGCGCGCACGAGGTATTCAATCGCCGATTTATGATTCACGATCATCTGCGTTTCGGTCGCGTCTTTGCCTTCTGCGGCGTGGCCAAACTCGATGAGACGTTCGGTGTCAAGACGCGTATAGGTGTTGCCCTCAAGTCTGGAAGAGGCCCAAGAAAGATCAATCAAAAGGCGCTGCAAAATGTCGCGCGCGAAGGTGCCCGCAGGTGTGTGTGCAGTGGGGGAGCGGCCCAAGGTGTGCAGTTGGGCGCGTAGTGTTTCGGGCAAATAGGCGCTTTGATTTGGCTGGTACTGATCGAGAAACGCACTTTGGTAACTCACGGGTTTTCGCTGTTGGCGGGGTTGACGCACGTAGGCTTTGATCGCTTCGCCTTCGGGGGAGAGAAATATCCCGGAGATGGCGTGAGCCGTACTGCTTCCGTGTGCTGTCGCGGTTGCAGAAATTATCTGGGACGCAACGCGATAGCGTGTTCCGCG